>CAURGM010000009.1:0-84846 GCA_963524395.1 uncultured Campylobacter sp.
TCAAAAACCCGTAATGTAGGGCTTTTAAAAAAATCAAAAAACTAAAAATAGGGGGAAAATTTGATAGATGGTGTCCTGCGTTGGATTCGAACCAACGACCCCCTCATTAAAAGTGAGATGCTCTACCTACTGAGCTAGCAAGACATCGTAAGAAGTGGCGCGACGAATGGGGCTCGAACCCACGACCTCCGCCGTGACAGGGCGGCATTCTAACCAGCTGAACTACCGTCGCACCAAAAATCACACTCGCAACGCAAGTGCTAAAGAAGTATGAAATCCAAGGATTTCAAAATGGTGGTCGCTGTAGGGATCGAACCTGCGACATCCACCTTGTAAGGGTGGCGCTCTACCAGCTGAGCTAAGCGACCGTTTGGGTTTAAAAAAGAAATGTGATTATATATCCAATACGATTAATTTTCACTTAAACAATGATGAAAAGACTGAAATTGTGCTATACTTGCGACATAAAATTTTATCAAAGGCTCGGTAAATTTAGATGAAAAAGTTGCTTTTCGCCCTGTTTTTGGCGCTTCAAGCCCCCGCTTACTCGCCGAACGAGATCGTAAACGCCATCGCCGCAGTAGCGCAAAATGAAGGCGTCAAGCCCGAGATCCTCTACACCATCGTCAAAATCGAAAGCGACTTCGAGCCCTACACGATCTCCTTTTTGACAAACAAATCAAACGCCGATTATTTTGCAGGCCTGCGCAATCAAAATATCCGTATCAAGACGAGCAACTACAGCCTAAATTCCAGCAAATGGGTCGTTACGATCATACCGGCAAACGAAATTTACGCCGTGCAGATCGCCAAGTATCTGTACGAGGACGGATTTAGCATCGACGTGGGGCTTGGACAGCTAAACGCCGTAAATTTCAGCCAAAATGAAATCGATTATATATTCAACCCGATGTATAATCTCACCAAATGCGCCAAAATCCTGCGCAAATGCTGGAACGCCAAAAATAAAAATATAAAAGACACGATTGAGTGCTACAACTACGGCATGCGCAAGCGCTACTCAAACCCTTACTACAAGCGCTTTTACGAGCATTACGAGAAATTTTTCGGCAAGCCCTATTAAGAGTTAGTAAAATTTCGCTAAAATCGCGCAAATTTTAAAAAAGGATATTTCATGATACTGATCGCAGGACCCTGCGTGATCGAAAGTCGCGAGCTAATAATGAAAGTCGCGGAAAGTTTACGCAAATTTAATGAAATGAGCGGGGTGGAATTTTACTTCAAAAGCAGCTTCGATAAAGCCAACCGCACTAGCATCTCAAGCTTCCGCGGCCCGGGGCTTGAGCGCGGCTGCGAAATTTTAACCGAGGTAAAGGAAAAATTCGGCTATAAAATTTTAACCGACATCCACGAGAGCTACCAGGCGGAGCCCGCCGCACGCGTCGCCGACGTACTGCAAATACCCGCGTTTTTGTGCCGCCAAACCGACCTGCTCGTCGCCGCAGCCGGCACGCAAGCGGTAGTAAACATCAAAAAAGGCCAGTTTTTATCGCCGCAGGCGATGAAACACAGCGTCGAAAAGGTCCTGCAAACCCGCAGCGCACGGGCTTATACCCCGCAAAGCGGCACAACATCTGGCGATACAAACGCCGCTCAAAACGGCGCCTGCTCCGGCGATGCCGAAATTTGCGGCGTGCAAAGCGGCGCCCGAAACGGTGCGAATGACGGCTCTTCCGCGCTAGGCGCGCAAAATTCTTGCGGTGCACAATCGGGCACACAAAATTTTATTCATACTTGCGGCGCTGGAAGCGGTGCCGAAAGTACCGCTAAAGGTACGGCGACGCCTTGTGCCTCACAAAGCGATAACAAAAGCGAAACGCAAAGCACCTTGCAACCAAACTTCTCTCATACTTGCAACGCGCAAGACGGCTCGATAAGTGCCGCACAAAGCGAAGCGCAACCAAGCGGCGAAGGCATGCACGATCTGGCGCGCCGCTACGGCGTTTGGCTCACCGAGCGCGGCAGCACATTCGGCTACGGAAATTTGATCGTCGATATGCGCTCGCTGCCGATAATGCGGGAGTTTGCGCCGGTCATTTTCGACGCAACGCACAGCGTGCAGATGCCTAGCATCGGCGCTACGAGCGGCGGCGACTCGCGTTTCGTGCCGTATCTTGCGCGAGCGGCGGCGGCCGTGGGCGTGGACGGCTTTTTTTACGAAACGCACCCTGATCCCGCCCACGCGCTTTCGGATGGACCGAATATGCTAAATCTGCAGCAGCTAGAGCGCGTCGTAGCGCAGACGCTCGCGATTCAAAAAGCACTCGGATTTTAGAGCGGGCAGCTGTAAAATTTCAAATTTAGGTTAGCAAGCTTAAATTTTAATTTCGCACCGTTGCGCACGCTAGCCACTTTTTCGCACTTTGCGCTAACGAATTTTATATTCGTACGGACGAGCTTCAACCGTAGCGAGTTTGCATATCGCACGCTAAAAATTTCAAATGTATTGCGATAAAATTTAGCGCATTTATAAATTTACCCTGCGAGCTTCATTAAGCCTTAGGGCTTTGATAAAATTTATGCGACATAGGGCGATCGCCAGGCCACAAGCGGGGCAATTTCGCTGCGCTAAATTTACAATTTTAAAAGCCTAGTGCGCAGAATTTAATCATAAATTTTGCGCTGAATTTCGCAGCCGACAAAGTAAAATTTAATCTAAATTTACGCACAAATTCCGATTGCCCAATCCGCATTACACGAGCTGCCGCCGCATAAAATTTAAGTCAAGATTAATGAGGCGGGGATATAATTTAAGCCTAAAATTCTTTTAAAGGATATTTATGGGTTACGTAGAGTCTAACCTTCTAAATAGCGAAAATGTGATTGCTAAAGCCAAAATTCACTGGGCGGTTTTTATCTCCGCTATCGTCATATTGATTCCCGCGATAGTTGGAATCATAAATAAAGACGATAGACTTTCATTCATATGCTTTGGCGGTTTTATAGCGGCGCTAATTCACGGGTTTATTGTTTTAAAAACAAACGAGCTCGCTATCACGAATCAACGTATAATCGGCAAAAAGGGTCTTATTAGCCGTGAAACGGTGGAGCTAAAATATGAAAAAATCGAAAGCATATCCGTAATGCAGAGTATCTTGGGGCGAATTTTAAAATTCGGCACCATAGTGGTGCGGGGCACCGGCGGCACCGCGGTTAGCTTCCAATTTATCGCTAATCCCGTAGCGTTTAAAAACAAGGCGATGGAAAAGATAGGCTAGGCTTCACCTTGTATATAAATTCAGATAGATTATAAAATCTTACGTCCTAAATTTATCTCAAAAATAAGTGCGATTGACTAAAATTAAAATTACATCCATCGCACCTTTAAATTTTAATCTAAATAACGTAGCCCGATAAACACTGTGTCGTTTTTTAAAATTCCAAAAAATTTTACCGTCATATTAAGACACCACATTTAGTATTTTATCTAAAATTTTGTTTTTGTCGCTATAATGCGGTTTCTTGACCTTTTCGTCTAGTGGCTCAGGACATTGCATTCTCAGTGCGAAAACGCGTGGTTCAAATCCCGCAAGGGTCGCCATTATGAACTTATACAAGCTCCCTGATTTTAAACGATAAATTTATCTATGATTTTATCATGGGCTTTCATACAGCCCATCTGATTTCAAATAATAGATTTTATCCGCGATTTTATCGATGAAGTTTTTATCGTGCGAGACGATGATCTCGCTTACGTCAAGCTCCGCCAAAATCCCCGCCACACGCTCCTGCATAGCTTCATCAAGCGCCGTCGTAGGCTCGTCCAGTAGCAGTATCCTAGGCTCGCACACCAGCGCGCCCGCAAGCGCCACTAGCTTTTTCTCGCCGCCGCTTAGATGAAAGGGCACCCGCTCGCGTAGATGCTCGATTCCCAGGCGCCGCAGCGTTTCAAGCACCTTACGCTCGATCTGCTCTTCACTTAAAATTTCAAGCTTTTTTAGATGATCGTTTTCGCTGCCCTGCCTTAAAATTTGCGCCTTACGACCAAAAAATTTAGAAAAAATTCCACGCCTTTTCTCCGCATTTCGTGCTTGTTTTAGCCGCTCATTTTGTGCACGCAGGCTAAATGCGACGTCCTCAAACACGCTCGCGCACAAAAATTGATCGTTGCTGTTTTGAAATAAAAACCCGATCTCGTGGCGAAATTTTGCAAAATCCTCTACACACTCAAGCTTCTCGCCGAAAAGCTCGATCTCACCCTCGCCCCATTGCCTTAGGCCGCCTAAAATTTGAAGCAGGCTCGTCTTGCCCTGCCCATTTGCGCCCAAGATCGCCACTTTTTCCTTATGCCCTACGCTCAAATTTACGCCGCGAAAAATTTCTCGCTCGCCGTTTTTAGCGCTTAAACCCAGCGCCTTAAGCGAGCAGCTCATAAGATAGCTCCGATTTTAATAAATACGCACGCCAGCACGAATGCCAAAAACGAGGCTTCCGAGACGCTTAAAGCCTCGCGACGTTCGTAAAATAGCCTACCGCAAAACCCTCGCGCGCTCATCACCAGGCTTAAATTTCTCGCCTGCTCAAGCGCCGAAATCGCTAAAATTCCAACTAAATTTGCATAAATTTTATAGGTAAAAATTCCGCTCGTCCCTACAAATCCGCGCATGCGCAAAAGTGCTTGCAGCCTCGCTAGATCCGAGCGTAAAAAATTTACGAATCGCCCGCAGCAATACACCAAAGAGCTTAGCTTTTCGCCGAATCCTAGCCCGTAAAATCCGCGCGCGAAAAAATATTCATCCTTGCCGTAAAATAGCAAAATCGCAAACGCCATTATCAAATTCGCGCGCAAAAATATCACGCCTGCAAGCTCGTAGTTGCCGACTATGGCGGGGCTTAATGCACTTAAAATAGCAAAGATATTTAATACCGCAAGCCTTGTGCAGACCGCACGCACAATCGAAATTTTAAGCGCAAAAAGAAGCATCGGTGGGGCAAAAAACGCCGCGTAAAGCTGCCCGCTAAGTCCGACGCCGAAGCTGAAGATAAAAAACGCGAGCAGCGATACGGCGGGGCTCATTTGCGCGCTCTTTTCGCTAGCCACATTAAGCCAAAAAAGCCGAAAATCAAGGTCAAACAAAGCGCGATTTTAGGCGCCTCGGCGGACTGGCTTTGAAACGCCATGCTCCTAATATCGCTCTTAGGGCTTTCTTTTGGCGAGATGCTTCGCGAGGCGGAATTTTGCAAAGGCTCGGAAGCACTTGAAATTTTATCTTTAGACACACTGCCTTTCGGCGCAATATTTTCGGGCGCGCTGCCTTCGGACGCGGAATTTTTAGCGGCGTTCAAATTTTGCGGCACAGGATTTTCAGAAACGTCAGAATTTTGCGGCGTGGAATTTTCAGGATCACCGGAATTCTGCAGCGCAAAGTCCTCGGCGCTAAATTCCATCTGTGCGCCGTGCCCTGCACCTCCGTAAATTTTAATAGTAAAATTTTTAGCTGGCATTCGTATGCTCGCAAGTCCCTCTTTATCGGTCCTAGTGCGCAAAATTTCGCGCCCGTCCGCACTGATTAAAACTTCGCACTCCATGCAGGGAGAATTTTTATAAAAATAGCTATAAATCGCCACTCTATCGCCCTCTTGCGTCGCGAAAAGATGAAGCGCATGCGAAAATGCGAAGGAGCTCAAAACCGCTAAGAAAAATAGCGTTCTCATCGCCTTTGTCCGCCGTAAAATTTCGCAATAAAGCTAAGCGCAAAAAGGGTGATGATCCCTTCCAAAACAGCTAGAATTGCGCCTTCGAGCGAGATGAGCGTCGCGATAGCAAAAAACTCCCGCCCGCTGATGAAAAGCACGAGATCAAGAAGCAGCATCGAGCAGACGATCGGCACGAAACCCGCCAAAAATAGATAAATTTTTTGCGTACGCGCTTTTAGCTCTTGCGCTTTTGAGGCGGCGGCGGCAAAGAGCCCGCCCAAAATCGCTGGAAAGCCGATGACTGCGGTATTTACACCGAGCACGCTAAGCCCTCCGAAGCCAAAAAACACCCCTTGCAAAAACAGCGCGACGAAAATCGCCAAGATCGCTCGCGAGCCCAAAAACGCGCCCACGAGCCCGCTTAGCATCAAATGCATGGAGCTGACACCCACGGGCAGGTGCACGAAAGAGGCGACGAAAAACAGCGCGCTAAAACATGCGATCCTGGGGATTTCAGACTGCCTTGCACGCCATAAAATCGCCGCTACCGCAGGCGCCGTAACCGCCCAGCCTGCGAGCAGTACGGGCGCGCTCAAAACTCCTTCGCTAATGTGCACGGCTCGCCTCCTTTAAATCGCTCCCGCTTTTTAGACGCACAAAAACGCGGGAGCTAGCTAAATTTAAGGCATTTGCGAACTTTACGATAATCGCTTTGATTATTACAGGTCTTACTTTTACGGCTTTTGCCGCGACAGAATTTTCGGCTGTAAAACTCGCGGCTTGCGTCCTATTTGCGGCAACCGCTAGCGTAAAACTCGGAGCGGTCTCGGAACTGCTTGCGGAACCAGTAAATTTGATAAATTTTACGGCTCGCATGGCGCAAGAATTTGCGCTTGCTACATTTGCAGGAGCGGCAAGCGGATTTCGCGACGCAAAATTTAAGGCTCCGAGCAATCTCGGCGCGGTGCTTGCGCGGCAAAATAGGACCTGCGAAATTTTAAAAGGCAGGGCTTGCAAAATTTCAAAAAACGAAATTTTGCGTGCTGGTATTTTACGCTCGTAAATCCACGGGTATGGAATTTTACGTACCAAAGCTACTAAGAGCGGATTCCTACCGAGCAAAATTTCACGCAGCAGAGCTTCGTTACTTAAAATTTTACTCGGCGGAATTTTGCCATTTAAAATTTTAACTGCAGAATTCGATGGAAATTTTACATCGCCGAGCAAAACGTACGAAAATAAAATTTCAAAACTCCGCTCAAACGCAAATTTAAATTTATCCGCACCCGCGCAAATTTTGCCCGAAAAAATAGATCTCACCGAGTCGCTCCGCTATTTTTTCAGCTCGTCTGCTTTGATCCAAAGCACGGCGCCCAGCTCATTTACGGGCTGCTCGCTTCCTTTGGCGGCCTCCTCCTCGCTAAGAGCCGCAAAGCCCCACCAGCCGGCAACCGGCATCACGAAGCTAAACTCGCCCGCGCCGTTGGTTTTAACGACCTGCGTGACATGCGCCTCGCTAGGGGCTTTGTAGCCCTTATCGTTATATAGCTCGATCTCCACGTCCGCGCCTGGGACGGGCCTTCCGTGCAATAAAAAAACTCCGCTAAATATCTCGCCCGCATACAGCGCATAAGGCCGCACGAGCGGTACGATCTCCGCCTCTAGCCCGAGCGGCTTATCCCAGCCTTCGCCCGCGCCGTAAGCATCGACGTAGGTTTTGGTGATATGGCGGATCATCTTGCGCTCGGCCGGCTCGGCATAGGGTTTCGGATCAAAATAAAACGCCAAAAGCGATGGCTTGTCAGCTTTAAATTCCGCCGCAAAATAGGAATTTTCGCCTTTTTTTTGCTCTTTTAGACCGCTTAGGAGCGATTTTTTCTCACCATCAATAAAAACGCCGAATTCTGCGGGCTTTTGTAGATTCATAGACTCCTGCAAAAACGGATGGGAGAATTCCAAATTTAGCTTTAAAGTAGCATCTTTTTGATCCTCTACGACATTTTTATCCGTTGTAAGAACGCCGAAATGCGCGAACGCAAGGCTCGCCGCGAAAATCCCTAAAAAAGCAAATTTTGCCTTCATGTAATACCTTTCATAATAAAATATTACGGAATTGTATCACTTTTTTTCATCCGTATTGCTTAAATGTGGGTTTATTTTGAGTATTTAAAGCAAACTTTAGTTAAAATATCAAAATTTAAATTACCAAAAAGAGGCAGAAAATGATAAATTTAAAACTTATCGAGACGAATTTCGACGAATTTAATAAAAAACTCATCGCCAAAAAAGTCCCGCCGCAGACCTTACAAACGCTGCTAGATGCCTACAACGAGCTAAAATCCAAAAAGAGCGATCTTGAAAACCTCCAAGCCGTGCAAAATGCAAAGAGCAAGGAGCTTGGTCTCGCTGCGCGCGAGGGCAAAGACGTAGGTGCGCTAAAATCGCAGCTTGAGGAAAACAAGCAAAAGATCCAAAGCCTAAGTGAGCTCGTAAACGAGCGCGAGCAGAGTCTAGAGGCGATCGCCGCGTGCGTACCGAATATCATCGACGACGACGTACCGATCGGTGCGGACGAGAACGAAAATGTCTGTATCAAAAAGGTGCTGCAGCCGCGCACGTTCGACTTCGCGCCCAAGCAGCACTTCGAGCTCGGCGAGGCGCTGGGATGGCTTGATTTCGAGCGCGGCGTAAAACTCAGCGGCAGTCGCTTTACCGCGATCCGCGGGCTGGGCGCAAAACTGAATATGGCTCTCATCAACTACATGATAGAATTTAACAACTCACGCGGCTTCGAGCTCGTAAATATGCCGTTTTTGGTGCGCGATCAGATCCTCTACGGCACGGGTCAGCTGCCTAAATTTAAAGACGATCTTTACCGCGTTGACGACGAGGAGCAAAACCTCTACCTCATCCCTACGAGCGAGGTTACGGCGACGAATCTCTTTAACGATGAAATTTTACGCAGCGAGGAGCTACCGATCAAGCTCACCAGCTACAGCCACTGCTTTCGCAAAGAGGCGGGCTCGGCGGGGCGCGATACGCGCGGTATGATCCGCCAGCATCAGTTTGAAAAGGTCGAGCTCGTCGCCATCACGCGCCCAGAGGATAGCGCAAAGATGCTTGAGGAGATGATTTCATGCGCAAGCGATCTGCTAGCTAGCCTAGGCCTTCCGCACAGACACATGCTGCTTTGCAGCGGCGATCTGGGCTTTAGCGCCGCAAAAACCGTGGATTTGGAGGTTTGGCTGCCGGGGCAGAACCAATACAGAGAGATCAGCTCGATCAGCAACTGTCGCGATTTTCAGGCGCGCAGAGCCAAGATCCGCTTCAAAGACGGCAAGAAAAACAGCCTCGTTCACACGCTAAACGGCTCCTCGCTCGCGGTCGGCCGCACGCTGATCGCGGTGATGGAAAATTACCAGCGTAAGGACGGCAGCATCGAAATCCCGCGCGTTTTAGAAAAATATATGTAGGCGGCCCGTGCAAAAGCCTTACAAAAACCCGAATTCTAACGCCCGCTTCGCAACCGCTGGATTTTGCGCGGTAAAATTTATGGATCGCGGCGTTAAATTTTTTGCGCTGCAAAACGCAGGATTTTTTGCAATAAAATTTGGTAGCACGAAATTTTGCGGCGCAGAGCCTGAAGCACGCGATGCCAAGCTTCGCGGTTTTAAATTTTGCAATGAAACGCTTCGTCATACGCGACAAATTCGGCAATCACGGCACTCGCATTTTAAATTTCACGACGAGAAATTTAATGGCGCGAAATTTACGACCTACGGAACAGAATTTTTAGGGGCGAGCTTTCATAGCGCGAAATTCTGCAAATCAAAATTTAGGGCACGCGGCGTCAAATTTTACAAAGCAGAATTGCGAGAAACGGGTTTTTTAACTCGCACTGCGGAATTTTATGCGGCTAAATTTCACGGCGTGAAATTTCAGGGGATGAAGTTCCAGGCGCCAAATTTAGAACTTAAAATGAAATTTAGCGAAGCAAAATTCGGCGAGGTAAAATTCCGTGGCGGCGCGCTTTTAAAATTTGCCGCCGCAAAAGGGCTGCGACGCGGCCCTAGTCTTTGCGCCGCCACGCCCTTTAAATTTACCGCGCCGCAAAACGCAGGATTTTTTGCAACAAAATTTGATGAAATAAAATTTTGCGGCGTAAAATTTCATAAAGCAAGATTGCGCCGTGCAAAATTTTGCGGCGCAGAATTTGCGGCGAAGTGCGAGAAATTTTGCGGCGCGAAACGACGCGGAGCGGGCGCGTGAAGATCGCGCTTTTCGGCGGCAGTTTCGATCCGCCGCACGCAGGACACGACGCCGCAGTAAAGGCGATCTTATCTGGCCTAAAGCCCGATTTGTTGATCATAATGCCGTCGTTTCTAAACCCGTTTAAAAAGAGCTTTTCGGCGCCGCCGCAGCTGCGGCTTAGATGGTGCCGCGCGCTGTGGGGCGACACCCCGTATGTGGAGGTAAGCGATTATGAAATTTTGCAAAACCGCTCGGTACCCACGATACAAAGCGTGAAATTTCTGCTCGAAAAATACGGCGCGAACGGTAAAATCGCGGCGGAGACGGCAGGCGGAACGGGTGAAACCCCGACAGCCGTAACGGATAGGGCTTTACCTAACGGCGCAAATATTGAGAATAAAATTTCTGCCTGTGCTTATATTTCGGACAGTGCAGACGAAATTTTACCCGAGAAGACAGACGGGGCTTTGTCGTGCGATATAGGTAAAATTCTGGGCGGCGACGCCTGCTCCGCCGATATTACGGGCGAGACGAGTATCCCCGATAACGCAAAAAACGAAGCCATGCAAGGCAGCGTGGCAGATGAAATTTTGATCTGCGATGGAAGTGAAACAAAGGGGATTTCGCAAAGCACGGTGAGTGGAATTTCGGGCGGCTGCAAAAGTAATGCGGGCGGTGCAAACGACGCAAGCAAAATTTTAAGTGCAGATAAAATTTCAAGCGTCGTCGCAAGCAAAGTGTCCGACATCGTCATGAGAGAAATTTCGAACTCCGTCGGGGGCGAAATTTCGAGTACTAGCAAAATTCCGAGCACTGTCCGGAACGAAATTTTAAGCGCAGACGCGAGCGATGTGAGCAGTGCAGATGAAGCAAGCAAAGCAAATAGTGCGAGCGGCACGGATACAGTCTCAAAGCTCTACATCGTCGTGGGTGCCGACAACCTAACAGAGCTCCATAAATGGCGCGATTTTGGCGAGTTGCAGAAATTAGTGGAGTTTGTAGTGCTTACGAGGCCCGGCTACGAGATCCCGCGGCAGTGGGCGGCTCTAAGGCGCATCGAGATTGCCGTAGATGCGAGTTCAAGCGGTTTTAGGCGAGATTTCAAAGGTGAAATCCCGCCCAAGATCGCAGCAGAGGTCATAAAATTTTATAAAAGGAAAGATATGCAAGATCCAAAGCAAAGGGCGGAGCGGATCGCCGAAATTTTAAACGAAAAGAAAGCTGAAGATGTCCAAATCATCGATATGAGTGAGCGCGAATACATCGCAAAACTCGTAGTCATCGCCACTACGCTAACCTCCCGCCACGCAGCCTCGCTTATCGAGGAGCTAAAAAGCGTGCTTAAGCCGCTTGGGGAGGAGTTTTTGGCTATCGAAAGCGGCGATGAATGGAGCGTCGTCGATCTCGGCGATATCATAGTCCATCTCATCAGCGAGGCTTACCGCGCCAAATACAATATCGAGGATTTCCTCGATAAGCTCAAAAAAGAGCAATTTTAAGGAGGGAGCGTGCCGAGACAGACCTGGAGCAGCAAGCTCACATATATTTTAACCGTCGCAGGCGCCACGATCGGCTTTGGTTGCACGTGGCGGTTTCCGTATTTAGTCGGCGAAAATGGCGGCGGCGCCTACGTGCTCATATTTTGCATCGCGATGATCGTGCTTGGGATCCCGATGATCTTGGTAGAAAACGTCATCGGACGCCGTGCGCTAAGAAACTGCGTCGATGCCTTCACGGCGCCTAAAAAGGACGGCTCGCGCATAAAGCCGGCATGGAAAATCGTAGGCATCATGGGCGTAATCGGCGCGTTTGGAATTTTAGCCTATTATATGGTCCTTGGCGGCTGGGTGCTAACCTACATCGTAAACATCGTAAGCGGCAACTTCGACCTCTCTGCGCGGATCACAGACCCCGCATTCACGCAAAAATTCTACGCAGATCACATCGAAAATAGCCCGTTCGGCGTCGGAGCTTACACGCTCGTTTTCATAGCGATCAACTGGTACATTTTGAAAAACGGCATCATCGAGGGGATCGAAAAATTCGTAAAATTTCTAATGCCCGCGCTATTTTTATGCTTCATCGCCGTAATTCTTACAAATTTAACGCTTGAGGGCGCAAAGGAAGGCGTGAAATTTTATCTCGGCGTCGATTTTGCAAAGATCACGCCCAAGCTTTTGATCGACGTTTTGGGTCAGGTCTTTTTCGCGCTCTCGCTCGGTTTCGGCGTGATGATCACGCTGTCTAGCTTCCTCAATAAAGACGAGAAGCTGATGCAAACGGCCACCATCACCGCAGTCGTAAACACGCTCATCGCCGTGCTTGCGGGCTTTATGATCTTCCCGTCACTCTTTAGCGCAGGGCTTGAGCCGAGCAGCGGCTCGTCGTTAGTTTTTAAGAGCCTGCCGATCGCGTTTTCGCACATGCCGTTCGGCAACGCCGTCGCGGTAGTCTTTCTCTCGATCCTGCTCATCGCCGCGCTTACGACGTCGATCACGATCTATCAGGTCATCATAAATTTCGTCGAGGAGCGCTTCTCATTTTCAACGTTAAAGGCGGTAAATTTAACGCTCGGCGGCGTCTTCGTGCTCGGCAACCTGCCCTGCATACTCTCAAGCAGCGTGCTTGCGGACGTTAAAATTCTGGGGCGCTCGGTTTTCGACGCCTTCGACTTCGTAAGCGCGAACGTATTTTTCGTGCTAACGGCGCTTCTGTGCTGCATCTACGTGGGCTGGGTGCTGAAAAAGGACGCGATCTACGAGCTCACCAACGAAGGCGATCTGAGCGCGAGGCTCGCTGGAGTTTGGTTTTTGTATGTCAAATTTATCCTGCCGCTCATCATCGCGGTGATCTTCGGATACGGGATTTTCGGCTAAATTTAAAGCCGCGAGAGTTTTAAAATTTAAATTTGTCTACGGTTGGTGCGGCTCACTTCGCCGCAATATATTTTATGCCGAGGCGCGTAGAATTTTAAAATTTCATTCGCTCCGTTACCGTTACGTACGCTGCGGCGCGAGCTTTTACGCGATGCGACACATTGTATTGAAACTTGCGGCACGGCGATCTTGCGACTAGGTGCGAGACACCGCACTGCAGTTATAATATAAATTCAGCGCAGGCGTAGCCTGCCCCTTGTAAAGCGTCGTCGGGGGTTAGGTGGGGTTTGGGGCGGGAAGGGGAGCGACCTCGCAATTCAAGCCCCCTTCCCGCACCAAGAAAAGTTTGGGTGCGGCGCGGCGGAATTTTAAAATTTTATTCGCCTCAACGCAGCGCGTTAAATTTTAGAATTTTAAAATCTATCGCAGCGGCACCGTATCGCGAGAGATAAAATTTAAAATTTAGCCGCAATTTAGGGATTTGCAATGCTTCTGTTTTTTCTTACGATCTTCCCGATATCGCTGATGCCGGGCATCAACATGACCTACGCGCTAAATCTCGGCATCGTGCGCGGCTATCTTAGAGCTCTGCCTGCGCTGCTGGCGCAGGTGCTGGGCGTCGCGACCGTAGCGCTTGCGTGCATATTCGGCGTCGCGGGCATTCTGCTTGCGCACCCTGCGGCGCTTAGCGCGATTAAAATTTTAGGCGGCGCGTATATTTTCTATCTGGGCGTCGCGACCTTTTTAGCGCGCGGAAATTTTAAGTTGCAAAAACAAAAGCGCAGCGAAAATATCTTCTTCCAAGGCTTCGTAGTCGCGGTCTCAAACCCCAAAGCGTGGATATTTTTCACCGCGCTCTTTCCGCCGTTTTTGGACGCGGACAATCTTTTCGGCGCGCGCACCTTCGTCCTCGTCGCTACGCTGTGCGTAAGCGAAAGTATCTGCCTTAGCATCTACGCGCTAGGCGGAGCGGTGCTAAAAAATCTTCTGAAAACCCACCTGAAATACCTCGAAATTTTCTGCTCGGTGCTGATGTGCGCGATCGGGCTGTGGATGATTTTGGGCTAAAATTTTGATTAAATTTAGCGCCCGAGCTTTGATGGAATTTTATTAAATTTAAAAGATAGATTGAAAAGTGGTATTGCTGCGGCTAATCTCAAGAAAAGCCCTTAAAATTTAGCCGCTAGCTTTGAATTAAAATTTTAAGCGATCGGTGGCATGCAGCAAGCGCCGCAGCGGTTATCGTCCAGGGTTGCTTGCGGTGCGTCTAAGCGATTTGCGGGCAGCGATTATCATCGGTAGCGAACTCACAGCGAACATACGAGCGCTTAAGAGATTTCAGCTTTGTGTACTGCACGAGCCGTATCTGCTCTACTCGGATTATGCGTTTAAAACGGATTTTAGCTCTGCGGATAGCACCGCTTCCGTTTGTGACGAGCCCGCGCAAATTTAAAATTTACGCAAGCAAATCGCGACGGGCCCAGATTTTATATCGGCGCGTCCGCTCAAATTTTAAAATTTAATCTCTGCCGTGAAGCTCGTCGATATAGAATTTTACCGAGCCGAGACCCTCTTTTTTCGCCCATTCATAGGCGCTTGAGACGAACTCCCAGTTGATGCCCGCGTAAAATTTTTCCAAATATTTCGGGCGCGCGTTGTGCTCATCGATGTAATACGCGTGCTCCCAAACGTCCACGACTAGAAGTGGTACGAGCCCCTCGGTCACCGGCGTGGCGGCATTTTGGGTCGCTTTGATGCAAAGCTTGCCCGATTTCGGATCGTAAGCAAGCCACACCCAACCCGAGCCGAAATGCGCCGTAGCAGCAGCCAAAAACTCGCTTTTAAAATCCGCGAAATTTTCTGCCAGCGCCGATTTTAGCTCCGCGGAAGCCTCGCTAGGTTTTGCGATGCAATCCCAGTAAAAATCGTGGTTGTAAACCTGCGCGGCGTTGTTAAAAAGCCCGCCGCTAGCAGCCGTTACGATCTCGTAAAGCCCCTTGCCCGCAAACTCGCCCGATTCGGTAAGTTTATTTAAATTCGCCACATAGGTCGCGTGGTGCTTGCCGTGGTGATAATCACAGGTTTGCTTGCTTACGACCGCGTTGTGCGCCGCATCGAACGGCAACTCTCTAAGTTTAAACATCTTTCTCTCCTTGAAATGATTTAAAATGATTATATCCTAAAATTTCTAAATGATTAATAAAATTTATTATTTAGGATTAATTTTAAGATGAATTGCAATCTAAGCCATCGTAATCGCACTTTAAATTTATAAGTCGCAGTGCCGTAAAAACGGCGTTTTTACGCATTAAAAGAAGTAAAATTTTAATCTATTTTTAGTAAAATTTAGCCTTATTATAACATATTTTTCAAAATAAGATGCCTAATATTAAATTTTAAATGACAATATCATTTAAAAAAACCGCCCTTTGTTTAACTTCTTTCGGCAGATATTTAGCATAAGAGCGATAAGTCTCGTTCAAATCCTTATGGCCCATCATTTTGCAACCCACCCACATAGGCTCCTCGCCGCGACTTAGCATTACGGAAGCAAAGGAGTGTCTGGTGTCATAAAGCCTGCGGATATTATAGCCAAGTTTTACTTGCAGATCATTAAATTTAAGCCGCATCATAGACCGAGAAAGCCTAAAAATTCGCCGGCTTTTGTCGCTGCTATCAAGCTTTATAAGCTCATTATAGACGATTTGCAGCATATCGATCGTACGATTACTGGACTTAGTTTTGGGTGAATCCACAATGCCGACGTCCGAAAGCGTTTTATTTATCCGGATTTGCCTATTTTCAAAGTCGAGATCGCCGAAAGTAAGAGCTAAAATTTCACCGGTTCGGGCGCCGGTAAAGAACGCTACGACTAGAAATAACCGCAACTCGTCGTCGGCATTTTTAATGAGCTCTAAAATTTCATCAAGGCTAAACGGCGGAAATTTTTCGTCCTCTAATTCATCGAGATGTTGCTTAAATCTAGGAATAAAGAACGGATTTTTGGAGATTATGTCATTACTTACGGCGTATCGAAAAATCATCTTGAAAAAAGAGCAATAGCCGCTAATAGAGCTATCCTTTAAGCCTTTGCTCTTACAAAATTTAACGAATTCTACGCTGTGGTGCCTCTCAAAGTCGGCTAAGTAGAAAATACTATTAGAGCTTAAAAATTCCGTGATCGTATGGCTCATAATTACGTAAAGCCGCCTAGTTTTATCCTTTAAAAAGGACTTCTCGGCAAGGAGACGATCGATTACGCCATCAAAACTAAACTCACTAGAATTTTTAATAGCGCCGGTGCCTTTCTCCCCCTTTCTAAGAAGCCTGTCGGTCTGCAAGTCCTCAAGCTCGCGATATCGGCGTCTGGCCTCCGCGATATCGGATTTAGAGCCTAGAAATAAATCATAATTTTTACGAACGAAATCAAACGCCAAAGGCGATTTTTTAAGACCGGTAGTGCGGCGAATTCTAATGCCATCCTTTTGGCAGTCAATATAAAAACGTCCGTGTTGCACATAGATATTCTTATTTTTTTCCAAATTTTTCATATAAGTAACTTTATCAAAATTTAATTAAAAGTAAGCGAAAAAGCACTATCTTTAAGGTTGAAATTTTTTGAAATAAAAATTTTTTACTTAAAGTGCGATTTTATGGAACTTGAAAATCTTAAAAAGAGCAAAAAGGCAATTAAGAAAAGCAATTTTTTACAAAATCTCGCTAATAATTAGCTTTTATTTTTAAGCTTTATATAATAAAATAGTCATAAAATAAAATCGTCATCGCCATTAATTCAATTAAGTAAAAGTTACATAAAAAGTTTAAGCTTTTACAAAATCTCGCCCTCCCTTACTATAATGTAAAAAACAAATTTAAAAAAGGGGAAAAATAATTTTATATAGAGTCTGTGTTGCTGAAATTTTAAATTTTTAGAATTTTAAATTTTAATTAAATTTTAGATAGCTTAAATTTCTCTTAGAAATATACTTATATATACAGAGAAGAAATTTTAAAAATTTATTACTTAATACGATGAGAAAATTTTAAATTAGAAGCTAAATTTTTAGATTTTAAATCACTTAAGCATTTAAAACAATTTTAAAGGCTATTAAAGCCCCATAGATAAAAAAATAAGAAAAAAGATAGGGGAAAAGCTTATTTTTGATTGTAGAGCACTTAAAAGGTATTTGTGAGCGTTTTCAAATTTTATAATTTTTTTGATTTTTTATATATCACTTTTTAAAAGTTTTTTAAATTTAATGAATGATAAACTACTGAAAAATAATCTATCAAAAGGATTTAGGGTGGCAGAAGAGCTGACGCAAGAGCAAATGGCCGAATGGGCATATTTAAGCGAAGACGAACAAACCCTTACGGCTTCGAGCATTCAAGAAAAAGGGAATAAAGAACGGCAAGTGCAAGATATAAATTTAAGCAAAGACGCGCAGCAAGCCGTAGAAATACTAGGCGAAAAAGAGCTGCTAGATACGAGAATCAGGGAAAGACAGGCGGAGCTGGACGAATTTAAAAGCCCGAAAGCAAAAAGAGAATTCGTAAAAGACAGATTGGACGGCGTAGAAAAAAATGAGTCCTTAAAAGAGAGTCTGCAAATTTTAAAAGAGAAAGAAAAAATAGAAGAGCAAATCAAGGCAAAAGAAGAGCAAATCGCCAAAAAGGAAAAAGGGGAAGAAAAAGAGCCAAGCCCCGTGCAAAACGAACCACAGCCGGGCAGAGAAAACGGCGCAGAGCAAGAAGACTGGAATAAGAGAGCCGACGAGCTAGAAATGCAGCACGAAAAGGAGCTCGAAGACCTCAAAGATAAGCAATCGAAGCTTGAAGCGAATTTTCAAAAATCGATCGACAACCTAATGAATAGCGATGGGATAAACGGCATTATAACCGCGCTGCAAGAGATGGACAGAAGCCTTGAGATGATGCTAAAACAGGGTAAAGAAGAAAGCATCGCCAAAGATCGCCAGCGCCAAGAAAAGCTTGATCTAGCCTTTGACAGTCCTAAATTTAAAGAGGCTGTCGGCGATTTGGTAAAAGAGGTCTATACGCAACGCAAAAAAGTCAAAGGCGGTTTTAAAGAGATGGGGAACGAGCGGGCTAATTACGCTAAATTACAAACGACCTACGAAAAAGAAACCAAAAAAGGGCTTGACGTCAAAGGATACGAAAAGCTAAAAAAGATGATGGGTGACATCGAAAAAGAAACGCCGAATTTTAAAGACAGCTACCCTAAATTTTATCAAAAGGTAAACGATACGCTAGTGCAGACCAAAGACAAAATTTTAAACAAGGCCAAAGGGCAAGAAAATGAAAATGACAGAGGCAGGAGCCTATAATGAATAACATAACGCCAAAACAAAGAAGAAACGTGATTGAGGGTGACTTGGAAAATTATGTCAAAAGCGAAAACGACTTTTTGAGCCTAAGAAAGAGTTTTATAGATTTAAATTTTAGCCTAGCTCTAGCGTGCGAACACAACGAACAAAGGGCAAAGAAATACTTAGATGCGGCCAAAGAGATACAAGGGCTCGAAGATAAGCAAGACGAGAGAGGAAAGTGGGAAATAAACGAGGATAACAACAAAAAAGTGATGATCCCGCACAAGGATGATGAAAAATTTCAAATCAAATTCGAAAAGGAAAACCCGGTCCTTTTCAGACAACTACAAAATGAGCTAGAGCTCATGAATAACGAAGCAAGGCTATACGAAAAAATCAAGGATAACAAGGACAAGGGTATAGATAAATTAACGCCGCTTTACGCAGAGCTGCAAGAGGGGCAAATCGACGTAAAAAGAAGATACGGAGACGAAGCAGGTAAACCGATAGATGCGGATAGATTTAGGCGCAGCTACCCAAATGCCACCAAAATGCTAGAACAAACCATCGAAAAATGGGCTGAAAAGGAAACTAAAAAAGAAAATACCGAGCAGAAAGGAAGAGAGATATGAAGAAAACATTAATATCTATCGGTGCGGCAACGGCGCTATTTTTTAGCAGCGCAAATGCAGGAGGTGTTCCAGTCGTAGACATAGCCGCAATAGCGCAAGCTGTAATGGGCTATACGCAGACGCTGAAAGACTATGCTGAGCAAATCAAGCAATACGAGCAAATGACTAAAGACACGCTAAATTTTGAAAAGCAGATGGAAGAGCTCGGCGTAGATATGAATAGTATTCACGATATACTAGGCGACGCGCAGAATATGATCAGTCAGATGCAAAGTATCTACGACAATGTTAAAAATATTCCAAGCGACGTAATGGGCGATATAGCAAGAGTGCAAAACGCATGCTCGTTTTTGGAAAATAATAGCCAATTTTTCGGAATGACGCTAGGAAAAACCAAAAGCTCAATCAAGAGCAAGGTCAATCGCTGCACTTACGCATTGCGAGACGGCGCAAATTTAAGTAAAAGCATAGACGAGCTGACCGAGCAGATGAATAAAGCCGTCGATCCTATTCAAAGAGCGAACTATCAAGCGCAAATCAACAATATAAAGAATGCCGAGAAGTTCCTGCAAGAAAGGGATAATATTGAAAAAACAAATGCTCTGCTGGCCTTTGAAGATACGTTTCATGGCGACGATAAGACCAATCCTTACTCGAAAGCGAAAATGAACGACGATTTAAAGCAGCTTTCAAAACAGCTAAGCAAGTCAAATAACCAAAAGCAAGCTCAAGCCCTCACAAACTCGATACTGCTTAAAATTTTAGAAAATTTGCAGCACCAATATGAGTTGAATATCAACTACACTAGCGCGATGGCTACGAGCAAGCAGCTAAACGAAAGCGGTAGCAATAAAAATTTAACCGAAGAGAGCTTTAATCAGTCGGTCGTAGAATACAAGCGCAACGACGCCATATTTGAGCCCGAAACCAAGCAGTTACCGAAAGACGAGCTGGGACTACCAAAATTCGTATATTTCAAATAAAGGGGAAAGAATGAAAAAACTAGTTTTTAGTTTAATCATAGGCGCAATTTTTGCAGCAAGCAGCGCGACCGCAAAAGAGACGAGCGCAAAGGATACGGCAACGAAGACTTCAGCTCCAAAAGAGCTCGGCGACGTATTTACCGGCGATAAGAAGCTAGCATGCGAAGCGGTGCTATGCCTTGCAAGCGCTACGCGCCCGCCCGAGTGCGCTGCAAGCCTTAAAAAATACTATTCGATTACGGCTAAAAAGGCTCACAAGCAGGCTCAAAAAAGAAAAGCATTTTTGGATCTGTGTCCGAGATGAAAGAAAATCTAGTCGAGCTCGCGCTTGATGAAATTTTAAAGAATAACGGCTACTTTGAAAAAAGAGACAAAAGTAGCCGCAACTATAAAACGCTTACGAACGACTACGGCGATACGATAGTTATATCGCGCCAATCAAACGGACATTATTTATATTTTAATCCAAACGACAACTCTGATCGGGGCAATATTTACAACTTCGCTAAAAATCGTGGAGTAGAAGTAAAAGATTTAATAGATGAAGACAAAATAAAAGATATAAAAGAGTTACAAAGCAATACTATACTCAAAGCAACTGCTAAAAGAATCGATAATGAAATAATAGAAAAATTTAAAAAATTAGATAAGACAGATAAAAATTCATTTTTAGTTCTCAAACGAAAATTAAGCGCCGAGCTCTTGGCGCAATTTAGCAGCCTAAAACAAGACGACAAATACCAAAACGCAGTCGTACCGACATATACGTTAGCATCGGTGCAAACGGACGCAGGCACGAAAGAATTTTTAAAGCAAAGCGGAACGATAAACTACCTCTCAAAACCATTAACGCATGATCCGCAGGGAAAAGCATACGATAAGCCCATCAAGCAGCTTTGCAACGGAAATAAAGGGCTAGAAATTTTAAAAGCCGATAACGCGCATAAAAACCCCAAAGAATTTAAAAATATCATAATCAGCGAGAGTATGATCGACACGCTATCGTTTTGCGAAATGAAAGGGATAAATTTACAAGAGACGCTACTATGCTCGACCAACGGGCAAATATCGGTGGCACAAAAAGATGCGATTAAGGCACTTTGTAAGCTCGCCCCGGATGCAAAATTTACGCTGGCATTCGATAATGACGATCGTGGCAAGGAGTTTGGCAAGATTGTAGAACAGATAGTGCCCAACGCTAGTAGGGAAATGCCGATATTAAAGGATTTTAACGATGATTTGGTAGTCGGCAAGGCATTGGGGCTAGCAGCGCGCAATATCAACAAAGAAAGCATTTTAAAGCCTTTGAGCGAGCTTGGCAAGAAAGTAGAGTATTTATCAAAGAAATATGATTTTTTAGAGCCTTGCGCAAAGAATGAGCGCGTAAACGAGCTTTTAAGATTTAATCCCTCAAAATTTAAAGAGATAGCTCCAAAGGTGCAGCGGTTACCCGGAATGAGAGAATGCTTTAAGCGACTTGATCTTGTCGAAAGAAAAATCGGCAGGGAGTATTCTAGGGCTATATGATTTATAAAACACTGCTCAACCCAGGCAATCAAAATTTTAGCTTGGTTTTTAGGGTTTAAGGGTTATATAAGCTTTTGTAAATTACGCTTTATGCCCTTTATTTGGGTATTTGATGGAGATTGCGGCGAGCTGAAATTTTACAAAATCTCGCTCATAATACCAGTTGCCGGATTGAGATCAGCGCCGCGGACAGAGCGGTGAAAATTTTAGTCTGCTTTTTGAAGTTTAAAGTTTAGATAAGTTTTTAAAAATAGCATTTTAACCCCTATTCTTGGGAGTTTGCTTGAGTTTGGGGCAAGTAATATTTTTACAAAATGCCGCTCATAATGCCCGCTGCGGAACTGGATGAAGCATAATTCTGTTCAGGTAACTAAATTTTAGGTCGGTTTTTGAAGTTTAAGGTTTAAATAAGCTTTTAGAAATTGTATTTTATCCCCTTTATTTGGGAGTTTGGTAGAGATTGCGGCAAGTAGAAATTTTACAAAATCTCGCTCACAATACCAGTTGCTGGGTTGAATAAAGCGGTAGCTTTCGATTGTCCGGGCGGTCAATTTTTAGACTGCACGGATTGAGATCGGCGGCATGGCCAGAGTGATAAAATTTTAGCTTGGTTTTTGAAGTTTAAGGTTTAGATAAGCTTTTAGAAATTGCATTTCAATCCCTATTATTGGGGGTTTGCTCAGATTTGGGATAAGTGAAATTTTTACAAAATGCCGTTTTGTTGTTGGCGGTCTGCACTAAGGTGCCGCCACGCCGAAGCCGAGCCTAAGGTCTCGGCTTCTAGGGGTTTAAGCGGGGATACCCCGCAACGCCCCTCAATATAGGAGCTGCCGTCAATGACGGCAGCGGGAATTAAAAAGGGGGAAGAAAATCAAATTTGAGCTTAAATGAGGCTTAGATTTTTAATTTATTTTTAGGTTATTTTTAATCTTTTACTATCTTATATTTTTATATATTTTGGTTATTTGATATTTTATTATTTAGTATTTTATTATTTATTAAGTTAAAAAACGGTATAATTGTTTTATAAATTAAGAAGAAAGGAACTTAAAAAGATGAAATTAGCAAGCGCGATTAAACTACTTAGCCAATATGGCGAGGTTAAACAAGACAAAACCGGAGCAAAGATCAAGATAGACGGCTGGACTTACGGCGCTAGCACAAATTGGAACGAGCAGGAGGTTCTATTTTTATACTGCGAATGCGGCGCAGACACGTGGAACACGTGGAATAGACAATTTTATTCATATAACACGCTAAAAGGCCTTAAAGATTGCATGGATAGATGCATCCGGGCAACGGCATAGCAAGGGAGGCTAAAATGAGAGAATTATTTATAAATTTCGGCGAGCTTAAAATGTTAAACGTACTAAGAAGCACGAAAGGATTTAAGCCCTATAGGACTTTAATGGAAAAAGAGACGATAAACGCACTACTAGATGAGCGCGAAAATTACGGGGTGCTGGGCGTATTTAAGAAAATGGATTGCCTTGTATTAAAGCTTGACAGGCACGAGGGAGAGACTAGAATTATATTACATCCCAAGCACTTTCAGGAGCTATACCAAGCTCCACGAGAAACGAAGAAAAGACGAAAAAGGGCGGCATGAGCCAATGAATAAAAACTATAATAAATTTGAAAGAGCACACGATATAATGGTGGAGTTAAGCAAGGCTCCGCTCCCTCTTGAGCCAGCGGAGCTCGGCAATATTAGCGATAGGGAGCTTGGATTTTTGAAGAGCAGCATAGAGATGATGGCAGACTACTTGGATTCGCTGGGCTTTGATTTCAGAGGCCACAAAGAGGAAGTCCTGACGCCGATCTACGAAGAGCTCGAGAGGCGGCAAAAGTAAATAGCAAAATATGCTATAATCTGTAAAAATAAGGATGGAAAAATGAAGAGAATTAAACTACTGACGGCGACCGTTATAGCTGGGCTTATGTTGGCAGGATGCGGCGAGGATGATGGGCTTGTGAAACTAGAGAATGCAAATCCGGCGATAAAACAAGCAAATTACGATGCAATGGTTAATAAGTTAAAAGAGAGAGTTAAAAATGCAGATTTTGAATTTTATCATGCACAGACCTTATTCAACGGCGAAAATTGGAAAAATTACACATCAGAACAGGGCTTTGCTAAATTTACAAGATGGAAAGCCCAAAATGATCTCATAAACGATGAGAAACTCGTAGTAGTAGTCGTAGATAAAAATAATAAAAAGGTGGGCTCAACATACGAGATTGAATGTACAAAATGGGGCAAATTTGAATGCGATCCAGAACATATAACAGTTCTTGAAAATGGAAAAAGATAAAATAAAGGAGCATATCTCAATGAAGACGACATTACCTGCTTTAACCAAAGAAGCGATACTTGCGTATCTATCCGAGATCAAGCCGCACCTTGAAAAAGACGGCATCCAAAAGATAGGGCTTTTCGGAAGCTATGCCAAAGGCTATGCAGGTGAGGACTCGGATATCGATATAGTCGTATTGGCCAATAAAAGAGACTTTTTGGATAGGTTGCATGCCTTTAAAGCGCTTGCGTATTTGAATGATTTAAGAGAGCGAATCGCAAGTAAATTTCATAAACCTGTTGATATTTGCGATTTTTACTCCGAGCAAAAAATGCAAGACAACAAAATAGTAAAAGGAGCAATTTATGTCTGATAAAAAAATTTTATATCGCCTAGAGCTAGCGGTAGAAAAAATAGATCAGGTATTTGAAGTTTGTAAGCCAAAAGGCATTACGGCGGCACTAGAAGACGAGCTACTTACAAAGCCGGCGATAATGAAACATATCGACGTCGTATACCAGCAATTCAAGAAACTTGAAGAGGCACAGGAATACCACGTCTTAGATAAATTTAAAAAGGAAGACCTAAAAGGGATAAGAGATATTAGAAATTGGTCTTCCCACGATTACGACAATATACAAAACGAGATCATAGAAGACGTGATCCGCGCGGATCTTCCCAATCTCAAAGAAAATCTACAAAAAGTTATAAAAGAAACGAAGCAAGAGCTGTGCGAAGATTTGCAAAAAAAGATTGATCGTTTCGCTAAGAAGCAGGATATTTTAACCCCGCAAGCAAAGGGCGATCTTAGAGCGGATATCCAAAAAGGCTACGACGACTTACGAAAAAACGGACTCGATCTTGATAGGACATATGCAGACAAGCTAAAAGGTATCATCAAAAGCAACTCAAACGAGAATGTAAAATAATCTTACGTTCTCGGCCGTAAAATTCACTCTAAATTTTAAGCTTTTTTGTATTTCTTTTTATAAAAATTTAAATTATTTAATATTTTTAATTTTGCTATATTTTAATAAAACATAACTTTATTTTTAAATATTTTATTATTTTTTAAATATAATTTACTCCCTACCGCCAAGTTCATTTTTAAATTTATTTTGATCTGCCGGGCGAGAACCCTGAGTTTTAGTCTTGCCGGATCGCTCGGACAAGACGTCTTTATAAAGCTTAGGTTCATTTTTGATTTTTACGAGGCGGTCATCGGCCTTAACGCCTAGCACCGATACGCCTTTAAAATATTCTTTGAACAAAAAGCCGTCCTTATCGATTTTATCGCTATTTAAAAGCTTTTTGCGCACAAATTCGAAGCGTTTTTGGCAAATATCCGCGATAAATTCCTTGTTGCTTTTTAGCCTTTTTTCAAAGGAGGTAGCCTCTTCGCCGATTATGCCCGAGTGCTGCAAAACGTAAAGATTTTTATCCAAAATTTCAAGCTTCGCGCTTAGTTTAAAAAGGCTTTCGTTACGCCCGAGCATACGAGTAATAAGCAGGCTATCCTCGAAATATTTTCTAGCCGCATCGTCTTCGCGGCCACGATGAATAGCGATAGCGCGTCGCACTTTTTTATAGTTTTGCCAGTCGGCCTTGCTAGCACCCCTATTTTTAGGATAAATTTTATTGTAGTTGTAGCTAAAATTTTCAAGCAAGCTTAATCCGGCAGATCGGTCTTTATAGTGAGCTAGCCGCATCTCGTTAAGCTGCGTAGCCTGATGGGAAATTTTATTTATCTTATTGATTTCGGCAAGCACCGCCTTGCTCTTTTCTTTGATAACGCGGTTACTTTCTTTTAACTCACGAGCGAGCTTATATGCCCGTTTATTTCGCTTTTTGGTATAAAGCAAAAAGAGCCGTAAGAGCTCTTCGTTATCTTTTTTAAGCACGGCAAGCTCGTTATTCATAGTTTCAATTCGCCCTGCCGTAGCGTCATAGCTTTGCTTATTTTTATCCTGCATTTTGCAGTAGTAGTCATTGATCTTATCCTTTGCTGTATAATCGTCCATCTCTAGCTTTACGGCAGATTTTATCTTGTTAAATTCGAGCTTCAAATCCTTTTGTAAGAAGTTTTTATTCTCGTATTTTAGCCCGCGAGCCCCAAGAGAGTAAGCAAAATTCGTCCGCACATCGTCAAAAAACTCCCTGATTTCGCTTCTACTATCAAAGTGGATTTTTTTCTTAGTAAAGCTATTTCGTTTATTCAAGATCACGTGCACATGCGGATTGTTTTGATGAGTGTGTAGCACGAAAGCATACTTGTGTCCGCTAAAATTTAGACCTAATACGTTATGCACGCTTTCTTTTAAAGCCCGCAATTTTCTCTGATCGTCGCAAGGCTCGTTAATGGAAAAAATCAAATGCCATGCGTCCTTCGAGTTCGGATTATCGCCGAAGTCCTTACCCCATTCTTTTAAAATTTCATCGCTGCCTACTCTCTCCCCTTTTTCATTGATAGCCGAGCCGTCAAGAGAGTTTTTAAGAGCGTAGTTAATGCAACGCTTGATGGAAGTTTTAGGTAAATTTGAAATCATCTTTACGACGGATTGTTTGGCGAAGTTATTTTTAGGAAAAGGAATATGCGAGCGAGAAAATCCCGCGCCACTTCCAAAGGAAACATATTTATGCTCTGATTTTGCCGTGCGGGTATAGCCCGCCCTGATACTTTTTAGCTCTTCAAAAAACGCATCCCAATCACGTCTCGCCAAATTTTTTCCCTTTTAAATTTAAAAAAGCTTTCATAGCTTTTAAATATATTTGCAAAAGATGTTAGTGTAAGTAGCTTTAAGAAAAGATAATGCCAGAAGTAAGGCAGGATAACCCCCTTTATATATCACTTTTTTAAGTTTAGCCCATTTTACGGCGATAAAACGCCTAAAAATGGGGAAACTAAACTTAAAAAAGCTGTGATTTTCGGTAATTTTGCAATTGCCGAAAATAAAATAAAACGCAGAGCATTTTATTTTTGAGAAAAAGCAAGTAGGTTTTAAAAGGGAAAGCGTAAAAAGAGCACAAAAATATTTGAAAAGTTAGAACTATATTCGCTATGCGTAAAAATAAAACAAGAAAATTTTATTCGGATAAGCTTATGGACAAAATATAAGAAAAAATTAAAAATATCTAGCAAAAGTATTCAGAGATAAGCAAAACGAAACGGAAGAGAAAATTTTTAAAAGAATTTGTAAAATTTTTGAAAAGCGTAATTTTGTAAAAAGACTTTTTTAAAAAAATAATCGCAAAAAGCTTATAAAATAATCAATATGAAAAAGTAAAAAAGTAAATAAATACTTATAAAATCTTTAAAAAAATTGCTTGTATATCCTTTAAATCGCTATTCGCAAAATCACTTTTACAAAATCTCGCTTTTCGAAAAATAGTATAGTGCTAGAAATCAAAAATATTCTAATCAAAAAGGAGTAAATAATGAGAGAAGTCTCAAAAAAGGTAAAAGGTATTTTTTGCTTTTTAATGTTTTTGCCATTTCATTTATTCGGAGCCGGTGGTCAAAACGTTCTAAAGACATTAGAATCAAAAGCCAATGAACAAATCAAGGAAGCCGGCAGTAGTGCGGCAAGCGTTATCAATACTGTAATCACCGTATTCGGTATTATATGGGTCGTAGTATTCTTAACAATAATGTTCGTAAATATTGAAGCTTTGAAAAATAATATAAAACTGCTACTCGGTATCGCGATTATTCTTGGTATCGCATACGGCTTATCTGCTGCAGCAATGTAAAAGGCAAAAACGAATGATAGTGACCGACTGCTATATGGATTTAACTAAAAGAACGAAAATCATAGGTCTAACAACCACGAGTCTATTCACGATTATAATCGCTGGATTTATTTCGTGGTTTATCTTGATTTTATATTCGCTAGCAGTCGTTGCTATTTTATACTGCTTCTTCTTTATTTTAGAATTTTTTGATGAAGACATATACGACATCATCGGTTCTAAAATGAAAATATCGCAAAATAAATTTTATGCATAGGTTAGAAAATGGCTCGCGGAATAATAGGCGTAATCAAAGAGTGGAATCAAAACAAAAAGAAAGAAAAACTAAAAAGAGAGCTTGGCATTGACGTAAGCCAAGAAAAACCAAGCGTTAAAAATAAAACAGGAAACGATGTTTTATCGAAAATCAATAAGATCAATAAAAAAGCGGATGAAATTTTAATGATAGCAGAGCCGCAAATTTATACGCTAGCGAAAGAAAATAATATTGCTTGCAAATATGGCGAAAATATAATAATTACCAAAGATGGCAACGCGAGTATAGCAGTAGAGTTAAAAGGGGCGAGCTATGCCGGAATTAGCTTGGACGATGAGACGGACTACCTCTTAAATCGCGTTATGTTTTTTACCACGCTAAAAGACGACGTCGAGATAAATTTAATCATCAAAAAAACTAAGCAAAATGGTAAAGACTATGCCGATAAAAATATAAATCCATACGCAAATGAGATCATAAAGAAATGGGAAACTAATCAAGATATATACGCCATAAGATACTTTTTAATAATCTCTACGATGACGAAAAATATCACCGGACTGCTAGAAAGCTTTAAAACCAAGATGACTAGTGAGAAAGATGAGGAAAGTGAGGAAAGTGAGAGATTGAAGCAAAAAATCGAGCTTTTAAACGATACGTACTCAAATATCAAAAACTACTTCTCGATTTATCAGCCAAGGCAGCTAAGCGGCGATGAGATCATAAATTTTTATGCTACATATTCAAACGCGAAAGAGACGAGCCTTGCATATACGAACGAGTTGATCACCGATAGCTACATAAGCTCATACGTCGAATTTAAAAAAGACTACATAGAGTTTTACCGCAACGACGGCACGACCAAATATGCTAGATTTATCAGCGTAAAAGCATATGAGACCGAGCAGATTAAGTCGATCATCACCTCAAATTTAATCAAAAGCAACAACGAATTTATGGCCATGATTTATCTAAAAGCCTACGAAAAACGCAAGGCGATCAAGAAGATAAAAGACACCAAAGCGTTTGCCGTAGAGTTAGTCCGCCAAGAGCTAGATCAGTTAATGGAGCTGATCCAAGCCGAAAGGGAAAATTTGGTAGAGACGAGCTTTTCGGTATATTGCTTAGCCGACAGCTTAAAAGAGCTGGAAAATCGTTCGAACGAGCTAAAAAATATCTTAGAAAATCAAGGATTAAATGTCGTACGAGAGACGATAAACCAAAAGCCTCTTTATTTTAGCTTCTTCCCTAGTCGTGGAAATTTAAACGCTAGGAAGAAAACGCTAAATATCAGTAACCTAGCTACGATCGCAAATTTTGAAAACGAAGTAACCGGGTTTAATAAAAATGACTGGGGCGGCGAAGCGGTAACGACGTTTAAGCACTTAAATGGCACGCCGTATTTATTCAATTTTCACTGGCAGCCTGACGGCGATCGTCCAGCCGGACATACGATGATAGTGGGCGGAACCGGAAGTGGAAAGACGACGCTAGCGCAGTTTTTAATGACGAATTTATTTAAATATCCGATAGATATATTCGCAATGGATAAGCTGCGCGGTATGTATATTTTTACGAACTACATGGACGGCGAGTACCACGATAGCGAGAGCGACGGCTTTAAATTAAATCCGTTCAGCCTAGCCGACACGAAAGAGAATAGAGACTTTTTAAAAACATGGCTGCGTTTCATGGCAGAGGTTAAAAACGACGAGCACGAAGCCATAAATGATATTAACAACACAATAGATCGCATATATGACATGAAGCAAAATGGTCAAACGCTAACGCTTAGTGACTTTATCATATCGCTTCCAAGCGACAATAACGAAAAGTCAAGGCTGAAAATCAGATTTGACAATTACAAAGGCTCAATATTTGACAACAAAGAGGACGCCCTAAATTTCACCAAGCAGCTGTCGGTGCTAAATATGGACGGCATACTGCAAAACAAAAAGACAGCCGCGCTTACGGCTATATATATTTTTCATAAGTTAAAAAATAAAGCTAAAAATAGCGTAGATAAGCGCGGCTTCTTTTGTTTTATAGACGAGCTAAAGGATTATTTGCAAGATGAGACGATGCAAGAAAAAATTCTTGAGGCGATCCTAGAATGGCGTAAGATAGGCGGGGTAGCTTGCATGGGATTTCAAAGCATGAGTCTATTTAATAATATTGAGCGCGGTTCGTCGTTTTTAGACAATATTGCAAATTTCGTCATATTTCCGACAAATAGCGAAGAGACGTTAGCGGAGTTAAACGCAATGATAGGGCTAACGCCGACGGAGGCTAAATTTTTAAAAGAAACGAACTCGAATGCGAGGCAGATACTGCTAAATATGAAATTAAGAAGCGAGAGTGCAAAATTGGATATAGACCTATCGAGGCTCGGAAGCTACCTACGGGCATTTTCTTCAAGCTCGGACAACGTAATGCTTTTAAAGCAGCTTAAAGACGATAGCCCGATCCACTGGCGAAAACACTATATAGAATTTAAAGAAAATAGGAGTTAAAGATGAAAAAAGTAGCGATTATTACAGTAATGGCGATATTAACGGCATTTTTAAGCGGATGCGCAGACAAACCTAGCAAAATAGAAAGAATTAGTCCTTGCGCTTGCTATGATTTTATAAAGGTGGGATAAATGGCATTCGAAGAGAAGAAAATCGACCCAAATTTTATTTTTAGAGCCGAAAGAAGCATTAAAGCGTACATGTTTTATACGATCATAGCTCTTGCGGTCGTAAGCGTAAGCCTAGCGGTAGCAATAGCTCTTTTAACGCCGCTAAAAGAGACGAAGCCAGTTTTGCTTAAATTTTCAGACGGTGACTCCCGCTTCGTAACCATAGACGATACGAATCTAAACGTCCGTAGCAACGAAGAGTTGCTAAAAAGCATTTTAGCCGGATACGTTAAAAACAGAGAGATGATAAACCGCATAGACGATGTCGAGCGCTATAACGAGATACGCACGCAAAGCAGCAGACAGGTATGGGAAGCATTTCAAAGTTTAGTAAGCGATCCCAACTCAATTTATACGACTAAAAATTACTTCCGCAACATTCAAATTTTAAACGTAGCCGTTTTAAGCCAGAACGTAGCAACAGTCGATTTTCAAGCCGAGATCACAAACCCTACGCGCACTGAAGTAAGTTATAAAAAATATAGAAGCGCAATAGAGTACGACTTTCACAACCAAAGCAGCACGTACGCCGATACGATGAAAAACCCTACCGGTTTTATTGTAAGCAAATACCAAGTAACGCAAATCTTGGATGAAAAGGGCTCAAAATGAGAAATTTAATAAAACTTTCAATCGTCTCGATACTTGTATTAAATTTAAGCGCAGCCGAGCCGCAGGAGGGGCTAAGCGAAGAGCAGATGAATCAAATCCGTGCTATTATGCGCCAAACACAAGAGCTGGTAAACGAGCAACAGCAAAACGGCTCTATGGGCGAAGATATATTTAACGATAAAAACAAAGACGTAAACAACAACATACAATCAAATTTTAAAATAAATCCGCTCGGATTATATAGACAAAGGCAGCAGCCTCAAGGAGCAAAATTTAACGATCCCAATGCCGGGCAAATTCCCGAACAAGACGTAATAGACTTCGGAAGCGCACCCGATGCCTCGGATAGACAGATGGGCAAAGACGAGCTAGAGCTTATGAAAAACGCTATCCGCAATCAAGACTTGAAAGCATTGCAGCAAAAATTTCACTCAAAGAAATATAGCGGATACGAAAATACGCAAGTAGTCAAATATCAGCCCGATAAAACCATCAAAATTCGTACGCGCCACGCAATGGCGACGACGCTGATATTTGATAGCGAGATAGACAATTTCGTGCTAGGCGACCAAACCGGCTTTAAAATAGAGCAAATCCCGAGCCAGCCTAACGCCATTGCGATAATTCCGCAGTTAATCGGCATCGATACGAGCCTAACGATTTTTACGAGCGACGGAAAAATCCACACCTTTTATATTTTTTCAACGGATTATAAAAATTCAAGCGATCCAAGCTTCATAGTTCGCATACAAGACGGCGAAACACAAAAAGCCAAGCTCGCTAAACTTGAAGAGGACAGCAAAGAGTATCTAACCATAAAAGACGGCATAGCCGAGCTGAAAGTCAAAAAAAGCGATATTTACAGCGGATATACACAAAAAGCCAAAAAAGAAAACGAGTGGCTGCTATCGGCTGAAATTTTTAGCGATAAGAAATTTACGTATTTTAAGTATTCAAAAGACGAAATGCCGCAAATTCCTACTATTTACGCAGTCATCGATAAACAAGATAGTCCGGTAGAAACGAGGGTAATAGGCGATTACATAATCGCGGAGACTATAAATCCGAAATTTACGATTAAAAGCGGTGATAGCTACGTATGCGTAGATCGTAAAGAAACGCAGGCTGAAAAACTAAGAAAAGAGATAAGAAAGAATTTAAATACCGATGAAGAAGCCGTGAAACAAAGACAAAAAGAACATAGCAAAACAATAACAAAAAATCAAGAAAAATATAATGAATCCGTAAAGAAAGCAAGGGGATTTTAGAATGAAAAAGGGGAAGAAAACGCTGCTTTTAAGCCTTACGACGCTTAGTATAATTTCTTCTCCCCTTTTGGCGGAGGAGATTTTTAACGAAGCGGCCGGGCAAGAGCAGCAAGACGAGCAAATAAGAAATTTGCAAAATCAAAAGGATTTAAACCATCTTTTTGAAAATTCAAAATTTCCGGTCGATGACTACATTTATAAAGCTGGGAAAAAAGCACCAAGCCAAGACGGGCAAAATTTAGGCGAAATTTTGAAGAAAATCGAAGAGCTTGAAGCCAAAAAGCAATCCGGACAGACCGTACCCGGTGCACCGACTGCTACGCCGGAAGACATGACAAGAGAGCAAGAGCAAATGGCGCAACGCGCTAGAGACAAGCAAGAAGAGCTAAAAGCCAAGCAAGAGAGTCTGAAACAAGAAATAAGAAAAGACAACCAGGCTGCCTATGAAAACAAAATGCGCGAGCTAATAAGAGCTCAAATTTTAGCTAATCGCAACAACGAAATAAAAAACGTAAATCAAAACTCCCAAAAATACGGCGCCGACGGCTTCTCAAATCAAAAGAGTATAGATATCAGCACAAACGAGCACAGGCTATACCGCACCATTAGAGCGGGACGGCTAATCCCAGCAATTTTAACGAGCGCGATAAGCTCGGATTTAAGCGGAATAGTAACGGCTCAAATAGAGCAAGACATATATGCCGCAATGGGGCGAGCAGTGCTAATTCCTCGCGGAAGCAAAGTGATAGGTTTTTATACTAACGATACTAAAATCGGGCATGAGAGGTTAGAAATCAGGTGGCGCGAAATAATCACGCCGCAAGGCATAAATATATTACTCACCGATGCAATGGCAGCCGATAATATGGGAATGAACGGAGTTGTAGGAGCGATAAATAATAAATATTGGGAACGCTACGGCATAGCCTACTCAATCTCAACGATTACGAATGCCTTACTTTTAGGTATAGCCTCAAAAATGGGAAATTCAAACAACTCTTACGCTACCGAAATTTACTCGAACGCCAGAAGCGACGTAAGCAGCGTGGTACAAGACATAATTCAGCAGCAAAGCCAAATTAAGCCGACCATCGAAATCAAAAGCGGAAGCCGTATATTTTTAGTACCTACAAATCACATGTGGTTTGCGAAGCCGAAAAACGGCGAAGTGATGATGCAATATTTTAACGATTAAAGGGGAAAACCGATGCAATACGAACAAATCAAAAGCCAAGTTAAGACTGAGCTACAAAATAAAAAAGCAAACGATAGACTACTAAAACGCATAGCAAATCAGCTAAAAATTACCGAAAAGGCTGAAGCAAGCGCCGCAAAAGAGAGGCAGAAGCTAGAAAAGCTAGTGCAAGAGAAGAACGATTTAGCAGGCGCGAGCGCAACGGAAGCAAGCCAAGAAGAGTAAAATGAGCGAAAGCATAATTTTAAATAATATTTTAGGTGTTTTAAAGCCGTATTTGACCCTACGGGCAAATGAGCTGATATTTAATCGGCCGTGCGAAATCAACATAGACTACGGCGACCACTGGGAAATAGTACAAGACCCAAAGCTAGATATTAAATTTCTAAATAATTTTTTGATCGAGCTGGCCACTAGGAGAAATCAGCGCTTCGATGAAACGCATTGCCATCTTTCGTGCGAGCTGCCCGATCCGTTTTTGCGTTACCGCGTTCAAGCGCAGCATAAATCGAGCCTATTTAATAGCGATATCGCAATTTGCATAAGAATACCGAGCAAAGAGGCCTTTAAACTAGAAAGCTTTACATTAAGTCAAAACGTGATAAACGAGGGCTGGACTTATGAAAAAATCAAAGAGCTGATCCGGGATAAGAAAAACGTACTTTTAAGCGGCGGAACTGGAAGCGGGAAGACCAGTTTTTTAAACTCGTTAATGGGAGAAATAGACCCGGGCGAGCGAGTAGTCACCATAGAGGACAGCCAAGAGCTGAGGGTAGAAAACGTAAATAAAACGCAGCTGGCCGTACCGAAAATCGCCACCGAAATTTACAGCTATCAGGTAGCGATCGATAATGCGATGCGTTTGCGACCAGATAGGCTATTTTTGGGCGAGATAGACATCCGTAATACCTTTTCGTTTTTAAGAGTAAACAACACTGGGCATGCTGGAAATTTAAGTACCTTGCACGCAAATAATCCCAAAGACGCCATAAAGGCCATTAAAACCAATATTATTTTAGGAGGTGGCCTATCAAGCGTGGATGATCGCATGCTAGATAGCCTTATCGTCACGGCGATTGACTACATTATCCAAATAGCTAGAGTAAAAAACCAAAGAGTCGTGACCGATATTTTAAATTTAAAAGAACTAGACATTGCAAAGATCGTAGCATGAGAAAAGTAGCCGCGCATTTTATATACTTTACCGAAGCTGACGCAAGAGTACTAAAACGCCTATCTCAAAGGCGCAACGAAAGCAAATCGGCGGTAGTTCGGAAGCTGGTGCATATAGAAAAATATGCCGACGTGCTAGAACAGATAGAAACGAATAACGAAATAATAAGCGAATTCTTACGAGAATTCGGTCGCTTGGGGGCAAATTTAAATCAAATCGCTTATCATCTAAATGCAAACATTACCGGTCCCGAAGAAGCTAAAAACGACCTAGAAAAGAATATGCGAGACTTTGCGGCAGCCATAAAAGAACTAAGCGCAAAAATTGAAGATTTAAAAATAAAAATAGAAGTGGAGCGTGTAAAAACGCCGAGCAATGAGGGGGCAAAAGGGGAGGAAAATGGATAGTTCAAAAGGTTTTACCGCCAAAAGATGGGCTTGGGCTTTTTTCGTTTCGCTTATAATGGGCGTAGTGCTATATTTGGCGGTAGTCAAGGTTATTTTTAATCCGGATTTGATAAAAGTACCCGCAGTGGCGTATAAAATTTTAATAAATATAGGCGCGCCGACGCTAAAATTAAAGGCTTACGTCGCATTATTTACGCTGATCGCCCCGTTTTTGGTAGTCTTTACGTGGTGGCTATTGCCGTATTTTAGAGACGGCGAAGATTACGGATCGGCAAGGTTCGCGACGCCCGAAGACTTCCCTAAAATGAATATAAACTATAAAAACGGCTTGGTGCTAGGATGTCACAATATAGATAGCGATAATCCGCAGTTTTTAAGGGCTACGCAGCCGCTCTCAACGCTAGTGGTAGCGCCTCCTGGAAGCGGTAAAACGGCGGGTATGATCATTCCAAATTTACTAAGCGTACCGGCTTCTTGCGTAACGCTAGATATCAAAGGCGAACTATATAAAAAAACAGCCGGGTATAGGCAAAAATATTTTAACAACGAAATTCAGCTATTCTCCCCTTTTAGCTGGGATAATACGCTATTTTTTAACCCGTTCGATCGTTCAATCGTTAAAGACATGGAGTATATACACATAAAGAAATTGGCCGAGCAGATAGCTTCTACCATTTTCGTAGGCGAAAAAGGCAGCGAAAACGACCACTGGATAAAATCGGCAAGAACGATGTTTGTATTTTTCGCCGAATACTTTATGCAAAAAGACAAACATGCTACGCTAGCCCAACTTGCACAAGCTCCAAAAGCCGATTATTTCGAGTATTTGGACGAAAAATTCGGCGAAGAGGCAATGAAAGAGATAGACGAAGATGATCCCGAGCAAGAAAGAGAGAGAGACTATGACGTAGATACTTTTAAAATTTGGCTAAAACAGACAAGCTTTGACGAAAGTATCGACGAAAGCACGAGAAATCAGGCTAGAGCGTATGCAAGAGCCGCAGATAATGAATTTGCAAGTATAAAATCGACATACGACACGTTTATGACGGTTTTTAGCAATCCGCAAGTAGCCAACGCAACCAGCAAGATGAGCTTTACGTTCGAGGATTTAAGAGCGAAAAGAATATCGATGTACGTAGTCGTTCAGACCGAAGATATCGAAATTTTAGCTCCTTTAATTCGTATTTTCATAGAAACATTATTTAAGAAATTAATGAGCGGAGAAGAATGTAGTGATCCTGAGAGATTTATATACTTTTTTGGGGATGAGTTCGTGCGCTTCGGCAAGATGCCATTTTTATTAGAAGCCCCCGCACTTTGCAGAAGCTACGGGCTTTTACCGGTTTTCGTTACGCAAAGTTACGAGCAGATCAAAAAATACTACGGCGAAGACGATATGAATATTGTAAAAAATAACAGTGGATATCACGTAATTTTTAACATGAATAGTGACAAAGACGCAGAGGATACGAGCAAGTTAATAGGCGACTACACAAATATTAAAATCAGCAAATCGCAAGGCAATATGGAGCTATTTAAAAGCAATATCTCAAGGAGTAAGGAAGCCAAAAAGCTAGTAACCGCCCAAGATTTGAAAAACCAAGACAGCAGCGATATTTTAATCCTCGTTAAAGGCTTTTATAAGATGCCTATCAAGGCAAAAGTGCCTTATTGGTTCAAGATGGCGCAGTGGAAAGGAGCGGACAAGCTAGAAGTGGGAGTAAAAGCCGAGCCAAATGAGGTGACCGCGCCGCAAGACGTTCATATCGCTAAAAAAGGGAGCGAAAAAGAGGCGGAGGGCGAAGCGAAAACTGCGGAAAATAACGCAAATTTAAGCCAGAGCGAAATCAAGCCGGCGGATGATAAAAAACAACAAAGAGACGAGTTGTTAAAAGCTCTAAAAATTAAAGTGGATAGGGAGTAAAATTTTATAAATTTTTATAATAAATTTAGTAAAAAATTTAAAAATATAATATTTTTATTTTTTCTAAATTTAAATTATACATAATTTTATTTTTAAATGTTTTATTATTTCTTAAGAGCTCTAATCTAAATTTTTATCGAAGATTTAAATTAGAGCCCAAAGCTCTAAAATCTACCCTAAGGAGTAAGCAATGACCTATGCAGAGAAGCAAGAGCAAGAAAAGGCATACAAAGAGTATGAGAAAAATCTTGCCGAGCGATTTGCAACAAGCGAAGATGGCGAGTTTGAACTCAGCGACGGCGAAAGCAAGGAGTGGGAATATTTAAATAAGTCCCACCAAAGCATGGAGATCGACGAGCAAGACAAGCCTAACACCGACTCATAGCCCAAAAGCTATGAGTAAACGACAGATGTAAGGATAAAAAAATGGCAACAGAACAAGAGAAAAAGAGTTGGGAGCAAATGAGTAATGTCGAGAAAAAAGAGAGCTTTGATAAATACATTAAATATAAGCTCTTCGAAGCCCACAAGACCGCAAAAGCGGACTGGCAAAGGGATATGAGTAAGGAAGAAGTAGACAATACTATGCCTTACAATGCCCTAACCGGCAAGACGTACTCAAGAGAGACTAGCATGCTTTTAAGGGCTGAAATGGCTATAAGAGGCTATGAAAAAGCGCAGTTCGTAACGATGGAGCAAGGAAATGCAATGGGTGGGGTACTCAAGCTCAAGCACGACGAGCAAACCGGTGAAATTTTAAAGACCAAAAACGGCCTGCAGGCAAGAGTCGAGGGCGTCAAAATGCTTTATATCGCAGATCATGAAATGAGACCTAAATTAGACAAAAACGGCAACGAAGTTATAGCGACCGTAAAAGATAAGGAGGGAAACGTTAGATTTGACGAAAATACCGGCAAAGCGATTACATACGTTGTTAAGGAAAAAATCCCGATTAAACCGCGATTGGAGACGAAAACGCTCTATCACGTAAGCCAATTCAACGGGCTAAACGAAGAAAAAATCAAAGAGCGGGATCTAACGGCAATACAAAACTACCGAGAAGCCGCAAAAGACCAAGCATATGAAGCAAGGGTCGACTATGGCAAAACTTTGGGAATAGGTGGAAATTTAGCTAAGCAGCTAAACAACCTAACTATGGCGCAAATCAAAGGCGTAGATTATTATAATCCGGCGCAAAGGCTTGATATGTCCAAAGAAGCTCAAAAAGCTAAGCAGCAGATCAAGCAACAATATAACAGCATAGAGCAAGGTAGATAGGTTAAGTCAAACTTAGGGTAGATCGGGGCGAAAGCCCCCGAATTTAAGGAATTAAAATGTTACTTGATTTTTTGAATTTTTTAGGCGTCAGCGGCGGGGCGACTGCCAAAAAGCGGCCCATAATCGCAGACAATACGAAAAAGACAGCGGAAGAGTTTATCGTTGAGATGCAAAGCCCGTATTTTCAAGAGGAGATCACGACAGAGACGGTAATAAAAGACGATAAAAAAATAGAAATCAAAAAGATAAAAACTTCAGAACCAATAAATAACAACAAGGCATTAATATCAATAAAAACATATGAAAAAGATATAACAAGGATGTAAAATGGCTCAGCAGCAAGTAGCAAAAGTGCTTTTAACAGATAGTAACTGGATAAATAAGACTCAGGCCGTTATGCAAGAAAACGTGATGAGTTTATTTGAAAAATTTTATCAAGGGGCGCACGATTTAGTTTATTCAACCGCCTCGACGACGATCATAATTTTAATAGTTGTATTTTGGCTATTAAATAGGCTAAAAAATGGATATCCAACGCGAGAGGAGACATTTAATGCTATAAAATACATAATCAGGCTTTGCTTTATTTTTGCAGTTCTTAGTTCATTTGAAGCATATACGGGCGCTTTATACTTCCTAACTATACCTGAAAATACGATAACTGCGACGGTGAGCTCGATTTTTCAGAGTCAAGATTTCGGAACGATTGTAACGGAATCGGCCAATAGGGTGGATAATTTAAGAGCTTTAATGTGGGACTATGGAACAAAAACTTATTTAAAATCACAAGAATGGTCATTTTTGGGATTAAGCTTTAATGGTCCGAGTGATTATATAATGGCAGGGGTTGTAACGGCATTTTTAATGATCCCGTTTTGGATATTTTACCTAGTATTTTTTATTCTACTAATCGGCATCACGATCGTTATATTTTTTAGCAAATTCGTGGCATTTTTGATATTAAGCACGTTGCCGCTAGTGCTGCCATTTTTGATAACGCCGCGCTTTTTGCCGTATTTATGGAGCTGGTACAAGCTATACCTATCATACGCCATCATCGCTCCTTTGGCATTTATAGCCCTAAATTTAGCAATGAATCCGATCATAGAGCTTGAGAAATATCAAAACGTCATAGGCGAATTATTTATAAAGCAGTTTGAATATTTGATTACTGGAGCAATTACTTGCATAACTGCGCTTTTCATAATCAGAAAAATACCAAATTGGATAAATGCGGTACTGGGAACACAGATGGAAAGTGGAGCGGGCGGAGTAGTCGCAGGCGCGGTAGCTGGTGGTATACTTGGAAAAACTTTACTGGGCGGGCTAGCTAGAAAAGCAACCGGTGGTAGCTTTATCGGTGGGGCACTGCAAAGCTTTGGTAGAGCAACCGGCGGAAGAGCAGTAGGGCAAATTACAAAAGCAGGAATAGATGCAAGCGTAAATCTTGGAAAAGATATAGGCAAGGGCTCAAAAATGCTAGCGAAGGGCGCCTACGACGTATATAAAACGTTTCGCGGCGGATACGCGGTGCCGTAAGGCTAAAATTTAGAAAATTTTTTAAAAGGGGTAAAAATGTTTGCACAAGCTACGATCATAGGAAATTTAACCAAAAACATAGAGCTCAGATACACGGCAAGCGGTATGGCCATAGGTAATACTGCAATAGCCGCGTCGCACAAATTTAACGCGGCAAACGGCGAGAAGCGGGAAGAAACGTGCTTTATAGATGTCACTTTTATGGGTAAAAGCGCGGAAATAGCCAACCAATACCTGTCCAAAGGCTCAAGGATATTCATCGAAGGTAGACTAAAATTTGACCGATGGACGGACAATAGCGGACAAAACAGAAGCAAGCATAGCGTAATCGTCGATAAAATGATAATGCTTGATACTAAAGATAGGCAAGAAGCCGGGCAAAACGAGCAAGCTCATCCTGCGCCGCAGATAGAAAACGAATATACAGATAACGCGCAAGACGCGCCATTCGACTAATAAATTTTTGAAGGAGTAAAAAATGAACCTAAATTACATAACAGGTACATACGACAATGTCCCATTCTCGCAGCTTAACAAAACGGCAAAAATTGTAATTTTGCAAGAAAGACTTACAAGGGAGTTTAAAGAAAATGAAGTAATGAAACATGTGCTTGAATCGTTTTTTATAATAGCCTATGATGGAAATGATGTTAACGTTTCTGATATTCAAAAAATTTATGACAATTTGACGGAAGAACAAATTATGCAGATACAAAGCATAATAAAAATAGCTTATAATGTAGCAGGTATGTAAAATGCAAAATGCGATAATCATTATTGAAAGTCCAAATAAATGCGACAAGATAGAACATATAACAGGTGCGAAGGTTTACGCCACAAAAGGGCATTTTAAAGAACTAGCAAAGGAGATAGTGGTCGATTATGTCGGCTATGAGCCGATATTTGAGATGAAAGAGCAAAGCAGGCATAGAATGAACGAAATTTTTAATGACTGCAAAGGCAAAGACGTCATCATAGCCACCGACCCGGATCGAGAAGGATACGGCATAGGCTACATGGTTTATGAGACGATTAAAAATGTCGCAAAAAGTGTAAAGCGCGCCGAGTTTCACGAAATAACCGAAAGCGGCATCAAAAAAGGGCTAGATAAAGCCGTGCCGTTTGCAAGCTCAAATTTAAAGGAATTCGATAGCTTTAAAGCACGAGCAGTAGGCGATAAGCTGGTGGGCTTTATCATGTCGCCCGCTTACATCAACAAGCTCAACGATAAAAATTTATCCGTCGGCCGAGTTCAAACGCCGGCACTCGCCCTGATCGTAAAAAGAGAGCTTGAAATAAAAGAGTTTTTAGCAAGCCCGGCATCAAAACAGATCGACTACAAAATCAAAGTAAAGCTAAAAACCGGCAGCGGCGTAGAATTTACGGCCGTTAACGATAATATTTTTAGATCAAAGGACGAAGCGAATGCAAAAATCGCCGAACTTGGCGGTAGCATGGCGAAAGTATATCAAATAGATACGAAACAAAGCCAAATAAAGCCGCAAGCTCCGTTTAGAACCAGCCAAATGCAAGAAGCGGCGAATAAGAGGCTGGGGTTTAGCTCGGATAAAACCATGAGCCTAGCTCAAAAGCTATTCGAAAAAGGCCTCATCACATATCATAGAACCGATAGCAATACCATATCGGACGAGTTTATAAATGAGGTGGAAGCTAAATTTAAAGGGCAAGAATGGTACGAGAAAAAAATATATAAAGCCGGCAGCCAAAGTCAAGCCGAAGCCCACGAAGCGATCCGTATAAGCCACGTGCACGATTACGGCGAGATAGATGAGATCGCCGAGCGCGAAAGCCTAAGCGATGACGAGAAATCGCTTTATGAGCTCATTTTTCTAAATTCAGTCCTAAGCCAAGCCAAAAATGCCGTAAACGAGAATAAATCATACGACATAGACGTTAAGGCTCTAAGCTTTAAGGCTAAGACAGGCAAATGCATTTATAAAGGCTTTAAGGGGGCTTTGAAAGAGCAGGCGGACGATGAAGACGAACAAGATAAAGACGTAGCCCAAATAGAGCTAAATTTAAACAAAGGCGACGAAGTGCAAATACTAGGCTTCGAGCTGCAAGAAGTTAAAAAGCAAGCCCCACAACACTACAAGGAAAGCAATTTTATCTCCCTTTTGGAAAAAGAGGGCATCGGCAGGCCAAGCACGTATGCGACGTTTCTACCTACGCTTTTAAAGCGGGAATTCGTAGTTATCGAAACCAAAGGCAAAAATCAAAACATAGTGGCCACCAGCAAAGGGATAAACTTCATCGAAAGGGTTAAGGCAGACGACGAGTGGATCACGCAAAGCGATTTTACAAAGCAAATGGAGGGCGTGCTAGACGAAATAAGCGACGGCAAAGTAAATTATCTCGATTTTATAAAGCCGCTGCACGAGAAAATGGGCTTTAAAGAGCTAAATAGCGGCGAGACCAAACCTCCGAGCGAGGCTCAGCTAAATTTTGCGAAAAGCATAGCTTCGGATTTAAAAATAGCATTACCGGACGGCATAGAAGCAGACTGGAAAATTTGCTCGGATTTTATAAATAAAAATAAAGACAAAGCCATCCGCCCGCCGAGCGATAAACAAATCAAGCTAGCACAAGATCTGGCAAAAGATAAAAAGCTGGAGCTACCGAAGGGCTACGATACCGATCTGAAAATTTGTAAAGCATTTATAGAAAAGGCGTTGAAGAGGAAATAACATGGTTGTGGACAACACCGAAATCTTTTTTCGTGTTTGCCGTAAAACGACAATCGATAAAGAGCAAGATATAGCCGGGATTTATTTCGGTAAAAAATATAAGGATACGTTAAACCCTGTATTTTTTGACATTTTTAAAAAATACAGGAGAAACTTAGAAAGTCGTTATGAGTGTATTATCGGCAAAGATGATTTTATATGCTTTGCAACGCAAAATAAGAAAAAATTTATTAAAGAGTTTGGCAGCGTACGTTCAGAACTCGCTTCATTTTTAGAGCATTATTTAAATGATCCAGAAGCTGATTATTTTGAAATTTGCTTTTTAAAATCGTATTTCGATACAAAAAGCAAAACGGGACAAAAAGGGAAAGAATGAGCCAAATTTCAACCCAAAACGAGCTGGTCGGGCAAGGCTGGATGGCGGATAAAGAAAAGAGGGCCAATGTATATTTTATGAAAGCCAAATACGAGATCGACGACGAGTTTTATACTAGCTTTGACGAGATCAGAGAAGAGCTGCAAGACTACAAAGCGCACTTTAAAGACAAAATCGTGGTCTGCCCGTGCAATGACGGCAAAAATAGCAACTTTTATAGGTATTTCGCCTTAAATTTTAAAACTTTGGAGCTAAAAAGGCTGATCACGACGACGTTTAACATCAACGAGCTAAACTCGAAAGGCATGAAAATAGAGATCACGAGTGACGGCATGAGCGAAACGCAATTGCGCGGTCGGGGCGACTTTCGCAGTGACGAAGTAAAGGAGATAATCGCGCAGGCCGACATCGTCGTAACCAATCCACCCTTCTCCCTTTTTAGAGAGCTTATAGATATAGCCCAAAGCGGTCAAAAGAAATTTTTAATCGTAGGTGGAACGTATTCGATTACCTATAAAAAGATATTTGAGCTATACAAAAATAACCAAATTTGGCTAGGAAATCACCAAGTAAATATTTTTACTCGCCCGGACGGCAGCAAAAAGCGATTTAGCAACGTATCGTGGTTTACGAATTTAAAAAGCACAAAGCATCAAACCGGCGTAAGACTGATGAAAAAATACAAAGGCAATGAGCACGAATACCCGGAATACGATAACTACAAAATCATAGAAGTGACCAATTATAAAAACATACCGATCGACTATGATGGCGTAATCGGCGTACCCCTTACGTTCTTTTTACGGCACAACCCTGCGCAGTTTCATATACTAGGCTGCGATTTTGAGATCAAAGAAAAATACCCCGAGCTAGTCAAGCAGGACTACGCCCAAAGCAACACGAAATCGGCCGTCCTAAACGGACAAGAACTATTTACCAGGATAATAATTCAGCGAATCAACGGCCTTAAACCGAGAACTAGGCTAATAAATCAAATTTAGGGAGCAAATTTATTAAAATCATGAAGAAGTCAAAGAAAACAGAACTATTTAACAGCCCCGCCAAGCGATTTATGTGGGTATTTTTAGCCATAAATTTGCTAGGGTTCGGCACGAACGTCGTTTTATATTTTTTAAAACTACCCAACAGGGTAGAAACGATACTAAACGCGGACGCTTTCTTTATAACGCTAGCCGCGATCTGCTACATCGCATTTAACGCAATGCTTTATTTAATCATAAAAATGCACTTCTTGCTATCGACCAGAAAAGAGTAAAAATTTATAAAATTTTATTGCTATTTTTGTGTAATTTTATCTGTAATATATCTATTATTTTTAGTTTTATTTTGTTCAATAGTATTTTAACAATATATATTTTATTATTTATTAAGTTTAAGGCGATATAATCATTTTAAATTTTTATGCAAAGGAGAGATGATGATAGTATCGATCTGCAACGAAAAAGGCGGTAGCGGAAAAAGTACGCTTGCCACAAACATAGCCATAAATCAAGGCATGGTAAAAGGCGAGTCACTTTTGCTGCTGGATACCGACCCGCAAAAGTCGATCGCCACGTTTTTAAATATACGAAACGAAGAGGGGCATCCAAAGGCATTTGATTTTGCTTACAAATACGGCGAAAATTTAAAAGAATTTCTGCAAAACGTAGATCGCGGCAAAGACATAGTCGTAGACACGGGCGGCCGAGATAGCAGAGAGATGCGAATAGCCATCGCTCTAAGCGACATCGTGATAATCCCGACCATTCCAAGCCAGTTTGACGTAAGCGTCCTAGACAAAATGGTCAATATTGTAAAAATGGCCAAAGAGCAAAACGAAAAGCTGCAAGCCTATATCGTAATAAACCGAGCCTCGACCAACCCGTTTTTATACAAGAAAATAGACAGCCTAAAAGCATTTATCGAGGAGCTTCAAGAGGATTACATAAGGCTAGCGAGCACGATCATATTTGAGCGCGAGCGCTACAAAATAGCCACGCAACTAGGCTACGGCGTAGTCGAGATGAACGACGGCAACAAGGCGGAGCAAGAAATCAAGAATTTATGCGAAGAGATATTTTAAAGGGGTAAAAATGAGAGAGATTGGATTTAGAGTTTGGGATAAAGAAAATCAAAGTTAAAAAAGGGGATAAAAAATGATAGACAAAGAAAAAATGGTGGTCGATGACCTTGACGATAATCTTGACAATAATGTTTTGCTATGGATATTTGGGGTAATTTTTATGTTACTCGTTTCCCTTGTCTGTATTTATTATGTCGGAATTTTTACGGAAGGAGAAATAAAATTTGCGACATTCGTAGGTTTAGTATTAATTGCGTTTGGCATAGGTACGGCAAGCGGTTCTTTTGGATTTTGTGAGAAAGACACAGCCGTAAAGTTAGTTTCTGCTTTAATTGTTACAATGTCGTTCAGTTTTCTATTTATGCTTATTTTGGAAGCAAGAGGCGAAGCGATAAAAGGAAAAATAGTTAAGCAACTTAATTTAAAAAATGCCGGCTTAAAAGCCGATGAATTAAGAATTGAATATTTTAACGATGAGCAAATTGAAAAGGCGATTGAAAGATTTAACAATTCACATTAGTCAAAGAAATAAGGAACTTTATTAAAGGAGATGATAGATGAGAGAGATTAAAGCTTTTTATCAAAATAGCGTGATAAAAGGTATCTTTGATGTTGATATAATAGATTTTAAAGACAATCTAATAACGCTTCGACATAAAGATAGCGTAAACGACATAGAAATGGTAGATTTGGATGCCGTTAAGCTCCTGCAAGATACTGGGCTTAAAGATAAAAATGGACAAAAAATTTATGAAGGATATATAGTAAAGTTGTTGCTAAACGACGGTGATATAATTATTGGCGAGGTAAGATATACTACAACCACGGCTGGCTACGCTATATGTCGTGGTCGTGTTTTGTTATGGGAACTAGATGGAGCTCCAAAAGATATAGTGGTCGTTGGAAATATCTATGATAATCCAGAATTACTAGAGGATACAAAATGAGCATCATATACGTATGCGACAGTTGCGGCGCAAGAAGCGAGGATGATGCCAAAATTTATGAATTCGGAAAAGACGTCAAGGAATACACAGGCATAGATGAATACAACCATTTGTGTCGAGGGTGCTTTAATGAGCTGAACGAGGAAAAAGACCTGCGCATAGTAGGCAACCAAATCAAAGTTAAAAAAGGGGATAAAAAATGATAGACAAGGAAACAATAATAGCCGGAAGAACAAGGACTCAAAAACCGGAACTCGAATTTAAAGCCAGCGGTCGCGTTATAACGCCGCCCAAAAAAGTTTCCGATTGGGTCGGTTGTCTTGTAAGAAGCAAATTTGAGACGTCCACTCAGCTTGCCACTTTTAAGCCGGGTACGATTTTCGTCGTAAAAAGTAGCGGTTTAACAAAAACGCTTGAAACATTGCCGTGCGAGCGCTGCGGTATTCGCGCCACCATGAGGGTCGTAGAGAGCGCCGATGCATTTATGAGGCAGTTTGAATTTTTAGATAAAGACGGCGACTGATAGTAGACGAGATAAGAAAACAAATATCGTAAGGCGATAAATTTATAATTTTTATCGCTTTTTTAGTATAAATTTAGGAAATTTATTATTTTTAGTTTTGCGAAAAATTAAAAATAATGCTATTTTAATTTTTAATATTTTATTTTTTATTAATATTAAGAGATTAGAATTTTAAAAAATAAAAGGGAAGAAAATGGACTTTAAAAGAGCAAGCAACTCTACGGACAAGCTAGAGGAATTTATAGCTGGGGCGGACACGCAAAAAGAAGCGCCGGCAAAAAAGAGCAAAGTGGCGATAGGGACGAAATTCTCAAAGGAACTGGCCGTAAAAATACGAAAAAAATATCCGACGTATACGCTGGCCAAATTTATAGAGCTCGCCCTAACGACGCCGATACCGCATATAAAAGACGATGTGCTGATAACAATTTATGATCAGGCCAAATGGTTCAACACCAGCATGAGCGAGTTTGTGCGGTTCAAAATGGGGCTTATCGAGGCGCCGCAGCCAAACGATCCAAAGGACGTGCAGCATATAAAAAATTATATCGTATTCGTAAATGATTCCAAGAAAGAGAAAATAAGGCAGATCGCAGAGAGCCTAGAAGTAAGCATCCTGACGTATTCAGACGTTAAAATTTTAGCCACATACGAGCTAAAGGATATTTTTACCTTTGACGAACTGATGCAGTTTAAAGCCGAAGCGAACAACTACGACCTAGATACGGACGAATACATCGCTATGAGAATAAGAGGATAGCGCAGAACCCGGCAATTTATTTGTACCGGGAATGCGTTGTTTTAAGATAATTTTAAGTCCCTAGAAGCCCTGTAAGCGACGATGAGGATCAAAGCGATAGGGTTATGCACCCAAAGCGACAAGAGGCGCAGTTTTAAGCCCCTATTCTTTCCGTTTTTTCATTCAAAATAAATTTGAATGAGTAGCCGACCACCGCTTTTTTATTGCCGTCAGCTATTCTTTTCTCAAAAAGAAGTTTTTTGAAATAGCTTTCATTTAATTCGTTTATAGACGGATTAATTACAAAGCGATCCAAATCGGAAGCGTTATATTTGGCCGGCGCGCTCATAAATCTTTCAAAGTCGTCTCTATTAAAATTTACACACTTAAAGCCGTCTTTATCGGCTTTTACGTTTTCGTATTGATGCAGGAGTCGATATAAAGTCTTGGCAAATTTACCCTTAATCGCAACAAAGTCGTTTAAATCTATTTTCATAAATTTAAGGGTACTGAATAAAATCTCAAGAGCAACCGGGTTTAATCTAAAACTTAATGATTGCTTATTTCTAAAAATCCGAATATCCGTAAAAAATACGCCTACGGTAGTTATTTCATCATCTTCGGTAATTTCGACGCTCCTATAGATGGCAGCGCCGTCTTGCCCTAGAACTTTGGCTCTAAAATTCTTTACTTCATCGTTAAATCTGGTTTTATTCAGGCCGGACGGCATAAATCTACAAATTTCAGAGTAAGGCATTTCAATAAATTTGGCATTTTCAACATAGCCCATCTGCTTTGCATACCAGCAGATCGTAAAGAAAATATCATAATCCCTAGCCGTGAAATTAACCGGGAACAACACAGAGTTCATTTTGTTTCGAAAGACAAGCGTGCCGCTCTTTTCGGCTTTAACAACTCTACTGGCTTTTAACACGAAATCACCTTCCTCAAAATAGAAAGAAATTTCACTCATGTCTATACCTCGCAGTTTAAAGATTTAACTGCTATAATAGAGTAAATTTAATGTGTTGCGACTTAAAATTTAAAATTTAAGCGGTTTATTAACGCCAAAGCTTTCTTTTATCCTCATCGGAGCGCTTTTTATGTGCGACCGGACGTACGGGCTTAAGCGCGCTGCCGGTACGCACGAGCGGCTACTTACCGTCATCTGCGCGGTTGGGAGCTTTTTTATGTTTATGCTTGCTTTTAATACATAGCGTTGCGCTCGCATACGTTCTATACGCGGGACCGGCATGCTTTTTATCATCTTTCTTGAAACGATCGTCGCGCTAGAAGAGGACTCGGAGGTGAGTCTGCTTCGCATATTTTCATACTCACGCTAAGCCTATGAACGGCCATCGGCACGATCGGTGCCGTGTGACCTTAGGCATATTCGTTCGCTGCGAGAAAATTTCTGCGCGCAAAGCGCCTGTTATTTCTCATAATTTCAAGCGCCGCGATGCTGAAATTAATTTAGAATTTTGGCGAATTTAGCTAAGCTTAGCGCTAAATTTAACGCAAAGGAAAATCATGAAAATCATCGAAGGCTCGCTTGCTCTTAAAGGTAGCGAAAAAATTCTAATCATCAACGCCCGCTTCAACCACATCATCACAGATCGCCTAGTAGAGGGGGCGCACGATGCGTTTTTGCGCCACGGCGGCAAGGAGGAAAATTTAAGCCTTATGCTGGTGCCGGGCGCTTTTGAGATCCCGCTCGCGCTTGAAAAGGCGCTAGCTTCCAAACTCTACGACGCCGTCGTCTGCCTAGGCGCGGTGATCCGCGGCTCTACTCCGCATTTTGACTACGTAAGCGCCGAGGTAAGCAAAGGTATCGCAAACACCATGCTAAAATACGGCGCGCCCGTGACTTTCGGTGTGCTGACCACCGATAATATCGAGCAAGCGATCGAGCGAGCAGGCGCAAAGGCCGGTAACAAGGGCTTTGAAGCAATGAGCGGCGCGATCGAGCTTCTAAGTCTATTTCGCAACATAAAGGCGTAAAATGGCCACCAGACACCAAGCCAGGCTCGCTGCGATCTCGCTGCTTTACTCTAAAGATATGAACGACAGCGGCGAGGACTTTGCGGACGAATATCTGGAAGAAAAGCGCATTCGCAACGAGCAGCGCAACTGGACGCTGGCGCTTCTGCGCGGCGCTAGCGAAAATCTCGCCGCGGTCGATGCGCTGATAGATGAAAATTTAAAGGAATTCAAACTCGCCGAAATTTCGGCTCTGGAGCGCGCGATACTGCGGCTCGGGGCGTATGAGTTGCGCTTTACGGACACCGACGCGGGCATCGTCATCAACGAAGCGATCAACTCCGCCAAGGAGCTTGGCATCTCGCCAAGATTTATAAACGGCGTGCTGGATGCGCTAAAAGATAGCCCCGTGAACATCGAGGCGGATAAAATTTCCAAGCCGAATACGGCAGGCGTAAATTCCGAGCTATCCACGGCGACAAGCGAAAATTTCAAGCCCACTGCGGCGGAAAGCTCCGCCGTTTCGGACAGCGATGATACGGCGAAAAATTTCATCCCCGCAGGCGCGGACGGCGAGACAAAAAATTTTACGAGAGCAAAGAGGGGCGGCGCGCCGAAAAATTCTACGGCGAGCAGAAGCAGACCGTCTAAAAAGCCCACTAATATGAAAACTCGCAGCGCATCCGCAAAAAAATCCGAAGCCGCCGCGAGCAAAAAATTTAAAACGGAGAGAAATTTCAAGGCCGGAGATAAATTTAAGACGGAGAAAACGGGCAAAAATTTCAAAACGGACGAGCGAGGCAAAAATTTTAAGGCAGGCGAACGAGGCAAAGACGCCGCGCCGAAAAAAGAGAGCGCGGATAGAAATTTCAGAGTCGGCAAAAGCGCAGCACCGAAAAAGGGCACTGCGGGCAAAAATACTGCGCCGAAAAGTAGCGCTGGGCGCAAAAGCTCTACTGCGCCGAAAAAATCTGCTGGCGGCAGAGGCGCCGTCTCAAAAAGACCTGCGGGCAGCAAAGGCGCAGTGCGCGGCAAGGATAAACGGTGAAGCTATGCGTCGCGCTTGATCTGGGCTCAAAGCAGCAGTGCTTACAGCTAGCGGAGGGACTTGCGAACTTTTCGGATAAAATTTGGCTAAAAGTGGGCTTGCGAGCCTATTTGCGTGACGGAGCGGACTTTGTGGGGGAGCTAAAAAGGCTCGGAAATTTTAAAATTTTCCTCGATCTAAAGCTCTACGACATCCCAAACACGATGGCAGACGCCGCCGAGGAGATCGCAAAGCTTGGCGTAGATATGATAAACTTGCATGCAAGTAGCGGCAAACGCGCGATGGCTACAGTTATGGAGCGACTGGATAAGCTTAATTCGCGCCCGCTAGTGCTCGCGGTCTCTGCGCTAACGAGCTTTGATCAGGCAGAATTTAGCGCGGTTTACGAGCAAAATTTAAGCGACGCCGTGCGTAAATTTAGCGTGATGAGCTACGAAGCGGGGCTTGACGGTATGGTCTGCTCGGCGTTCGAGAGCCGCCTGATAAAGGACGCAACGAGCCCAAATTTTATCACACTCTGCCCGGGCGTACGGCCGTTTGGCGAGAGTGCGGGGGATCAAAAGCGAGTGGCGGATCTGTGCGTCGCGCGCGAGGCGGAGGCTGATTTTATCGTGGTAGGTCGTCCGATCTATCAAAGCGTCGATCCTCGCGAAATTTGCGAGCGGATTTTGGGTCAAATTTAGCGTCAAAACTTGCATAAAATTTGACGCAAGCTCGTTTTAAGCGCCGTTTCCGCGCGAAAGAAATTTTAATTAAAATGCGCACAGAGGCGGCTAGGATGACGCCAAAGCGCCGTCGTCATCTTTTTACAAAATCCGTTAGAGTTTGAAACAAACGCATCAGATTTTTGCATTTGGCGCAAGGCGGAAGCGTAAATTTACTCCGTTGGGGATTAAAAACGTTTAAGCTTTACCGCGCCCAAGCCCCCTGCTAGCTTGCGGATAAAATTTCCGATAACAAGCGCGGCAGCGGACGTCTTAACACTAAAAAGCGGCGCGCATAAGCGTAGCGGCAGCCCGGCGGCGAGGTAAAATTTTAAAAATTTTTCGCATCCCGTGGATAAAATTTTAAAATTTGCCTCACACGAGTGAAATTTTGAAATTCTGCACTCTCAAGGGGCTTTAAAATTTTATCCAAATGGCGAGTCGAGCGAAATCTAAATAAAGATTGGAGTAAAATTTGAGTAAAGGCGCAAGCGATTTTAAGAAAATCCCCTATGTCGGCGAGGCGACAGAGGTCGATCTGCTGGCGCTGGGCTACGAGGACATCACTTCGCTAAAGGGCGCGGATCCGGACGAGACGAATGAACGCGCAAAGGCGCTCGGGCGCGGCAGATGCATCCTCTACGTTTACCGAGACTAGCTACTACGCAAACACGCCCCGTCCTGACGAAGCCAAGCTGAAATGGTGGCTTTGGAAGGACTAAATTTACGAATTTGACCTGCGCGAGCCGTTTAAATTTAAGCGGATTTACTAGCGACCGAAGCGGCTGTCTTTGCGGCACGAAACGGCGCCTCACGGAAGTGCAAGCTAGCAAGCGCAACGAACGGCGCAAATTTTATGCGCGAGCTTTGCGAGCACAATGCGATGGGGTGGCGCAAAGAGCGTAAATTTAACGGGCGCGGCGTAGCGGCTAGCGCAAAGTACAAACATAGCCGCAATATGAAATTTTGATTTTATTCACAGGCACACTTTGCGATGAAGCAGCCTGCACGAAATATAAAATCGCTACGATTTCTGGCAAGCGCGCGCCGAGCCGTATATGCGTCGTAAATACAAAAACGGCGACAGTCGGCGTCTTTAGGCGCACACGAAGCGGCCTTTCACGACAGCAAGGAGCGGCAGCTGATATTTAATAATCACGCTATGGAGAAAATGAAATAAGCGGCGCGAGTTTTGCTTTTTATGGTAAATTTTACAAACGCGGCGCAGATTCCCGCGCGAGCTTTGCGAGCACAATGCGATAAAGCGGCGCAAAGAGCGTAAATTTAACGGGCGCCGTATAATTGGGGCGCCGCAAAGCGGAAGGACGGTTAAAATGAAATTTTTTACTCTTTTGATTTTATGCGCGAGTGCGCTTTTTGGCGAGACGATCAGCGCGAAATATGAAATTTCGTTCGGCGTTTTCGGCGCAGTCGGCAGCGCAAATACGCGGCTCGTGCGGCAGGACGATCGCTACGAGATCGTGATGGACGCCGTTGCGCAGGGCGTCGCAGGCAGCCTGAGCGGACAAAGGCGCGAGAGCTTCCGCTCAAAGGGGCGCGTCGTAGCGGGGCTTTTGATGCCCGATCTCTACATCCACGAGGTCTCGCGCAAAAAGGGTAAAACGACGAAAAACGAGCGCAAAACCTACGCATTCGACTACGAGCGCAAAACGATAAAATTTCAAAAGTTCAAAGGCGCGGGCGGCGAGCTACAGCTCGTAAGCGATGAAATTTTGCCCTATTTTGCGACGAACGACCTGCTGAGTTTGTTTTTCAATTTCTCTAAAATCCCGCACTCGGGCGATAAATTTTTCGTTCGAGCCGCGGGCGCAAAAGGCGCTGACGGAAGGATCGACATCGAAAGGCCGCGCGGAAGCGCCGCCGCAAATATCGCGAGCGAGCTTGGCGTCGCGCCGCCTAGCGATGCGAATACCAATTCCGGCGCAGCGACAAACGCGAAACCGGGCGAGCATGGCGCAGATAAGCAGGCTGCGGCGATTTACGTGGTTTTCATAAACCAGCCGATATTTTCGAGCAGCCGAGGCGAGCTGCACCTGAGCCTAAACGAGCGCGGTTACGCCGATCGCGCCGTTTTGAAGGACGTGCTGCTCTTCGGCGACATCCGCGCGCGGCTCGTGGAGTGAGACTTCGTAAATTCGAAAAATGCCTGAGTTAAAAATTTTTAACTCTTAAAAGATAATTTGGCGCGTCTAGGTCTTTATTAAATTTTAATTTCATATATTTTTTAAGCTCGTTATATTCTTTATTAGTGGGTATAAATATAAAAAATTTATTATAAAGTGCATCTATAATTAAAGCATCGACAAACCTACATGAAAATAATCCGCCCTTAAACAGATGAAAAATCATTTGCGGTATAAAAAGAAAGATAATCGCTCCCATGCAGCAGAATAACATTATGAAAACTATCATAGAGTCATCAAATATCGCGCCATAAATATAAGCGATTACGTATATGGTAAGGCAGGTTTTTCCTATAATTCTTTCCGTTTCCGTGTATTTTCGTGTTTCGCTTTCATAAACAAGTGCGAAAGTCTTTTTAAAATATAAAATATCATCAAATTTCATTACAAGCTGCTCGCCTGATTTTATACATTTTATGCTTGAGTTTAAAAATATAAATTTCCTTCCGTAATGCTGCGAAAAACCCTTAAGAGCCCTAGCAACCAAAGGTGCAGTGAGCAAAATATTTGCAACTTTTCTATCATAAGGGATGTTGGACACTAAATTTATAAACATAGCAAAACAGAGCAACGCTACTATAGCTATAATATTTACGATCGGCATATAGTCTTTGATGACTAACGGCTCTTTGTCGTAATCACGAGTTTTAGCGCCCCGCGATGAAACACCGCCCGAGTTTAAATTTTGAAATTTTACCTCATCTTTTGAGTTTAAATTCGTGCCGTTTAAATTTCTATCTCGGAAATTTGCGCCGCAAAGATGATCGGCTTGCGATTCGGGGTCTGTTTGATTAAAATTCGCATTTTTAAAGCTTTTGCCAATCAAATTTGTATCGTTTAAATTTAATGAGCTGCGATCCGTTGCATCGCTTAAATCCGCATCGTCAAAGATGCCCGCGCTAGCGCCTTTTTGCAGCTTTTGCTTGAAAGTCCGACGCCCCTCGTTTAGAGGCTTTTTAGATTCCTCAAACCGCACTTTATCCAAAAAATATCCTTAAACTTAAATCTCGCTCGTATTTTATAACTTCGGGCTTAAATCGCAATAATCACGCCCGTTTCGCGCGTTTTTGATTTTATTAAAAGATGTATTTTTGCATTGGCGCCGCATGCGCGAAATGACGGCAGCAAGGGCGCGACAAAAGAAACGGAGCACATTTTCGGATCGATTCATTTCTTAAATTTTCTTATGAAATCGCTCGCGTCCCGCGCCGTCATCGCTGAGCTCATAACGGCGATCCTGTCGGCTCCCGCGCGTAGGACGGAGGCAAAATTGCGCGGCGTTATGCCGCCCAGCGCGTAAATTTCGCCGCCGTAAAACCCACGCACGGCGCGGATCAAATTTAGCCCCTTCGGCGCGAGCCCCGCCTTGCAATCGGTCGCGAAGATGTGGCTTAGGCAGATCGCGCTCGCGCCCAGCTCCAGCGCCTCGCGCGCCTCCGCCTCGCTGTGGCAGGAAGCGATCAGTTTTTTGAAATTTGCGCGCAAAAACTCTGCCCCTCGCGCCGCACTAAAGCTCCGCAAAACCCCGAGCGGCAGCCATAAATTTCTCTCGCCCACCCGCAGCGCAAAATCTGCAAAATTATGCACAAAGATCGCGGGCAGGCGCCTTGCACTCTCTGCGCTCTGCGAGTTTTCCGCCTCTTTCACGCTCTGTGAATTTTCTACGCCCTCTATACTTTCCGAGCTTTCCGTGTACTGCGCGCTCCGCGAGCTCTCCGCATTTTTTGCACTATGCACATCATTCTCGTTTTCTGTACTTTGCACACCCTGCATACTTTCCGCATTTTCTGCGCCCCGTACGCCTTCTGTCACGAGTTTTGTTTCGCTTGCAGCGCCGCGAAGCGAAATTTCACCCGGTGCGCTATCATTCGCGCAGTTTGCAGCGCCGGTAAAATTTTCAGACAAAATTTCATCTAAAACACGAGCGGAATTTTTAGACCGTATCTCATCTGTAGCGGCACCGTGCCTACGGGCCGTATCCGCGCAAAGCTCGCTCTTGCCGCCGCCCAAATGGAGTTTTTTTGGCGAAACTTCGTCCTCGTCGCGCTCGTAGAGTGAAATTTTACCCGCGCAGGCTGCGCTCGCGTCTAATTCACTCGCGAAAGCTTGGGTTTCGCTAAATTTAGCGGCACGAGCTTCATTTGCGATAATCCCGTCCGCGCGGGCTGTATCCGCGCAAAACCCACTCTCGCAGGCGCGTAAAATTTTACCAAACAGCGCCGCATAGGCCACTTCGTCTAAATCCTTTTCGCGCACGACGATCTCGCCTACGCCTTCCGCGGCAAAATCCGCTATGCGCGCGAGCAGCGCCGCCTCACCGCCACAGAGTGCGCGATTTGTGATGATCGTAATGCGTGAAGCAAGCTCCAAATCTAGCATCCGCCCGCTCCTTTAAACTCAACATCCGTGCGTGACGCCGCACTCAAATTTAAAATTTCGCCTGCGATGCTAGGAATTAAAATTTTACTTGCTAGGGCGAGCGCCGAAATCCCCGCCGTCACGTCATATTTCAAAATTTCGCCCGCCTTAACAAGGGCTGAAATTTCCGCCGCAGCGCTAAGGCTCAAAGCGTTCGCCCAGTTATTCGATTTTAGCGGCTTTGCGTTGCCGTCGCATAAGAATCTGAAGCTCGCGCCGTTTTTAAATTTAAAATTTGCGTCGCCTGCGGGCTTGGAATTTGCGCTGCCTTTAAATTTTAAATCCGCGTATGTGTTCCTAGGTCTTAAATTTACACGCGTATTTTGTAGCTCAAAATTTCCCGCGCCAGCTGACACGACATCGAAAATTTTATCATCTGCCATAGCGCCATAAATTTTATCTCCGTGTGCGGCAATGCAAAATTCCGCGTCGTATTTTGCGCTGCAAATTTTACTTCTGCGCCGGGCGGCACTAAATCCGCCCTCGAACCAGACGCTGCAAATCTTATCTACGGCGTCGCAAATTTCATCCACGCACGTATCAAAATTTCGTGTCTCACACATAGATATACTCGCTCATCAGAGGCTGCAGCCCGCCTGCGCGGATCGCCTCGCAGACCTCGCTTACGCTGCGCGCATCGCTGATCTCGAACTGCTCGTCGCCCCTCTGCTCGCTGTGCCCGCCGATACCCACGCTCACGCCTGCCGAAATTTTACTTGCCGCGATCCTAATCGCATTGTCGCGGAAGCCCGCCCTCTCGCGCGTAGAGATCGTGATCTGCGCACTTGGCAACAGTAGCCGATACGCGCACATGACTTGCAGCAACTCGCGCTCGCCGACGTCTTTCGGGTTTATTTTGTCGTTATTGATGATCGGGCGCAGGCGCGGCACCGAAAAGGCAATCTCGGCGCGCGGGTACTTGCGCTGAAGCAGCCACGCGTGCACGCCCGTGGCAAAGGCATCGCGGCGGAAGTCCCCAAGCCCCAAAAGCGCCGCAAAGCCCACGCCGCGCATACCGCCTCTAATCGCGCGCTCTTGAGCTGCGAAGCGATACGCAAAAACGCGCTTGTTCCCCGCAAGATGCAGCTGCGCGTAGCGCGCGGGATCGTAGGTTTCTTGAAAAACGGTGACGAAATCGACGCCGCAAGCATGCAGATAGGCGTAGTCGGCGGAGTTTAGCGGATAAATTTCGACGCCGATTACCTTAAAATACTGCCGCGCGAGCTCGCAGGCGCGCCCGATGTAGCGCACGGGGCTGTTTTTCTCGCTCTCGCCGGTGAGGATCAAAATTTCTTCTAGCCCGCTCGCCGCGATCGCCTCAAACTCCGCCTTTAGCTGCGCCTCATCTAGCCTTGCGCGCGCGATTTTGTTTTTGCAGTTAAAGCCGCAGTAAACGCACAGATTGTCGCAGTAGTTTGAGATATAAATCGGCGTGAAAACGGCGATGTTGCTGCCAAAATGCGCCGCTTTTTCGCGCGCCGCAGCTTGCGCGATCTGCTCCAAATGCTCGCCAGCTTGCACGCTAAGTAGCGCTGCAAAATCGCGCAGACTTCTATTTTCCGCGCCGATCGCCCTTTGCACGTCAGCCTCGCTCGCCTCCTCGCAAAAACCCTCGCGCAGAGCAAGCGTGCTCTGCATCATCTCGCTTCCGATATCCTCCATGCCCGCTAGATAGCCGGTTCCCATCATCTTTAAAATTTTCCTTTTAAATTTTTATTTAAATTCTACGCGACACGTTTTTGCGTGTAAATTTAAGCTGCGTTAAATTTTAAAATTTTATACCGCGCCGTGCGAAATTTTAAAATTCCACGCCGCATCTATCGGCTGCTACGCCGAGCTTGCGCGATCTGTATCTATACAAACCCGAGAAAGGCAAATTCAGCGCAAAAACACGGCTCGCGCAACCAAGCGCGCTTAAAATTTTAACCGCTAGCGCAAAAATCCCGTTAGCGGCGAGCTTGCGCTGGCCGTTTTGCAAACGGCGCCGAGCCCCGCCAGATAGGCATCGCGCCCCGCCTGCACGCCGAGCGCAAACGCCCGAGCCATCAGCGCCAGATCCCCGCTCGTGGCGATTGCCGTATTTACCATCACCGCAGCGCAGCCCATCTGCATCGCCTCGCAGGCCTCACTAGGCGCGCCGAGCCCCGCATCTACGATGATCGGCACGTCGATTTCGCCCAGCAAAATTTCTATCATCCCGCGCATCATCAGCCCGCGATTGGAGCCGATCGGCGCGGCCAGAGGCATCACGGCGGCGGCTCCCGCGCTTACTAGATCGCGCGCGACGCACAGATCGGCGTGCATGTAGGCAAGCGGCACGAAATCCTCGCGCGCTAGGGCCTCGCAGGCTTTGATCGTCTCGGCATTATCGGGCAGAAGGTATTTGCTGTCGCCTATGATCTCTATCTTTACGAAGTCGCCGCAGCCCAGCTCGCGCGCGAGCCGTGCGATCCGCAGCGCCTCCTCGGCATTTCGTGCGCCGCTGGTGTTTGGCAGCAGCGTGACGCCGCGAGGGATGAAATCCAAGATATTGCGACTTTTGCTTTCGTTCACGCGGCGCAGCGCAAGCGTGACGATCTCGCAGCCCGCATGCCGCACGCAGGCGTCGATCATCGCGTGATCGAACTTGCCAGAGCCCATTATCAGGCGCGAGCTAAACTCCTTGCCGCCTAAGATCAGTTTATCGTCCATTCTATCCTCTTTAGTTTAAATTTTCGTTTTATGCGCAGCGCAAATGGCGCATATCGGCGCTCGCAGTGCATTATATACAGCGCGAGATATGCGCGCTTTGCTTGCTTCTATTCGTCGCTTTACCGCTGCACGACGCCGCGCCAGAGCTTTAAAATTTCTCGTCAAATTTTATGCCATGACACAAAATTTTAAAATTTCACGCGCAGACTGCGGCTCGCTTTGCTGCGCGGAATTTTAAATCCTACATTCAAAAGTAGCTCGCTCGCGCCGAATAAATTTTAAAATTCTACCTGCCCACTAGCTAGGCACGGCAAAGGGTTTAAATTTCGCCGTTTAAATTTAGATCTCGTGACTAAATTCTGCGGCTAAATTTACATAGCGCGCGGTAAATTTCACGCCGATTTTAAACGCGCGCTGTATACCCGCCGAAACGCTCTTTGCTTCTCAAAATGATCGCGCGAGACCTTTTAAATTTAGCGACAATAAACAAAGGCGCGTAAAATTAGAAGTGCGGACGCGCGATGAGCGGTCAGGCCTAGTCCTCCTCGCCCAAAATCAGCCTAAGCGCGACGTTTGCCTGATGTGCTGCGCAGATCGCCACGCGCGGAGCGAGCAGCCCCACGCCCTGAGCTGCGGCGCTTTTACGGTCGCCGCAGACGAAGACGTTTTTGCCGAGTCGCGTCGTGCGGATCTCGTTGGCATCGCTACTGCCCGCCATGCCGCTAGCGCAGATCAAAAAGCGATCCGTGCCGCCGAGCGCATCGAAAATCATCGCTTTCGCCGCCGCGTCGTCGAAGCACTCGCAAATTATACGCTCGTTTTTTAAAATTTCGGCTACGTTTTGCGCAGTAAGTCGCTCGTTTAAGGTTCGCACGCGCACGAACGGGTTTATGCGCGCGATTTTTTCGCGCAGAGCGGCCGTTTTGGGCTTGTAAAGATCGCCGATCTCATACTGTTGGCGGTTTAGGTTGGTAGGCTCGACGACGTCGAAGTCGATCAAAAAGAGCTCGCCCACGCCCGCGCGCGCAAGCAGGATCGCAACGTTGGAGCCGAGCCCGCCGAGCCCGCAGATCGCCACGCGCGAGCCTTGCAACGCCGCGTTTACGGCGGGGGCGTTGCGAGCAAACATCAGCGCGCGAAGCTCCTGCGGCGCCAGATCAGCACCACGGGCAAGCAAAAAGAGCTCGTCGCCCGCCTTTAGCTCGCAATTTTGCGTGCTCGCATAGCCGTTTATCACGGCGATCTCGCCGCTAAATTTAACCTCGCGCTTCAGCCCCTCAAGATCGCACGCGCCCGTTTCGTAAGCTTTGCCGTTTAATTTTATCTGCATTTTGATCCTAAATTTTATCTTTTTGCGCGCCCAAGCCTCGCCGCGCGAGCTTCGACCCTGTGCCTTTTTTGCGTCACGCAAAGCCGAAAATTTTAACGATTCTACGAGCTGTAGCGCGCAATTGCTCGCTTCGCACCATGGCGATTTATACTTAAGACAAATTTGCGCGGTCTTGATGACCGAAGCTCAGCCCGCCGCCATGATTGAGCTCAATTAGCCAACGCACCCGCACTTGAGCTTAACGCAAGTGCGCTTTGTCTTGCGACTAGCGAAACGCTACGATCAATCGCGCGTAAACCCGAAGCAAGCCCAATCGATAAAATTTTGACGCCGTATCGTGCGCTTTGTTTTGACCGGCCTTAAGCTTTTTAAATTTATCGCGCCGCCCAAATTTAATCGGCGCAAGCCGCTTTTTTTACCGTGCGCCGCGCAACAGAGTCGCATTCCCGCTCCTTTTTACGTCGCAGTATTGTAACGCGGCATATCGATAGATCTCCGAATCGATCCGTTAATTTTACGCACTGCGGCGTGCCGCCGAACGCGGAATTTTATGTTTAATATAAATAGATCACGCGGCACATACCGTGTTTACGAGCTAATTTAGCGCGCTCGCGGGTAAAATTTGCGCGTAGGGTGCCGTTACCGAGCGCGACGCAGCGAAATTTTAAAGCCGTACGCTCAAACTTTACAATACCGATACAAAATTTTAAAACTCCTGCGCTCAGCCGCCGCGGCCTAGCTCACTTTTAAAAATTTAAAGGCTCGCCGCAGGCGCCAGGTTACCGCGGCTTCCTCATAAATTTAAAAACCCAAACGCCGCTATCTCTCCGCGCCGCCGTACCGCTAAAATTTTAACGACGCGCGCGCAAATTTTAAGCCCCAGCCGCTGTGTCGCTACGCCGATTAAAATTTAGCGGTCTCCACGCGGATTTAAACCTCGGCTGCCGCAATTTTAAAATAATTCAAAGCTCCGACCTCAGCCGCCGCCTACGAACTCGACGATCTCATATTTTTTGCCGCTTGAGATCTGCGTGCGCTCCCACGCCTCTTTTTTTAAAATTTCGCCGTCGCGCTCGAGCGCTACTAGGCGCAGATCGTGTCCGCGCCGGCGTAGAAACTCGCTCACGCTCATATCCTGCGCCAGCTGCAGAGGCTCGCCGTTTACGCAGATCTCAATCATCGCTCGCTCCCAAGCTCTCGCGATACTCCTCGTAAGTACCCCTAAAATCGATGATTTCGGCGTCTCCTTTGAGGTGTAAAATTCTATTTGCAAACGCGTCGATGAGCTCGCGGTCGTGACTCACGCAGATCGCGCAGCCCGCGAAGTTATACAGCGCCTCGCCAAGCGCGATGATCGCCTCAAGATCAAGGTGGTTGTTGGGCTCATCAAGCACCAGCAGGTTCGGGCGTTGCAGCATTAGCTTGCTTAGCATCACGCGGTGTTTCTCGCCGCCACTTAGGCTGCCCACGCTTTTCTCCTGCTCCGCGCCGCTAAAAAGCATACGTCCAAGGCATTTGCGAATTTCATCCAGATCTCTATTCTGCGGGCTTTGCAGATATTCGTAGAGCTTGAGCTCGCCTGAAATTTTATTATTCGTATCCTGCGCGAAATACCCAGGCTCGATCGTGGCGCCCATGTGAACCTTGCCGCTAAGAGGTGCGAGCTCGCCCATGATGATCTTGCAAAGCGTGCTTTTGCCCACGCCGTTTCGACCAATGATCGCGATCTTATCGCCGTGAGCGAGCTTGAGGTTGAAATTTTTTAAAATTTCAACCTCGCCGAAGCTCATATCCACGCCGCTTAGCTCTAAAATTTCATTGCCGATCTCGCGCGCGGGCTTAAATAAAATACTAGGCTCCCTACGCGAAGAGGTCGCAAGCTCGCTAAGATCGAGCTTGTCGAGCTGTTTTTGGCGGCTCGTTGCCTGCTTGGCTTTGCTTGCATTGGCGCTGAAGCGAGCGATAAATTTTTCAAGCTCCGCCTTTTCTTTGAGCTTTTTCTCGCGCTCGAACTGCGCCTGCTTGGCGATGAGATTGGACGCGATGAACCAGTCGTCGTAATTGCCGCTAAATTCGCGCACCCGCCTAAAATCTACGTCGAGGATGTCCGTGCAGACGCGGTTTAAAAAGTGGCGGTCGTGGCTGATGACTACGAGCGTGCCGGTGTGGCGATTTAGCTCAAACTCGAGCCACGAAATGGCGTCGATATCGAGGTTATTGGTCGGCTCGTCCAAAAACAGCACGTCGGGGCGCGGGAAGAGCACCTGCGCGAGCAGAACCTTAAATTTATCGCTCGTCTCGATCTCGCTCATCTTTTTATCAAAGTCGCTAATCCCCAGCGAGCTTAAAATTTTCTCGATCCGCGTTTCGTACTCGTAGGCGGGATCCTCCTCGGCGCAGATCATCTCAAGCTCGCCTAGGCGCTCGTTTATCTCGTCGTTAAACTCGCCCGCTTCGTAAAGCTGCGTCTTTTCGCGCACGGCGTCATAAAGGCGCTTGTTGCCGTAAAGCACGGCGTCTTTGACGCTGAAACTTTCGAATGCGAATTGATCCTGCCCCAAAATGCCGATTTTAAGCCCGCTTTCGATCAAAATTTCGCCGCTGCTTGCTTCGATCTGCCCGCTTAAAATTTTAAGTAGCGTCGATTTGCCCGCGCCGTTTGCGCCGATGAGACCGTAGCGCCTGCCCTTATCGAGGCTTAAATTTACGTTTTCAAAAAGCAGCTGTTTGCCGAAGCGCATCGTAAGATCTTTGATTTCAACCATATTTTTCCTTTTAAATTTCTCTTTGCATTGCCTTGCGCGCGGGCTTCTGCCAGGTTTTGCGCGCAAATTTTATCTCGCGGTTTATTGCGGCTTTTGCGCCGCTCGGAGCTGCGATAAATTTCTCCTATTGTAGCTTAAAATTCTGAAATTTCGCCGAAGGCGCGCGGGCGAGCGCGATTAAATTTAAACCGCTAGAGCAATTTAAATTTTAGCCGCTGTAATCGCTATCGCGAGTGATGATGAGCGTGTAGTTCGGATACGCGGCGCGCACCTGCTTACAAACCGCGCGAAACGTTGCCTCCATGTCGGGCGCTGCGAAATCGACGATAACGTCGAAGCTGATCGAGTGTTTTGGCTCGTCGAGATAAAATCCATGTATCTGCGAAACGAACTCGTGCGATAGCGCCATCTGCTTGATATGTTCGCGGATCTCGGCGGCGCGCGGATCGTTTTTATTAAACGCGTAAATTCCTACGGTGTCTAGGATGATATTGAATTTCGCAAAAACGGCGTTTTGGATGCGGCGCGTAAGAGCGTCGATCTGCGCTGCGGTCGTGTCCTCTGCGACCTCGATGTGGATGCTGCCGACCATCTTATCGGGCCCGTAGTCATGAAACATCAGATCATACGCGCCGATGACGCCCTCAAAGCCGCGCACGACGTCGTAAATTTCATTCGTCAGCTCCAGACTCGGGCGCGAGCCCAAAAGCTTGCTGATCGTATCGCGTAGAATTTCATACGCCGTTTTGATTAAAAGCGCCGAAATTATCGCGCCCAGATACGCCTCCAAGCTCAGCCCGAAAATAAGCGAAATAAAAGCCGCTACGAGGGTGGCTAGCGATACGAGCGCGTCGTATTTGGCATCCACGCCGCTAGCGATGAGCGAGTCCGAGTTTACGCGCTCGCCCGTTTTTTGCGTATAGAGCCCCAGGCTAAATTTTGCCGCGACCGCTACGGCGATGATGGCGAGCGAAACCACGTCATAATTCGCCGCTTGCGGATGGATGATCTTTTTGATCGATTCGACGAGCGAGACGCCGCCGGTGTAGAGGATGATGACGGCGATTACGATCGCGCTTAGATACTCGATCCTGCCGTGCCCGAAGGGGTGCGCGCGATCGGGCTGCTTGCTAGCAAGATGCACGCCTACGATCGTAATGACGGACGAAAGCGCGTCGCTTAGGTTGTTTACGGCATCAAGCACGATCGCGATCGAGCCTGAAATCAGCCCCACGACGCCCTTAAATGCCGCTAAAATTACATTTGAAATGATACCGATCGCACCGGTGCGAATGATGATTTTATCCCTGCTATACGCCGCTTGAGGCACTTCCATTATCTCTCCTTTGAAATTTTACTCTAAGCCACAATCGCTGCGCGTGTAGGTCAGATCGGCGATTTTTTCGCCGCTTTGCAGAAATTGTCGCACGCCTATGCGTTTTAGACCGCCCGCTTTCATCGTCGCGCAAACGTCCTTTTGCCTATCGGCACGCAAAACTTTCTCAAAATTTTGCTTTATTTTAGGATCTACTTTATCCCAAATTACGTTTTTTAGGGTCATGGAAACTATAAATTTATCGCCTTCGCACGTAGCCGCGCCCAACTTTATATCTTCAGTCTCTGGGTGACTGCGCCCATTTACAGCGTCTGCCAAAGCCTTGCAACGCTCGGCGTCTATATCGCTTGCAAGCGCCGCAGTGCAGATAAATACGCCGAACAGGGCGAGTATAAATTTTTTCATTTTAACCTCCTAATTTTATTTGAAATCTATCATATTAAAATTTTAAATTCAATCTATTTTTAAAATTTAAGAACCCTCTGCGCGGCAAAAATCCGCGAGCCGCCAAAATTCCTTGCGTTAAATTAGTAGCATAAATTCCGCAAATCACCGCTAGGAATTTTTAAATCGCGGCAAAAATTCTTTAAATTCCGCGTGAAATTCTATGAGTAGAAATTTTGCGACGGATCGCATGCGCTCGCTCAAAGCGACGTGAGGCGAGGTCATCCAAATCTTTTTTAACTCGCCGTTTAAGTTATAAATTTAACGCAGCTTAAAAAAGCTCCAGCCAATCCGCGCCCGCCGTTTAAATTTATAAATTTAATGCAGTTCCGCGTTGAGTTTGATCGCGCGCTTGCTAACGCTTGCCGTAATCTGCCCGCTTTGGCTATTTTGTCGGAAGTGCAGACCGCTAAGCCCGGCAAGCTCAAGCCCTTTATAAATTTCACGATCGAACGCAAAGCCTGGATTTAGCGCTGCTAGCGCCTCGCGATCCTTTTGTGCGATAAAAACCTTCGTGCCCTCAAGTACTGCAATACCGGCATCCACGATGCAGCGGTCGCCTAGCGGAATGCCCGTGACGGAGTTTGCGCCCAGCAAGCAGTGCTTCCCGATGCTCACAGCATTGCCGTTGGTGCCGCTTAGCACGCCCAAAATCGACGCGCCGCCGCCTATATCGCTGCCCTCGCCCACGACGACCGAGCTGCTGACGCGCCCCTCGATCATAACGCTGCCGATCGTGCCTGCGTTGAAATTCACATACGCAGCGCCCGGCATCACGGTCGTACCTGCGGCGATATGCGCACCCAAACGCACCTTCGCATCGTCTAAAATCCGAACGTTTTGCGGCGGTACGACGTGGCTTAGGTAGCGCGGAAATTTATCGACGCTGATGATACGCGGATAGCGGCCTTGCATTTTTAAAGAGATTTCGTTTTCACGCAGCCACCAAAGCTCGATCGGGCGGGCGTTTTCATCCCATGCGACGTTCGGAAGCATGCTAAATGCGCCGTCTAGATTGAGCGTGCGCGGCTCGCAGAGATTTAGCGAAAGCGCGTAAAGCTTGAGATAGACGCTCTCGACACTTTTTGGCGCGGCATCCTCAAAGATGAAGCTAGCGCAAAAGCTCGCGTGCTCGTCCGATTTCATCGCCTCTTTAACCGCAAGCAGCACCTGCAGATTTTTGTGCGCGCCCTCTTTGGCGTCTGGCTGTAGAAATTTTAAAACCTCGATCGCCTTTTTTAGGGCTTTGTGCGTTAGCGGAAGGACGCACTCGCTACCGCTAAAATCCACGACCTCGCCGCATTCGGTTAGAGCATGGATTAGCACTGCTGCGCTTGTTAGCCCATCTTTAAAATTTACGTGCGCGTAATTCACGCTTAGGCTTTTATGCCCCTCCGCACGCCCCTTAAATACTCGCCCGACCGCCCACATCATCGGATCGCGATAGCCCTTTTCGGCGCGAACTTTATCTACAAAAGCCTGAAGCTCACTTAGGCTTTTAATCTCTTTCATATTTAATCCTTAATCGCAAAATTGCGCGGGAGTATAGCTAAATTTAATTTAAAAGGGGATTTGAAAAGGCACATGAATGGAATTTAAAAGCGAAAACACGCGCTTTTAAATTCTTGATTATTTTGTTTTAGATTGTTTGGCTTATTGTAGTTTTATTTCAGAACACTTGCTTTACTATCTCTTTTAACTTTGGTAATAATGCTAACATCTTCGCTAGGAACTTTCTTTTTTATAGTTTTAATGCAAGAATCGCCGACATCGCCGCAATTGCTAACCGTGCGGTCAAATTCCACATAGGCATATTTGCCATCGTCAAAAATCAGTTCGCCGTTAATGGATTCATTTTTATCTTTAAGATAAATTTCAACATGATCGGAAGCTAAGTTGATAGACTTTAAAATTTTTTTGTAAATATCATTAAGCAATTCGGGGTATAGAGCTACGATTAGTGGAAATAATATATAAGAGGTACCAATAAATATCGCGCTAAACGTTGTAAACCATCTTTTGATATCTAAAGCTGTATATGAAATGGCAATTATTAAAATTTCGAAGAAAAGAAAAAAAGAAACAAATAACACGACCTTAAAACCAAATTTTTCAATAAAGCAAATAAACAAGACTATATATACTATTAGAACAAATAAAGCAAGCTTTGCTATTTTGCATTTTTGATAAAAGCAAATAATTAATACAATAATAGACAATATAAAAAATGCAATCAAGTTAAATTTCACAAAAATGGTATTATTATATAACTCATGACAATATTTCAAAAATGCAAAAACCATAATAAATGCGTTTGCAATAATGCAAATATGATTCCAAATTTTAGACGATTTATATGTACGTAAATATATACCAACAACATAAAGTCCGTGAATAACTATTAACAATATACCCCCAGTGATATACCCAGTGATATACCCACAAGTAAGAAAATCCACATAAAATTTATACTAAAAATTTCATAACTAAAAAAGCCATTATCTCTCATATATGTCATAGCAAATGTAAAGCTTATAATACTATAGAATGCGGATGCTATTAAGGAAGTCAATTTTACAATCGGCGAAATTTTCTCATAAAATTCTTTTAGCTCGTCAATAATATTTTTAGAGTTTTCAGGCATATTTCTAGGATTTTCAGATATATCTTTCGTATTATCAGCCATATCTTTCTCCCATAAAATACAAATCAATCAAAAAATTATATAAAATTTTACTCATTTTTTCCTCCAAATTTTAAATTTCATCTTACCTAAACACATCATCCATCGGTGTGCTTTCGCATTTCTTGCGGTCCGCTTCTACCGAGAGTAGGCGAGCTTTGCTTTCGTCTAAAATTTTTGGTGTAATAACAAGCCCCGGCAAATCTAAGGAATTTACGGCGTGCTTGCCGGCAAATGCCCCCAAGCCTCTGCCAAATATCCCGTTTACACGCCCGTTCATATCATAAATCTCGCTGCCGTCGCAGTGAAAGACATTGCCCGAGATGCACTCGCATTTAAGCCCATCAGCAGCCTCTGTGTATCTGTAGTCCTCGACGTAAAGCGCACCGCTTACACCACGGACGCTACTTATGGGGTTGTAAATTAACACGGCTAGAATTTCGTTATTTTGCGGATTTGAGATCTCCCACTCCACAGCGCGATATGAGCTAAGCAGCAGCACGATGGGCTTAGCGGATTTGGCTAAATTTAGCTTGACGCGATTATTCATCTGCGCGCTTTCGTAGATCGCGCCGAGCCACAGATCGTAGTCCTTATCCGCAGGGATCTTGGCTACGGCGTCCTTTTGACGATAAAAGGGCTCTACATCTTTAAAATCCACGAAAAGCTCGCTGGAATGCGCGTCATTTAAAAACCACGCTTCGATCTTGTGCTTGCCCTTGCTAAATTTATACGTAAGCGGGCGCTTTTGATTGCTCGACGTTCCGCCTAGCACGTCCGTGCCGTCCACGGCGATTACCAGCGTGGACCAGCCGTAATCTCCTAGCACCATCTTTTCGACATCTGCGTCGAAATTAAACTCACCGACCCAATACGCCATAAGATTTGGAGATGGGATTTCGTGGAAGGAATTTCCTTCGTAATTGACGCTGATGCGATCGACGTTTTCAGAGAAAACCACCTTCTTGGGCTCATCTTTATTCAGATAAAACGCCAAAAACTTATCCTGCGGGATCTGCGCATCCGCAGTAATCTCTTTCGCCCATTTTTGCATATTGCTCTCTTGCGCGAACGCCGCAAATGCAAGCACCAAAATAATCAAAAACCTCATTACCGACCTTTCTTATTTCGTATAAAAGTAAAATCCCTAAACCTAAAAGCCCTAGGCTTAGGGATTTTACCGCCTTGGCTCCACAGCCTATACGAATTAAATTTCAGCTGTTTAAATTTCAACTGCTTAAATTTCAGCTGCGCGAGAAATTTCCTTGTCCCATCTTAAAATTTTAAAACAAAGTTTTAGCGATAAAATTTCACATTTTAAAATTCCGCGGCAAAGCTTTATGCTTAAAATTTTACATCTAAAACTCCAAAGCGGAATTCTACGGCAAATTTTACCTCGTTGAATTGCGCGTTTTAAATTTAATTTTCGCCGTTAAATTCTGCGCTTAGAATTTTATACAAAACCTCATGCAACGGAGCTTGGATAAAATTCTAGTTCGAAATTTAATGCTACGAAACTCTGCACAAAATTTTATATACAAAAATTTTATGGCAAAATTTTAACGCAGAATTTCGAGCTTCAAAATTCAGCATGAAATTCCGCACCACAAAACCCGCGTTAAATTTTACCCACTAAATTTACTAGCAAAATTCTATGACGGATTTGTATACCGAAATTTTGCGAGCATTATAAAATTTGCAGCAAAATTAGGCGTAAAATTCCAAATTACACAATTCCGCGTTGAATTTCAATCTGCAAAATTCACGAGAAATTCCACGCGAAATTTGACGCCGCGTCCGTCAAAATCCTAATTTGAGCAGGCGCTCTTTCCGTCCATCACCGGCTGGATCGCGGAATTGTCCGCCAGCTCCTCGCGATCGATCTTCTCGATCTTTTCCCACAGCTTGCGCGCGGCATCTTCGTAGCGCTTCGCGCTCAAAGAATCCGGCGCGTAGAAGCTTACCGGCTTGCCGCTGTCGCCGCCCTCGCGGATAGCGATCTCGATCGGGATCTCGCCGATTACTTCGGTGTTGTATCGCTGCGCCAGCTTTTGCGCGCCGCCGCGACCGAAGATATCGTACTCCTTGCCGTTATCGGGGCAGATGAAGCCGCTCATATTCTCGATAAGGCCCGCGATCGGGATGTGGAGCTTTTCGAACATATCAAGCCCGCGCGCGCTATCGTCCAGCGCGACCGTCTGCGGCGTCGTGACGCACACGCCCGCCGTCACCGGCACGCTCTGAGCGAGCGTAAGCTGCGCATCGCCCGTACCCGGAGGCATGTCCAAAAACAGTACGTCCAGATCGCTCCACGCCACGTCTTTTAGCAGCTGCTCGATCGCCTTCATTATCATCGAGCCGCGCCAGATGAGGCTCGCGCCCTCCTCCATCAGCACGCCCATGCTCATCATCTCCACGCCGTGGCTTAAGATCGGCTTTAGCTTCTGCCCCACGACGCTTGCTTGCGTCTTATCCTCTCCTAGCATTCGCGGCAGATTCGGTCCGTAGATATCGGCATCCAAAATCCCCACCCTCTTGCCGAGCTTTGCCGTGCTGATGGCTAAATTTAGTGTCGTCGTGCTCTTGCCTACGCCGCCCTTGCCGCTGCTGATCATCACGAAATGCTTGATCTGCGGCGCGATATTTTTGCCGCTGCGAGAGTTGCTCTTTTCCTCGGCAATCTTGGGCTGTTTGATTAGAATTTCGGCATCCGCCCCTAGCGCCTTTTGCGCCGCCGATCTGAGCTCCGCGGCGATCTCAGGCTTGGTGCTGGGGATTTCGATCCCTACGAAAATTCTATCGCCGATCTCGACCTCTTTTACAAATCCAAAATCCACGATGCTTTTAGAAAAGCCCGGATAGATCACGCTTTTAAGCAAATTTAAGACTTCGTCTTTACTCATTCTTTCTCCTTATTTTCGGTTAAATTTCTACTGATTTTATATGCGCAAAATTTCGGCCCGCACATCGAGCAAAACTCCGCGCCCTTGTAAATTTCATCGCCCAGGCTCTCGTCGTGCAACTCGCGCGCATGATCTGGATCGAAGCTAAGCTCAAACTGCTTGTTCCAATTAAAACCATACCTCGCATCGCTCATCTCGTGATCGCGCTCTATCGCGCCCGCTTTGCCTAGCGCGACGTCCGCGGCGTGAGCGGCGATTTTGTGCGCGATGATGCCCTCTCTGACGTCTTTTGTATTGGGAAGCCCCAGATGCTCCTTCGGCGTTACGTAGCAGAGCATGCTGGCGCCGCAATACGCAGCCATCGTCCCGCCGATAGCCGAGCTGATATGATCATAGCCCGCGCCGATGTCGGTCGGAAGCGGCCCCAGTACGTAAAACGGCGCATCGCGGCAGAGTTTGCGCTCTAGCTGCATATTAAGCTCGATCTCGTTAAACGGGATATGCCCCGGCCCCTCGATCATCACCTGCACGTTTTTTTCATTCGCGCGCAGGGCTAGCTCGCCTAAAATTTCAAGCTCGCTAAGCTGCGCCCTATCGGTCGCGTCGTATAAGCAACCCGGGCGCAAGCCGTCGCCCAGAGATAGCGATACATCGTAGGCGGCGCAGATATCGCAAATTTCATCAAACGCTTCGTAGAAGGGATTTTGCTTATGAAATTTCATCATCCACGACGCTATCAGCGAGCCTCCTCTGCTTACGATACCCATCTTGCGACGGGACAGCAGCGGCATAAACTCTAGCTTAAAGCCCGCATGGATCGTGAAATAATCCACCCCCTGCCGCGCCTGCTTCTCGATCGTACTAAGAATAGCGCTCGTTTTTAAATTTTTAATATCGCCCAGCTCATACATCATCTGATAGATCGGCACCGTGCCTATGGGTACGGGCGAGCGCTCGATTATCGCGGCGCGGATCTCATCCAAATCGCCGCCCGTGCTTAGATCCATCACCGTATCGGCGCCGTACTTTAAGCAGACCTCAAGCTTTTCCAGCTCGCCCTCGATATCGCTCGTCGTGCCCGAGGAGCCGATGTTTGCGTTGATCTTACACCGCAGCGCGCGCCCGATGCCGATGGGTTTTAAGCTTTTGTGATTAACGTTTGCGGGGATGATCGCTCTTCCTTGCGCGACCAGATCGCACAAGGTCCGCACGTCCATGCGCTCGCTTTGCGCGACCTCTCTCATCTGCGGCGTCAGCTCGCCCTTTTTTGCAAAATAGATCTGCGTTACGCAGCTTTCGGTCATTTTCGCCTCGCTTACTTAAAAATGCGCGTATAATATAACAAATTTCATTAATCCTTACTTTTCTTTTGCCGTTTATTTTCGTAACGTAGGTTAAAATTTTACCGCCGTGCCGCGTAAATTTACGCCTAAGTTTAAGATATTTCAGCGCGCAAGCCGCGATTAATTTTGCTTTCATTTTTAATACGTATAATTTCGTAACAAAATTCCAAGGATACAATTTGAAAAATATATCGCTGATTTTGCTCGCCGCGGGCGATTCGAACAGGTTTGAGCTCCCCGTCAAAAAGCAGTGGCTGCGCGTGGGCGAGCTGCCGCTTTGGCAATACGTCGCGCAAAATATCGCGCGGGCGCACCCATTTAAAAAAATCATAATCGCCGTAAAAGAGGAGGACGTACGCTATTGCGAGCGCCTCTATGCGTGCAGCTTGGCTTCGGCGCGCGGCAAAAGCGTGGAGTGCGGCACGAGCGAGTATAAATTTCAAAGCGAGCGGGGCGGGATCGAATGCGGCGCAGATGATCTAAACGACGCAAGCAAGCCGCGGGGCGCGGAAAATTTTAAAGCTCAAGTCGAATGCGACGCAGATGAACGCGGCTCTGCAAATTTAAAATTTCACTTCGCCCCGGGCGGCGCAAACCGTCAAAGCTCGCTAAAAAACGCGCTGCAGCTCGTAGATAGCGAGCTCGTGCTCGTAAACGACGTGGCACGCGCGCAAATTTCGCCCGAGCTGATCTCCTCGCTGATACGAAATTTAGGCAGCGCGGACTGTATCAGCCCCTATCTTGGCGTAAACGACACGACCTATCTCGGCGAGCGCATTGTGGAGCGAGAGGAGCTGCGCCTCATCCAAACGCCGCAGCTTTCGCGCACGGCGCTACTTAAAAAGGCGCTTGAAGGAAGCGAAATTTTTACCGACGACAGCGCGGCGATCGGCAGCGCGGGCGGACGGTTGGAATTTATAAAAGGCGAAGCGGGCGCGCTTAAGATCACGCGCGTAAGCGATCTGGCGGCGCTAAATTTAAAACCATGCTCGCGCGATATCTTTTGCGGTATGGGTTACGACGTGCATGCGCTTGAAAAAGGCGCGGGCATCGTGCTCGGCGGCGTGCAGATCCCATGCGAGTTCGCGCTGATCGCGTACAGCGACGGCGACGTAGCGATCCATGCCCTAATCGACGCTATCTGCGGCGCGGCGATGCTGGGCGATATCGGCGAGCTCTTCCCCGATAGCGACGCCAATCTTAAAGGCGCGGACAGCAAGGAGCTGTTACGAAATGTAATGCGGCGCGTCAGAGGCTACGGCTACGAGCTCGTAAATGCCGATATTACGATCATCGCGCAGCGCCCGAAGATCGGAGCCTACAAAGCACAGATGCAAGAGGTTTTAAGCGAAATTTTAAACTGCGCGCGCGTCAATGTCAAAGCGACCACGACCGAAGGGCTGGGATTTACGGGCAGAAGCGAGGGCATCGCCGCTCAGGCTGCGGTAAGCTTGAAATTTTACGACTGGCAAAAGCACGCAGCAAAGGCGCAGGACGTATGAAAATTTTAATAATCGAGAGCGAAAGCTATCTTGCTCAAAGTATCGCAAACAAGCTCGGCGCGCTGGGACATGAATGCACTAACGCGGCGAGTTTGGCGGCCGCGGCAGCTCTTGCGGAGGAGTTTGAGGCGGTGCTACTCTCTACGAGCTGGAGCGGCGCGAGCTTTTATCCGCTGATCGAGAAATTTAGGCGCTCGATCATAATTTTGATGGTCGCCTACGTCGATAGCGAAACGGTGCTAAACCCCGTAAAAGCGGGCGCTACGGATTATATCCAAAAGCCCTTTATGATAGAGGAACTCATCAAAAAGATCGAGCATTACGCGCAGTTTCGCTCGCTAAAATCACAAAACGAAGCCTACGAAGCGTTGCTTAAAGAGATCTCCCTTTCGTGCGAAATACCGCACACGCGTTTAGCGCAGATAAAATTCCCGCTTCTTTTGCGCGGCAATGCGGCAGCACGGGCGGCGGCGGTATTTAAGATCGCGCTTGCGCTAAAATCGCGCCTTAAAATTCTATCCGCGCAAAGCCCTGAGCTGCTAGAACGCGGCGCGGAGATTTTTTACGCACCAGATTTTGATAGCCTAAGCGGCGCACAGAAGGAAAAATTTCTAAGCAAAACCAAATCCATGCGCCTAATTGCCGGATCCATCGGCGCGCAAAAGGGCTTTAGCGACGAAATTACGCTTGGCAGCAGCAAAGAACGCAGTGAAATTTTAAGCATCGAAGAATACGTAAAGCTCACGATCGTAGCGCACCAAGACGAGTATTTCGACTCCGATCTGGCGGCGGCACTTGGGATTTCGCGAAAATCGCTTTGGGAGAAAAGGAAAAAATATGGCATCGCAAGAAAAAAATAGCCGCGCGCGCTCGGCATGGATCGCAGACGGGACAGAAATTTCACGCGATACCGGCAATTTAAACGAAATAAAACCGCTTGAAAGTGAAGGAATTTTAAGCGGCATAAAAACTCTAAACATCGCAAAAGCTTCGAGTGACGCGGCGCTAAATTTAAAGGCAAAGCAAAATTTAAAAGCATCACGGAACTCAAAAGCAAGACAAAATTCAAAAGCAAAGCGCGATTTAAAAACGGTGCGGAATTTAGAAGCGTCAAGGGCGGGCGATGCCAGAAAAGATGAGGTGCAAGCTAAGGGCGCGGCAAGGAATTTAAAAGAAGCTCAAGCCGGAAGCGAGAGCAAAGGCGCAAATAATAGCGCAACGCAAATCCGCAAGATAGTGATCTCGCGCTCCGACCTAAACGTCCTGAGTCTGCTCGCAAACGGCGCTTTCGGCAAGAACTGCGAGCTACTGCGCCCAAGCAAGCTTAGCATCTGCGGCATAAATTTCGTTTTTTCCTGCGCGGACGCAAAAAAAAGCGATATTTTGGAGCTTTACCTCTGCAAGGAAGGCACAGCCGAACGCGCCAAAAATTCGCTTAGCGGCGAAAGTGGTGCGTATTTGCTAGCTAAAGAATCGCGCAACTTGCAGGATGGAGTTTCTGCCGCGGCGCAAAACGAGCAGAGTTTTGCGAAAAGCGGCACGGATTTCGCGCGCACTGCAAGTGCGCAAAGCGCTATAAACGCCACAAGCGAGGGCTTAGACCATATAGTAAGCCTTACTGCGTGCTATGATCAAACTTTTACTCGCAGCACAGATGTAAAACCTGAAAACAATGCCGCTTTGGATTTGGCGAAAAGCTCTAGTGAAAATTCTGCGGTAAATTCCGCGCAGAGCTTTGCCGAAAATTCCGCACTCAATCGCGTTTGCAGCGCAGATGCAAAATCCGTAGCAAATTCGGCGGGAAATTTTATCTCAAATTCCACCGAAAATTTCATTAAAAATTCTACTGCAAATCCCGCCTATTGCGAGCTTGTCGCGCGCATAGACGTTAGCGACGTTTATGACCCAAGCGCAAGCGAGATCACAGGCTCGGTATTTCAAAACGCGTACCCAGAGCAAACTGCGGTACAGGGGCGCATCACACTGCTAAAAAAGGAGCTTGCAGAGCAAATCGTGCGTATAAAAAAAGTCGCAAGCTCGCTTGCCGCGCCTAAAATTTCAGCGTTTTTTACCTGCGCCGATCCGATTCACCGCGTGCATGAGCGGCTGATTAGGCATATGATCGACAAGGCGGATTTCGTGGTGATTTTTTTAACCGGCACGAATAGCGCAGATGCCCTGCCTTACGAACTACGCAAAAAAACGCTAAGCTATTTGCTGCAAAATTTTTTGGTCGCGCAACGCGCCATGATGATCGATCTGGGCTCGCTTGCGATTTTTGACGACAAGCCCGCCCTGCAATGCGCGATCGCAAAAAATTTAGGTATAAACAAAATAATTTTCGGGCAAAATCACGCAAATATGGAGCTATTTTTCGATGGAGGCGGCGTGCATTCGGTGCTAGACGAGTATCAAAAGCGCGGCGAAATCGAGATTTTGCTGATGCCCGAATACGTCTATTGCGAGAAGTGTAAGGTGCTCGTAAGCACCAAAAACTGCCCTCACGGCGCTCATCATCACGTGCATTACCGCACGCAAAATCTAAAAGCACTGCTGCGCGCGGGGATTTTGCCACCCGCGATTTTTATGCGTAAAGAGATCTCGGCGATGATTTTAAGCGAGCTCTTTCCCGCGCGGTTTTCAGATCTGCAAAAGCTCTACGACGAGCTTTTTCCAAACAGCGGGATCTTGCAGAGCCACGGCGAAAGCGAGTTTTACGAGCAGCTGATGCAACTGTATCAAACCAGCGCGCTAAAGACGTAGCTCTCGAGGGCGCAACGCAAAAAATGACGTGAAATTTGCGGAAGCTAGGCAGAGGGTAAAATTTCGCGGCGTTAGAATTTACGGCGGCTAGACGTAAAGTAAAATTTCATAGTGCGAAAAGAAAGGACTGCGCGGAATTTTGTAGAATAAAGAGCGATGGACGCAGATTTGGCGTAAAATTTTGCGGTACAACGAAGCTAAATTTTTAGAGCATTAGCAGCGGTACGATAAAACGAGCTTTAAATTTTAAAGTCTTGGCTTCGTAGCAAATTTATAACGGCGCAGTAAATTTTGCGGCGAAGCGGATTTAAAATTTTAAGGCGCGATGGATATGTAAAGCAGTACAGCGGATCTAAATTTTAAGCTTGCGACAAGCGAACCTAAAAATTTTAAAATTAAGCGGTTGCTGCGAGTTACAGCGAAAAACTCGGATGCAGCGCAACGACTGTTCGCTCGCGCAAAATGCCGTGCGTTTGCGTATGGGTTTGAAATCTCCACGCAAGCGAGCAAAATTTTAAAATTTTTACGCAAATGAGTAGAATTTTAAAATTCCTACATTAACGAGCGAAATTTTTGTGGCGAGCGAGTAGAACTGATTTCGTGTAGGCGGGCAAATTAATTCTACATTCACGAATGAAATTTAAAATTTCCTAGCACGCGCGAACGAAATTTAAAATTCTGCACGCGAGCAGATGCCCTAATTAAAATAAGCGGTAAAATTTTAAAAAGCAAAATTTAAAAGGACAATTATGGATAAAATTTTCGTTACATTTTTCGGCGCGGGGTTGCTAAGGCCCGCACCGGGCACCTGGGGCAGCATCGCAGGCTGGATAGTGGGGCTTGCAATCTTGATGCTGGCGGGCGAAGTGACGCTGTTTTTGTGCGCCGCTCTCGTCTTTTTCGTCTCGCTTAAGATCGTAAGCGATTACGAAAGGCGGGTAGGCGCGCACGATAACAGCGAGATCGTAATCGACGAGGTAGTGGGGGTGTGGATCGCGATGTGCGTCGCCGCGCCCGTAGGCGAAATCTTTTCGCTACCGCTGCGGGAGCTGATTGCGGGCTTTGAAAGCAGCAGGATCTCGATCCTTTCAATAATTTTGGCGCTGCTGTTTTTCAGGGCTTTCGACATCCTCAAGCCATCGATCATCGGGCGCGTGGATCGCGACGTAAAAGGCGGGCTCGGCGTGATGCTAGATGACGTGCTGGCGGGCTTTTTTGCGGGGCTTGGGGTTTTGATAGTTATCTCTTTAGGGGTCAAGTTCGGCGCCGCGGGATTGATTTTTTAAGCTTTTTTGTACGTGCCCACGGCAAACACAGCGCGATTGCGGATGCTTGCTCGGTTGCCAGGAATATAGCGCATTTATCGGATACAGTGCGTTTAGTGACAGCGCAAAATTCTGCCGCTTAAAATTTTGCATGGTTAAATTCCAAAAATTTAGCTGCGCATGGGCTAGGAGCGTAAAATTTTAAAATTTAATCGCTAGTTACAGGAACCCGTAGCATAGTGCATCAAATTTTCGGCAATATTCACCGCTTCGTTTGCGACGTTGCCGTAAAATACCGATAGCGGCACAAGAAATTTCGGAAGGACGGAGCAAAATGCAAAAGAGCGCGATTGAGATACGCGGCGTTCCCGCCGCCGTTTGGGGGAACCGCTCGGAAAAGGTTTATATCTACGCTCACGGGCAATGCGGAAGCAAGGAGGATGCGGAGCTTTTGACTTCCGTCGTTTGCGAGCAAGGCCGGCAGGTTATTAGCTTTGACCTGCCCGGGCACGGACAGAGGCGGCATGAGCCCGCTTCTTACGATCCGCGGCGCGCTATTTTGGAATTTCGCGAAATTTTATCGTATGCAAAGAAACGCTGGGGCGAGGTCGCGCTGTTTGCCGTTAGCCTAGGGGCATGGCTCGGCCTGCAAAGCTTCCGCGACGAAAAGCTTAGCGACTGCCTCTTCGTCTCGCCGATACTTGATATGAAATACGTTATTTCGAATATAATGCGCAGGGCTGGCGTTAGTGAGGAGCGATTGAAGCAAGAGCGGATGATTTTGGCCCTTGCCGGGCAACCGCTTTTTTGGGAATATTGGAGTTTTGTTTTGAACAATCCGATCACTAAGTGGGAAACGCCCAGTAGAATTCTATGCGCAGAAAACGACGATATGACGCCTCTTTGTATCGTTAGAAATTTCGCGCAGAAGTTCGACTGCGACTTAAGCGTTATGAAAAACGGAGAGCATTGGTTTCATACACCGCAGCAGCTAGATTACTTACGCAGATGGATCAAATCGGCGGTTGAGAATCGGCGATAAAATTCTATGAAAGACTTTTAAAACTCGCGCCCAAGCCCGCGCCGATGAAATTCCGCGCATTTTCGGGGTACAAATTCCATAAATTTAAGATGATCTTGATATTTTGCTTTAATACGCTTGTTTTATAAGGTGCTTTTGCAGATCCAGCCACAGCTCACATCGCCGTCGTGCGAGGAATCTAGCTTAAAAGCACCTATCTTATAAATTTAACCGCAATGGCATAAATCACGACCGCTATAAATTATAAACTAAAATATGATTAAAATTTTAGCCGATAAGCTGTCAATATAAATGCAAAAATGCCGATTTTAAAGCTAAATTTTAAAAAAATACCTATAAAGATGAATTCTTGAGATCTTAGCATGCTTTTGGCACGAGGTGCGAGCCAATGACAGCTTATCGCACTTCACTAGCACTATCGCGCTTTTGCTACACGGACGCTTTACGAATCCATAGCAGTCGCGCGATTAAATTTTAAAAATTATTTGCCTATTCTAAAGCCATTTAACTTCATATAAGTCGTATCTTTATGAAATGCTTCGCATCGCTCCCTGTTGCGATTGATATTCGAGGTCTCGAAAAAATATCCATCACTATCTTGACGCAAGGTGATCGTCGCGCAAAAGATCATATCGTTTTTGAGTTTCGGTCCTACACCGTAGTCAAAGGATTGATTTAAAGTGACGGTTTTTTCTAGATCGCTATCGCTAAACTGTCTGGAACCCGTCATGCTCTTTAGCTCGCGAAAATTTCCTTGATTTAAGTAGTCGCGTTGTATATCTTTAAATACGCCTTCAAGCTCGACCGCATACGCCTTAACCAAAACCTCATCCTTAGCGCCGGTAAGTTTCGGCATCACGATCTTTACTATCACGAATATTATAATAGCTAAAAATATTATCCCGCTTACGCCGCCGCCTACTGCCGCACCTTTTCTCATTTTCATCATTTTACTCCTTCATCGATGTCCTTTACCAAGGCATCTATTTTTTTATTAAGCATGAAATTTTCGTAGCTTTTTTGGATATAGGCTTCAAGCAGTTCGCCCGCATCCAGATGATCGCTGCCGCGAGTTAAAATCCGCCAGTCCCTGCCGAAGACCTTTGCAAAGTCATCATCCAGGCTTATCGCGTATTTTTTCGTCAAAGACTTACTCGTTAGCTGAACCGAAATTTCTTTCATTTCTCGCCTAAATTATCGCCTGCCAAAATATCGTCGATCTGCTTGCTTAGATCCTCATCGCTCATCTTGCGATATGCCAGATCGTTTTCTAGCGTGCCAAGCTGCATTCCCAAAGCCTCGTTTTGCGCCTTGACCGTCGCTAGCTCTGTGCGTAGCTTTTCGTTCTCGTCTCTAGCCTCGCTATAACGTCTAATCAGCTCAGCTACTTTATTGCTTAAGCCCTCGACCTTTTTCTCTTCGTCAAAGATTGATTCCATTATTTCGCCTTTTCTGATATAATTTAAATGAAAATATTACCCAATTTTGGCTTTAAAAAAGGAAAAATTTTGCAAAATTTTAAAATCGAGAGCAAATTCTCCCCAAGCGAGGATCAAGAAAAAGCGATCGAAGGCATCGTCGCGGGCTTTCAAAGCGGCAATAAATACCAAACTCTTCTCGGCGTTACCGGCTCGGGCAAAACTTTTACCATGGCAAATATCATCAAGCGCCTCGGAATTCCTGCGCTCGTAATGACGCATAATAAATCCCTCGCGGCGCAGCTTTATAGCGAATTTAAGGGCTTTTTCCCGCAAAATCACGTCGAGTACTTCATCAGCTACTACGATTATTATCAGCCCGAGGCCTACATCCCAAGGCAGGATCTTTTCATCGAAAAGGACAGCGACGTAAACCAAGAGCTCGAGCGATTGCGGCTAAGCGCCACTGCGAGCTTGCTAAGCTTCGACGATGTCATCACCGTGGCGTCGGTTTCGGCAAACTACGGCCTGGGCGATCCCGCCGAATACAAAGGCATGGTGCTGTTTTTTGAGATCGGATCAAAATTTAGCACCAAATTTTTGCTTCGCAAGCTCGTCGATATGGGTTACAAGCGCAACGACGATTTTTTTGATCGCGGGAATTTTCGCGTAAACGGCGACGTGATCGACATCTACCCCGCGTATTTTAACGATGAGGCGTTTAGGGTCGAGTTTTTCGGCGACGAGATAGAGGCGATGTATCATCTGGACGTGCTCGAAAATAAAAAGACGCAAAGCGTCAAAAAATTTATTCTCTACCCGACGAGCCAGTTCATCGTGGGCGAGCAGCGCCTGAAATCAACGATCAAAGGGATCGAGGAGGAGCTTGAGCAGAGGTTAAAATTTTTCGAGGACGCGGGCAAGCTCGTCGAGGCGCAGCGGCTTAAAGGGCGAGTGGAGTTTGATCTTGAGATGCTGGGCGCCACGGGGATGTGCAAGGGGATCGAAAACTATGCGCGCTATCTGACCGGTCAAAAGCCGGGCGAGACGCCCTATTCGCTCTTTGATTACTACGAGAGCAAGGGCAAGGACTACCTCGTTATCGTCGATGAAAGCCACGTGAGCCTGCCGCAGTTTCGCGGTATGTTCGCAGGAGATCGCAGCCGCAAAGAAACGCTCGTAGAGTACGGCTTCCGTCTGCCTAGCGCACTTGATAACCGTCCGCTGATGTTTGATGAGTTTATCAATAAAAAAGCTAAATTCCTATTCGTCTCTGCAACGCCAAATGATTACGAGCTGGATCTTAGCCGCGGAGCCGTATATGAGCAGATACTGCGCCCGACGGGGCTACTTGATCCGCAGATTATCTTAAAAGACAGCGACAACCAGGTCGAAATTTTACACGATATGGCAAAGGAGGTCATCGCGCGCGGCGAGCGGATTTTAGTGACAGTGCTAACCAAAAAGATGGCGGAGGAGCTGAGCAAATACTATCTGGAGTTAGGGCTTAAGGTCAAATATATGCACTCGGACATCGATGCGATCGAGCGCAACGAGCTCATCCGCGGCCTTCGCAGCGGCGAATACGATATGCTAATCGGTATAAATCTGCTCCGCGAGGGGCTCGATCTGCCCGAAGTAAGCCTAATAGCGATCATGGATGCCGATAAGGAGGGCTTTTTGCGCTCGCGCACCAGCCTCATTCAGACGATGGGGCGAGCCGCGCGAAACGTGAACGGACAGGTCGTGATGTTTTGCAAAAAGATCACAGCCTCGATGCAAGAGGCGATCGACATCACCCAAAAGCGCCGTAAATTTCAAGATGAATACAACCGCGCCCACGGCATAACCCCGCATTCTGCGAGCCGCAATATCGAAGAGAGCCTAAAGATCGAGGACGGCACCGAAATTTTAAGAAAGGGTGCCAATTTAGAGAAGATGCCCGCCGCCGAGCGCGCCAAGATCGTAAAGGAGCTTCGCAAGCAGATGCTCGATGCCGCGGCGGCGCTGGAGTTTGAAAAGGCCGCCGCACTGCGCGATGAGATCGCAAAGCTTAGGAAGCTGTAAATCGCGAGACTCGAAACGCCCTGAAATTTCGTCGTGAAATTTGCACGTTAAATTCCACCTGGCGGAGCGTAAAATTTGCACGCCAAATGCCGTAAAGCAAAGCGTGAAATTTACGCGATCTGCGCGTTAAATGCTGCGAGGCAGAGCGTAAATTTGGACGCGAACTCTGCGAGAGTGGTTTTAAAATTTGTTCGTTAAATTTTAGGATGGTTTACGCGCAAAATTTATACATCATTTTTCTCGTTTTCTTGCCAAATTTACACTCCGCGCCCACTGCCGTGCAGGACACTTGATCAGCGATTTACAAGCCAAATTTGCTCGCACTTTAAATTTAACTTTCAGCCTGCTTTGATTTTAAATTTTGCGCGACGGCGCCTGTGCCGCGATCTGCTTTATAAATTTCAAAACAGACCGCCAAGAGCTTTAAAAATTTCACGGGCAAGCTCTGCAAGCAGAATTTTATAGAATTTTAAAAAGCGTAAATTTTGCGGCAAAATTTTATAAAATTTCAAGGAGCGCAAAATTTCGCTGCGCGCCTCTTTGCTTACGGCGCCTTTTGATTCGCGTTCTGCGCGCCAAATCGCTAAATTCGCGGCGCGCGTCCCGTCCTTTCCTAGACGCCCGATCCGTAAATCTACGCGCCGAGCTTTTGATTTCAGCCTGCTTTCGATCCGCAATTTGCGAGCCCGATTTGCGGCAGCCCGCACTACCCCACTCTATACCGCCGCGCGCCTTTATGCTTTTTTTGCATGTATCCACACCTATCTTGGACTTTTTCCCGCGCGCGCCCCGCGTTTAAATTCTGTCGCTTCGCTCACTCAATCCGTAGCGGCTATGAGCGGCTATGCGCCCAGACGCCGAATTTTCGCGCGCTTTTTACTCGCCATTGCGCGCGGATACTTTCAAAATTTTACGTAGAATTCCAAGCCTGCCTCACCTACATTCGCGCCGCTGTCATAAACGCTAGCTTTTAAGGACACAAAAGAGGGATTTGCCGACACAGCGCGGGAAATGAAATTTAAACGCCGCCCTGTCAAAGTGTATCTTAGCCGCTGCAGTGCGCCACAAAATTTCAAAAACGGTAGCGAGCCGAGATTTAAATTTATCCGCAGGAATGCGCCATAGTGCGCCGATTTTCGCGCTGTATAAATTTTAAAATCGCCTCTAAATTTAAAATTTTATCCGCGGTTAATACTCTCTGCTAAGCTCTAAATTTTCCACGCGCAGCGGTCTTTCGCCCTCGAAAATCACCCCGATGCCGAAAGGATCGCAAATATCAAGCGCGCCCTCGGCAAACCTCATCAGCCACTGCGTATCGCGCGCGTAAAACGTGCATTGCGGAAGCCCAAACGGCAGATCGCAAACGGGCACGTCAAGCAGCCTAAGCTCATCCTCGCCCAAACAATACTCGCGCCTAAGCTCGTCTCGCAGGAAGGCAAGAGCGTCTTTTACGTACCGATCGATATTTCGGGCGATGCGCTGCGCGAGCAAGATCGTCTCATCGTCCACATCCGCCGTATCTGCAGACACAAGACAAAACGGCACCTCACCGAAGCTTTCGCTTTTTAGCTTCAGCTCCGCGTACCAAATGAAGCCCTCGTCCGTCGCGACCTTTTCAAGCTCGCCAAATTTCCAAGCCATTTTTTGCATTTTATTTCCGCCTCATATTTTCGCGTCGTCTTTTAAAATTTTAATGCCGTGCCCGTTTTTGCGCGCCGTGTTTAAATCCGCCGCCGAAATAGAATCCCGCTCGCTTCTTAGGCTGGCAGACGCAGAAGCGCTAAGCGATTTTTTCCGTCCGAAGCCACGCGAACAAAAATGCCGCCGGCGCCGCAAAGTCCATCAGCACGGATATGCGCGAGCCGTCGCCCGAGATGACGGACAGTATGCCGCCCGCGAACGAAACCCCCACGGCGATCAGAAATAGTGCGTTTTGCGTGTCTTTATACAGCCCGTAATAGAGCCTAGCGATGAAAAACAAAAACCGCCAGCGCGCCGATAATTGTAAGGGCGCGGTTTTGCAATATCGAAGCAACCGCGTAGGCAATCGCGGTGATAATTATAAATTTGGCGTTGGAGACGGTATCGCTGCCCGCAAGCTCGGAGATGCCTTTCGCCGCGCGGTAAAGAAGGATGAGCGAGCCCAGGCCCAGGCACGCCCTGATGCTAAAAAGCCCCTCGCCGCCCGGTAGATACTCCGTAAGCGCAGAAATCAGCATAAGCGCCGCCGATATGATGCCGAAGCGCTTTGCGTCTGCGAGCTTGTCGCGATTGAAGGGGTTTCGCATACCGCCGAAGCCGCCGCCCATGCTGCCCGAACCGCCTAAACCGCCGCCGGAGCTTTTGAAACTTCCTTGCATTTTTGCCTCCTTATTCGCGCGATCGCGCTTAGAAAATACTTACTGCAAATTTTACTGCAAGGATTTTAAATTTCATTTTTTATAAGAAATACATAGTGTCTTTTATATGCTCGAGGACATCTGAACAATAAGCATTCATCATTCACATATTCTACATCTAAAACAAAGGCCACAAAAAAACTCAAGCAATTGCTATAATTCGTGCTTTTCAAAATAATTTTTTATTTTCTACTAAAATTTCAAGTAAAGATTTTTTAAAATATTCTACCATTATCTAAATTTTACCGATACTTTATTGACATGATCTTTTTCTTTTTGCTAAAATCATACTTATTAAATTTTAAACAAAGGGCGAATTGTGGCGTATTTCTTATTAAAAACGTATGATACAGAGCAGGCAAAGTCCCTAAATATTTTAGAACATATATCTTGGCAACAATATTATAGTAAATTTAAGCTAAATGATATCGTATTCATCTACCTGATAGCTGAAGAAAAATTTGACTGTGCTGCTGAAATTGTAAGTATTGAAAAAGAAGCTAAAAATGCCATTTACTTAAACTTTTTGACATTAAAAACAATGATGTAATTATGGATAATAAATCTAAAATTTCAGCCATGGTTTCTCATAGTTCAAAAATTTTATTGAGAGAAAATAATCAACAGTTAATTAAGCTATTACTAGAAAATAAGGCGTGATATGAAAAAATATCTATTTCCCATATTTATAGCATTTTTCTTTTCCGGTTGTAGCGATACGGATGAAATAGTTAGAGAAGCGAATCAAAGGTCACAAGCGGAAATTGACAGATTGGTCGCTATAAATAAAAGGCAAGAACAAAAGTTAGAACGAATAAAGAAGGCATATTATAAGAAATTTAATCCACCAAACTACTGCCTATTGGTATATACGCTAAAAAATATAAAAACAAATGAAATTTCTACAAAATATATAACAGATCAAAATATAAATGACTATGTTACATTAAGATCAAAAATGATCGGCGATGTTTATGAAGATGAAAAACAAATTTTAGATATTGATTGTATATGTGCTATGGGCTTGTATTTTCTAAAAGATATAAAAGACAATACTATTTGGTCATATTTGGTTTCTGGTGTTAGTGAACCTGAGCTTGGGATGATCACACCAAGCACACCGGTGGCTATAAAACTAATAGAAATGGAAAAATATGACACGATAGAAATACCAATGCTAGATAAAAAATATCAGTTAATTGATAAAATTTTACAAATACCTAAATTTTAGGTATCAAATTCCTATTTCAAACAAGCACTTTGCACCATCCATCATTTGGCATACTTTTTATTTTACCGCACGATCAAATTTAAGTCCCCATACCCATAGCCCGCCGTAAGCCATCGCAGGCTATGAGAATTTTAGTTTTTAAAACTATGAATAGGTGCCGGTATCTGGCCGCCGCGGGCGATGAAGTCTGCGGATGAGTTTTTATTTACGCTCATTACGGGCGCGCTGCCCAGAAGCCCGCCAAACTCCAGCGTGTCGCCCTCTTTGCCCTTTGGGATTATACGCACGGCG
>CAURGM010000010.1:0-82737 GCA_963524395.1 uncultured Campylobacter sp.
ATGGAGTCTTTTGTTCTTAAATTTATTATCTTGTTAAAGTTAAAAACTAAATCATCCTTTTTAATCCCGCTATCAAAGATGAAAAAGTGACTAAACTCGTAAGGAAATTCGTTTTTGTATTCAGGGTTTGACGCCGGATTTATCCTAGAATCGCCGATTTCTATCTTATCATGCCCCCATCTTTTGCCGAATATAAATATATTTGTACCCCAGCTTTTTGAAATTTTATCATCGTTCTCGCCCATTACGAAGATATCGTTTCCCCATGGGTCTTCCACATCGCTTCTGCCGCCAGTCAAAATATAGACGTTGTTATTTCCGGGGCAAACTATAGAGTGCCTCGTATCGCTTTCGGCCATAATGATTTCGTCTGCGTTTTGGTTGCAGCGAGAATTTATATCCCAATATATGGTTTTGCTAAAATTTAAACTCACGTCTTCTAATACGGTGGTATCAAATCCTTGCGTCACTAAAATCTTTTTAGGAAAATATCCTTTCGCTTGCCCGTCTTTGATAAATTTTTCCAAGCTTTGAAAGTCGGTTATATTGCCTCCAAAACAGCCGCCGACCACCAAAAACAATATAATGATAAATCTCATACTCGCTCCTCTTTTCGAGATAAAATTTTAAAAATTATACAAAATTTGTAAGCAAAATTTACTAAAAACAGCTCAAATTTAAAAATCAAAAATAAGCGTTTTTATGCTTATATTAATGGCACTTGGATAGTTATAAATTTTAAGCTGCTCCGCTGCTTTTAAATTTAAAAAGTTAAATCCATTTTAAACAGAATTTGCATAAAATCCCATTTCAAAAATGTATTGCGCGAGTGGCGGCGGCAAATTCAAGTATCATAACGGCGATACCAGATTAAAGTCTCCATAGCGGCGATGGACATAAAACATCGCGGCGGTGCTAGGCTAATCGTTGCGGCGCGCCGGACATAGCCCTCGCAGTACGCCAAGCATGAAACGTTCGTAACGGAGCTAAATTTAAAGCCCGCGAGGCGATAATCAAAGCAGCGCCAGCCGCTCATCTGCGCAGTGCAAGCAGCGAACCGCACATTAAAATTTAAAGGTATAAAATGAATGAAGATTTTCAAAGAGCGAAGCTGCAAGGCACGCTCGGCGCGCTCTGCCTACTGGTCGCGAGCATAGCGTATTCTAAAAAGGCGAAATCGCGTACTTGGATTCTCAAATCTTAGTGTGGATTTTTGCCTTCACATTCCTTTGCCACGCGCTTAAAAACATCCAAAATATCACGGGTCCGCAGGTCTTTATAATCTTCAAATACGCCTATAGCATTGCGCTTGCGGCGCTGCTATATTTTTCAGCCATTTATATACTCAGAAGATGTGATTGCAGTAGGCTACAAATATACGTGCCGTATTTGATATTTGCGGTTACGATCGCTTGGATAGTTATAAATTTTAAGTTGCGCGCCGCTACCGGATGCAAGCTTTTTGCCATATATGCCGCACTGCTGATCGCAGACATCGGCGCAGACGTCATCTACGGCATGATGTTTAAAATACCGGCTCCCGCTGCTATAATGATGGGCGTCATAAATTGCATGGAACTATTAAATTTAATCTTAAATCCATTAGCCTCCGTAGTGCTGCTTCTTGCGTGGCTTAATATGAAAACCCCCCACCGAAGCAAAGGATCTATGGAGCCAGGCGGAGAGATAAAATTTGCTCGCGTTTATATTGCGCAGAGTTTAAATTTAGACTGCGCCGGGGCGTTTGCAAAGATAAAATTTCACGCACGCACGCGCTGTTTTGGCAAAGACATACGGGCCGCTAAACCCGCCCGCCGCTCATCTGCGTGGCGCAAGCAGCGAGCCACATCGGCGCGACCCTCGACAAATTTAAGAAATTTCGCGTCATACGATTATAAGCCCGCTTCGCCGCACTCGTAGCCGAAAATTTTAATCCCGGTGTCGCTCTGCTCGTAGCGCAGCGCGGGGATTTTTTGCAGTAGATCTTTTAGCTTCGCTAGATCGTTTTTTCGCCCGCCGTCGAAGGCTCGCGGCACCCACACCCACGCGATCTCATCGTATGCAAACGAGCCCACCGTAAAGCTAGCTCGCTTTGAGCCCGCCTCCCATTTGGAGGAGTTTTTGATCGCGTAGAAGTTCGGATAGAGGATTTTTTTGATGATAAAGCATTTGCAAAATTTAAAATCCGCGAAAAACTCCGCCCACGTCGCATCCTCGGTAAAATAGCCCTTTGCGCGCAGGCGCTTTTTCTCTTTGCGCAGCCTAATCGGCTCATAAAATCTCTGCCAAGCCCTCGCGCAGGCATCCATAAACGCGAGCATGCGGGCGAAGTAAATTTTAAAAAGCGCCTTAAAAAGCTCCATCTACTTCTCGATCTGCGATTTTAGCGACTTATCGATTGCGATCTCGCTGGAGTTTATATCGATCGTTTGAAGCGCCTTGTCCTGAAAGATAAATCCGACCTCCTTCGCGCCGAAGCTCTTGGCGATCGCTTCCAGCGTGTCGGTCGCGGATTTGTGGATCTTGCCGCCAAGATCGTTGATAATTTTTAGCGAAAGCTGTTTGACTTCGTCCTTTGCGTCGTCGATGAGGCGGTTTTTATCGCTTTCATCGAAGCTCGCGCCGAATAGCCCATTTAGCGAATCGGGTAGCAGAAACGGCAGCAGCTTGGCGTTTTTCTCGTCATAAATTTTCATATCTTTGATCGAGTATTTGTATTTGCACGGCGGCATCTTGATCTCGTAGCGATCCTCGCCCTGCGGCAATATCGCAAACTCGGGGCTTAGCAGGTCGTAAACGAACTCGATCTCAAACTCGAAGATGATGGCGATCTGCTTTTTCGTCATCAGCGGCGAAACGAGCGAGCCCAGCAGCCCGCTGCCTACGTTTTGCTTGCGCGTGACGATCTCTTTGGAGTAAATTTTAAAAACGCTCAGCTCGCCGATACTTTTAAGCCGCGTGATGTCGGTGGCGATCTGCGGCTTGCTCGCCTGCTCGCCGCTTTTGCGCATCTTAAAAAACATAAAAACCAAGATGCAAAATATCACTAAATTTAGAAGAAAAGCAAAATTTTCCAAATTTCATCCTTTAAAATTTTATCGGTATTTTAGCAAAATACAGCGCCGATTTGTAGTGCAATTGAAATTTTACGATTTTTGCGACGCGAAATTTCAAAATCGCAAAAGAAATTTTAAAGAAGCGAGCCGCGATTATAAAATTTAATGCGGAACAGTCCGCCCCACCGCTAGCGTCGTCGGGGGATGGGCGGGGTTTGTGGGCGAGCAGAGCAATGCGGTGCTGCGGAGCAGCGCCGCCTATGTGAGAGGTGTGACCTCGCAATTCAAGCTCCCTTCCCGCCCCAAGAAAAACAGAAATCACGGCATAAATTTCACGGGCTATGAATTTGGTGATAAATTTTATTTTGTAAGTTTCTATAAAATTTCATGGATATAGCTTAGCGTCTGGGTGCATTATGCGCGATATTCGTAAGGGGGCGGCGCTCGGAGTTGCGAGGCGTGCCCGCCCCCTTACCAACCCCCACCCGCGCGACGCTAGAAGGGCGGACTACGTCCGCGTTATTTAAATTGCGGCTTACGCCGCATATTTGGAATTTTAAATTCTATGTAAAATTTAAAACCGCGAGCCGCAAAGTGTTTCGGCACGACGGATATAAAATGGAGGCAAAATTTAAAATTTACCCGCTGCAAGCTGCAATCAGGATGCAAGCGAGTAAATTTTGCAATTTCAGGCAAATTCACGAGCGAAAATAAATTTTACAAACTCCCGCTAAATTTTACAAAATCTCCCTGAAATCATACCCTGCGTTTTTGAGTGCCCAGGCGATGTCCTCTTGATGAGCCTTGCCCTTGGTTTCAAGCGTGATCGTGATCTGCGCATCGCCGTACTCGATATTGGTAGAGAAACGGTCGTAGTCGATCTTGACGATGTTTGCGTTGGCGCGGCGCAAAATTTCGGTAAGCCCCGTAAGTGCGCCCGGCTTATCGACGAGCGTGACGTTGATCGTCATCTTGCGGTGCGATTTTATGAGGCCCTTTTCGATGATGATGTTTAGCATCTGCACGTCGATGTTACCGCCGCTTAGGATGATGCCTATCTTTGCGCCCGCGGGGAATGCAAATTTCGCGTTCATCAGCGCCGCTACGCCTGCCGCGCCCGCGCCCTCGACGATGATTTTTTGCTGCTCGAGCAGATAGAGTATCGCGCTTGCGATCTCCTCGTCATCGACCTGCACGAACTCATCGACGCACTCGATGATCGTGCTAAGCGTGATCTCGCTCGTATCCCGCACCGCGATGCCGTCGGCGATGGTGCGGACGGATTTGGAATTTAGCGGCTTTTTCGCGACGAAGCTATCATGCATCGCAGGCGCGCCCTTGGCGGCTACGGCGATGATTTTGATGTCAGGATTGATCTGCTTGGCGCAGCTGCAAACCCCCGTCGCAAGCCCGCCGCCACCAACCGGAACGACGATGTATTCAAGATCTGCGACCTCCTCGATCATCTCAAGCGCGATCGTGCCCTGGCCTGCTTGGACGAACTCGTCGTTGAAGGGATGGACGAACGTCAGATTGTGCTCCTTTGCATATTCCAGCGCAAACGCGTACGCCTCGTCGAAATTATCGCCCTGCAAAATGATCTCCGCGCCCAGAGCCTTCGTGCCGCTTACCTTAAGTAACGGCGTGGCCTCAGGCATTACGATCACAGCATGCACGCCGAATTTTTGCGCGCTCATCGCTACGCCTTGTGCGTGGTTGCCCGCACTTGCGGCTATTACTCCATGCGCCCGCTCCTCGTCCGTCAGATGCGCGATTTTATTGTAAGCGCCACGAATCTTATACGCGCCGGTGCGCTGCAAATTCTCGCTTTTGAGATACACTTCCGCGCCATAAAGCTTGCTGAGCTTCGGCGCCAGAGCAAAGGGCGTTTTATAGACGAAATCGTTTATCGTGCGCTTTGCTTGGATGATTTTATTTAGATCAACCATCTACTTCCTTTCATAATTTTAAATTTTGTTATTATACATATTTTTAGGCGAAATTTTCCCGCGCGTAGCCTAAATCCGCGACTTCGGTTTTAAGCTCACCTAACTCCTGCGCCGCAAAAGCACGCCGCATTCGATATGCGCCGTATGCGCGAACTGATCGAAGATCGCAAACCTGCGCACCTCGTGCGTATCGCAAAGCGAGCGCAAATTTTCAAAAAGCGTCTGCGGATTACAGGAGATGTAGATCAAATTTTGAAAATTTTTTATGAAATCAATCACGCTAGGCTCCAGCCCAGCGCGCGGCGGATCGATCAAGACGTGCGAAAAATCGTAGCTGAAAATATCGATCCCCTTTAGCCGCTCAAACTCGCGTCTGCGCGCAAACGCGCTCATCAGCTCATCCGCACTAAGGCGAACGAATTGCGCGTTGCAAACGCCGTTGAGCTCGCAGTTTATGCGCGCATTCGCGATCGAGCTTTTTGAAATTTCGCTCGCCAGCACGCGGTTAAATTTATCCGCAAGCGGGATAGTAAAGTTGCCGTGTCCGCAGTACAGCTCCAGCAGATCACGCGCAGCGTAGCTTTCTTGGCGTACGGCATGTTTTTCGTAGCTCGAATTTTGCGGGGCGGACTGCTCATGGCTTGAATTTTGCGCGATAAGTTTTTCGCAGGCTGAATTTTGCACGCAATGCTTTTCGCAATCTAAATTTTGCGCGGTCAAATTCTGTTCGATGAAATTTTGAGGGGCGGAATTTTGCGCATCCAAAACCTTATGGGCAAAATTTTTATCCGTAGAGCTCTCGTCTTTGGACGCACAGTTAAATTTCACGGAATTTTCGCCGTTAAACTCCGCGCGAGCGGAATTTGCTTTAACGGAATTTCGGCAAGCGGCGTCAAATTCGGCGGAATTTCCAAGAGCTAAATTTTGGTTCGTAGAATTTTGCGTGGCGGACTGCTCGCAGCCGTAATTTTGCGCGACAGAATTCTTCGCTATGGAATTCTTTGCGGTGAAATTCTTTGCGGTGAAATTCTGCGAGTCACATAGCTCGCTCGTGCCTTCATTGCCGAAGTCCACGCAGCTTCTCGCCCAGGCGATCATCTTTTCGTTCACGCCGCGGTTGGGCTGGATGAAGGCGTTTTCGCCGAAGCGAAATTTATAAACTCGCCCGTCCACGCAAAGCTCGTCCGTAAGGCTTAACTCGCCGCTTAGAAGCTTCTGTCCGCGCGCGCGAGCCATGATAGTGATACCAAGCTTGTCCGCCAGTTCGCAAATCGCCCCCTGCTCGCGCTCGCCCAGGCGCTTGTGATAAAGCAGCGTCGCCAAAATCCCGCTGGCGCACGAGATAAACTCGACGCCGAAGAGCTTCTCTTTTAAAGCTTCGCTCCACCTAAGCGCCTCTAGCAGCCGCGGCATTAAATTTGCGATAGGAAGCGCTACCTTGGGGCATTCATTAATTAAAATTTTCTTGCTACGTGCGCCGCCCATCGTGTAAGCAAGATCAAATGCGCTATGCCAAATATCGTGCCAGATGCCAAATTCCGCCCTGATGCGGTAATTTTGCGGCTGTGAGGCAAAAAACTCAAACTCGCCGTCAAAAAATTCTCTAAATTTATCGGCGATCAGACGCTTTTTGTATAAAATTTGATCCTCATAGGGCTCGCCGAGCGTGCAACTGCCGCAGCTACCGAAGCTTTCGCAATTCATACATCCACTCTTTTACCCACCACACGCAGTAAAAGAATGATAGCCGCGATACCCAAGATCAGACATCCCCACACGCTAAGCCCAAAGCCCGCAGGCAAGTAGCCGCAAACGATACTAATGCCGCAAACGACCAGCGCATAGGTCATCTGCGTGCTTACGTGCTCGATGTGATCGCAGCCTGCGCCCATCGAAGAGAGGATCGTCGTATCCGAAATCGGCGAGCAGTGATCGCCGAAGATCGCCCCCGTAAGCACCGCGCTTACGTTTACGCACATGAAAACGTGAAATTCCTCGCCGCTAAGTCCGTATTTTTGCCCCACGGCGTGCGCTAACGGCACGGCCAGAGGCGTGACGATACCCATAGTGCCGAAGCTCGTGCCCGTTGAAAAGGAGATAAACGAGCTAAGCACGAAGATCACGATCGCAAGCGCAAAGCGCGGCGTAGCGTCGCTTAGAAGCTCGACTAGGTAGCGCGAAGTGCCAAGCTCTTTGATAACAGAGCTTAGCGACCACGCAAAAAGCAGGATTATGACGGTATTTAGCATGCTTTTCCAGCCGCCAACCCAGACCTCAATCGCCTCTTTGACGCCGTAAATTTTTTGTGCGATGCCCAAAACGACGGCGATGATCGATGAAAAGAGCGCGGATTGAAACAGCACGACCGAGGCATCCGCAGCGCTAAATGCGGTACGGATCGAAGTAAAGCTAAGAGGGGCTGCCTTGACCGCCTCCAAAGTCTCGCCCTCCAGCGAGCTGTAGCCATTAAAATAAAACCCGATGACGGAGAGGACGATCATCGCTCCTAGCGGGATTATCGCGTTTAGCTTGCGAAGCGCGACGCCCTCTTTTGGCACGAAAATTTGATCCTCTAAATTTTTGATCTTAAAATCCGCAGCTCCGCTCTTGCCGCCGCGAGATGCGATCTCTGCGCGATACATCGAGCCAAACTCCCTACTCATCACGGCGGTAGCCACTACGAAAAAGATCATGAAAATGTTATAAAATCTATACGGGATCGTCTCAACGAAGACGGTGAAGGCGTTTATGTTTTCTACGCCGATCTGCGAGTAGGCCTCTTTGATCGCCGAAATTTCGACTCCGACCCACGTGGAGATGACCGCGATGCCGGTGATCGGCGCGGCGGTCGCGTCGATGATGAAGGCGAATTTCGCGCGCGAAATTTTAAATTTATCCATCAGAGGTCGCATTATCGGGCCCACGATTAGGGCGTTTGCGTAATCGTCGAAAAATATCACGATACCCATCAGCCAGGTGTAAATTTGACCCAAAACCGGAGTGTCCGCGTGCTTGCTAAGCCAGAGCGCAAGCGCCTTCGTGCCGCCGCTTTTGGTAACCAGAGCGATGAGCCCGCCGATACACATAACCTGAAGCAAAATGCCCGCATTCCACGTATCAGCCATCGATTTTACCATGCGCGAGCACAGATCGGTAAAAGCGAAAAGCGCCGAAGCCGCGATGCTGTGATCTACCATACCGACGAGAAAAGTCCCGCTTAGCACGCCTAAAAATAGCGATAAAATCACGTCTTTGGTGATAAAAGCAAGCACGATCGCCGCAACCGGCGGGATAAGCGTCAGCACGCCGTAAAGCTCGCTGTTTCGCACGGCGGGCTCCACGTCCGCAAGCGCCAGCGCGGGCAGTAAAATCGCCGAAAAGATAAAAAGATTTTTTGCCATTTTAATCCTTGATGATTGATAAAATTTTAAAATTTAGCCCCCGATCGGGGGTTAAATTTTAAAATTCTGCGCGCCTTGCAGCAATTATTCGTATTCACGCGCTTTCTTTTACGGCGATTTTTGAGCGCCTTAATCGCGCAGCAAGCTCTGCTATTTTACTGCGTTTGCAATTTTGCGAACGCATTTTTAAGTAACTTGTCGCGCAATAAAATCTCTCCGGTGCAAAATACCGCGCGCGGCGTAATCAAAAGCGCTTTATAAGCGAATTTAAAATTTTACTTAACATAGCAAAAGCCCCAAGTCAAGGTAAAATCCGCAATGATGTAGCGCTTGCTTTGTCGCAAAAGCGATAAATTTCGCGTACAAAATTTGACAAAATCTCGCTCTTGATCGCAAACCAAAATCCCTCGGCAAAAATTTTATCGCGCATAAATTGCACAAATCGCCGTTTTTCAAGCCTGCCTGCGCGTTTATAAAATTTCAGTGCATGCAGCCTGCGCAAGCAAAGCGATAAAATTTTAAAGCGTTAAATTCTACCAACTCGCGCTCGAAAAATCCGCTAAATTTATAGAATTTACAAAGCGGCAAAACTATAAATTTAAAGCTCATAAGGCTTTTGCAAACCCAAAAACGCTGCAAACCTAAAACGACGACGAAGCGGCGAGCGACCCTTTAAATCAAGCCCGCTAATTCTCACGCTCAGGCGCATCTTGCGGATCGCTCGTAAAATCATCGCTTGCTTGCGTAGGACTTAATCCAAGCGAGCGCAAATAGCTTTGCGTAGCTGCTTCGCCACCCGTAAGCGCGCAATCTAGTGCATTTAGCCCCGCCTCATCGACTGCCTTTTCGTTTGCGCCCGATTTTACAAGCAATTCAACGATCTGCTTGGTGCTTTTTTGCGCCGCAAACATCAGCAGCGTCTTGCCCGCGCCCGAACGCTCACAGCCGTCGCTACGCTCGCCTAGCGATGCCAGGGCCTGGGCTTCGGCGCTGCCGATCTGGCGGACATTTACGCTAGCGTGCGAGTAGATTAGCAACTTTACGAGCTCATAATTTTTTGCCGCGGCGGCGAAAAATATCGGAGTTTGCCCAAGCGAGTTTTTATAGCCAACCAAGGCGCCTTTAGAGATCATAAATTTAGCGCTTTGAACGTTATTCATCGCGTAAAATAGCGAGTTTTCCTCGCCAGCATTCACCTGCGCGCCTCGCTCGATCAAAGCGCCGCTAAAGCGCTCGTCATATCCTAGCAAAAGTGCCAGATCCAGGGCATTATCAAGCTCGTAAATCGCAAAATCCTTGCTAAAAAGTAGCGTACGAAACTCATCTGCACCTACTCCGCCTTTTAGCGCCAGCTCAAGCTCACCGTAATCCCCTGCCTTGCGATCCTTTGCAGCGTATGCGATAAATTCTGCTATCACGGCGCTTGCCAGCTCATCGGCGTCGTTTTTGTTGAATTTAGCGGCGAAATAATCTTTTAGCGCCTCCCTGGCTGCCGGGATCTCGCCCATAAAATTGCCATAGGCGATGAAATTTCCAATCTTGCGCTCGGAGTAAAATTCTAAGGCTTCAAGCGATTTTTCGCTGATTTGCGCGTAGTTTTTCTCTTTAGCATAGCTCAAAAAGCCCTCGCCATCCATCCCCGCAAATGCCAAGGTTCGCTCAAGCCTTTTTTCGTTCAGCAAGGCTTCGTTACCGACACAATCGATATTTTCGTCCCTGATCTCAGAAGCCGCGCTTTTTAAATTTTTCAAAAATTCTGCGCCAGCTAGCGAGCCTTTACAGCCAAAATCGCTTTGTAGCAGCTCTTCGTCCGCAGGCTCTTTGCTAAAAAAGCCGCGCGGATCGCTTAGTATCTGCTCGCAAGAAGCGCCAAAAAGCGTGCCGCAAAAAACAAACGAACCCATTAGAATTTTTCGCATCGCTACCTCGAATTGCATTTGAAGCGTTATTTTACCTTTAAATTTATTTATTAAAACTTAGTGCGGGCGGTGGAATTCTATGGAATTCTTTTTAGCTTTATAAAATTTTGCAGAATTTTTAAAATTTTACGGCGCGGCGGCGTGGCAGCGGACGGCGTTAAACGACGACTAGGCAGAGGCGTAGCGACTGGCGGCGTGATACAACGGCACGGTGACCGACACGTTAAAATTTTAAAATTTACGCGCGCCCTAGCGGTAAAATAAAAATTTTGCAAGCTATACAGATCCAGCTGAATTCCGCGCGCGATTAGCCGAGGGATAAAATTTCGCCGCGCAAAATTCCGCGCCTAGCGCAAAATCCGTCGCGTTAAAATTTAGCGAATTTCAATCTGATGGAATTTAGCACGACCGTTACGGAGCTAAAGCACATCGCTGCAGCGCCGTACATCGGCTTTAAAAGCACGCCAAGCGCTGGATATAGCGCGCCTGCTGCGATCGGGATACACACGGCGTTGTAAAACAGCGCCCAGAAGAGGTTTTGCTTGATCGTCCGCATGGCAGCTTCCGATAGGTGAAATAGATATAGCACGCTTGCAAGGTCGTTTTTTATAAAGATCGCGTCGCCCGCGCCCTTGGCTACGTCGCTGCCGCCGTTCATCGCGACGCCGATACTAGCGGCTTTTAAGCTTGGTGCGTCATTGACGCCGTCGCCCACGAAAAGCACTCGCTTGCCTTCGTCCGTCAGGGATTTGATGAACTCATATTTGCCGCTTGGAAGCACTCCACTTTTTACCTCGTCGATGCCGAGGTTGCGAGCGACGAAATTTGCCGTTTTGGCGTTATCGCCCGTTAGCATGACGGTTTTTACGCCGCTGTTTTGTAGCGTCTGAATGACGCCGCGCGCTTCGGCTCTGATCTCGTCGCTAAATGCGATGAAGCCCGCGTACGAGCCGCCTATCGCGCAGTAAACGACGCCGAAGCCCTTGTCTAAAAGCTCCTCCGCTTCTACTTCGACGCCCGCATCCACGCCGCACTCGCGTAGAAAGCCTGCGCTGCCGCAAAGGATTTCGCCGGTGGGATTTTTAGCGACGATCCCTTTGCCCGCGATGCTTTCAAACTCGCCGTTAAGCTTAGAAATTTCGCCGAATTTCAGCTCGGCAAATTTTACGATCGCCTTTGAGATCGGATGCTCGCTAAGCTTTTGCGCGCTTGCCAGAGCGTAGAGATCCTGGGCGCTCAGATCGCTGAAGCTTACCGAAATTTCGCCCTTGCTAAGCGTGCCGGTTTTATCGAAAACCGCAACGTCCGCGTCCTTTAAAATTTCTAAAATTTCAGGATTTTTGATTAAAATTCCAGCCTTTGCGGCGTTTGAAATCGCGCAAACGATCGCAATCGGAGTCGCAAGACCTAGCGCGCACGGGCAGGAGATGATAAGCACGCAGATAGCGGCGGATGCGGCGTATGAGAGCCGCCCGTCAAGCGCGATCCACGCTATAAAGCTAGCAAGCGCGATCAAAATCACCGTGGGCACGAAGATATTTGAAATTTTATCTGCAAAGCGCGCGATCGGCATCTTTTTGTTGCCCGCCTCGTTTAGCAGATTTTTAATCTCGGCAAGCAGCGTCTGATGGGGGAATTTCGTCACCTTCACGTAGATGACGCCGTCAGTGCTGACGCAGCCTGCGTTTACCTCATCGCCTACGCTTTTATAAACCGCCAAGCTCTCGCCGCTGATGAGAGAGGCGTCGATCTGCGCGCCGCCCTCGACGATAAGTCCGTCGCAAGGGATGCGCGAGCCGTTTTTTACTAGCACCTTATCGCCCGGCCTTAGCGCTTCTGCGCGCACTTCGGCTATCGTGCCGTCGTCTTTGATCAAAAGCGCGGTTTTGGGGCTTAGATCGATTAACCCCTTGATGTAGTCGTTCGCCTTCATCTTGCTGCGCTCCTCTAGGTATTTGCCGAGCGAAATAAAGGCGATTATCATCGATGCGGACGAGAAATAAAGATTGGTAAATTCATTCTGCGCGCCGTGCGTATAGACCCACGCCGCGGCCGTTAGCGAATAGGCAAACGCAAAAAAGCTCCCCATCGCCACGAGCACGTTCATATCGAAGCTTCTGTTTTTCAGCGAGCCGTAAGCGTGATAAAAGAAGTTCTTGCCGCAGTAAAACAGGCTCACACACGCCATCGCCGCGCAAAGTAGCGCCTTTGGAACGAAGCTTAAAAACCCGCTCATCTCCACCGCCATTACCGCCGCGGCTAAAATGAGAGCGAGGATTAGCCTAAATAGCGCTGCTTTGAGGTTGCGTTGCTTTTTGCGCTCCAAATCCTCATAATCTACGGCGATGTCGTAGCCTAGCTTTTTGATCTTGGCTTTTAGCGTCTCCTCTACGGCGGGGTCATCTAGTACAAACTCGCCACTGCCGTTTGCAAAATTTACGTGCGCCTCCTGCACCCCCTCGATCTTGCGACTTACCCGCTCGATCGCATTGGAGCAGTTTACGCAGCTCATCCCGACGATATTTAGAGTGATTTTGCTTGGCATCCGTTAGTTTTCGCAGGACAGCTTTTCTACGACGCTAAAGCCCAAATCGTCCATCTCCTCTTTAAATTTAGCCTCGTCGCGCGGATCTAAGCTTAAACTCACCACTCCGCTTGCTACGTCCACCTCGATCTCGCCGAAATCGTCCTTAAGCGCATTTTTGATCGTCCTCGCGCAGTTTTCGCAGTGGATATTTTGCGCCTTAAATTTTACGCTTTGTTTCAAAGCCATGGGTCTCTCCTTTGGATTAAAATTTCAAAACTTATACTACTTTTTAATAAATTTTATTTCAACGCTCGCTCCTGAAATTTAAGGGTTTTTCGTTATAATCACCCGTTTTAAATTTAAGCTTTAAGGAATTTTATGGGACGAGCTTTTGAATACAGACGCGCTTCAAAAGAAGCTAGATGGGGGAAGATGAGCAAACTTTTCCCAAAACTGGGCAAGGCCATAACGATGGCGGCGAAAGAGGGCGGCGAAGATCCGCTGATGAACTCCAAACTGCGCGCCGCGATCGCCACGGCAAAGGCGCAAAATATGCCCAAAGACAACATCGACGCGGCTATCAAGCGCGCTAGCGGCAAGGATAGCGCCGATATCAAAACGATCTTTTACGACGGCAAGGCGCCCCACGGCGCACTTCTCATAATCGAATGCGCCACAGATAACCCGACCCGCACCGTCGCGAACGTAAAGTCGATTTTAAACAAAGCCAAGGGCGAGTTTTTGCCGAGCGGCAGTTTAAAATTTATGTTTTCGCACAAGGCCGTTTTCGAGACTAAGCTGCCGAGTCGCGATATAGAGGAGCTGGAGCTTGAGCTCATCGACTTCGGTCTTAGCGAGCTTGAGATCAACGAGTTTGAAAACGATAAGGGCGAGCTCGAAAAGACGCTTCTAATCTACGGAGAATACGAAAGCTTCGGCACTCTAAACGAAGGTATCGAAAAGATAGGGCTTGAGATCATCAGCGCAAACTTAAAATTCGTCGCCAACGAAAAGCACGAATTTAGCGAGGATCAGCTGGGCGACATAGACGCACTGCTCGAGCGGCTAGAGGATGACGACGACGTACAGGCTGTTTACACCAATATCGCATAGGAGAAAAAATGGAAAACTTAAAAATTTACGACATCGACGCAGCGGCTTTGGCGCGCGATAAATACGCCGTGATAAAAACCGAAAAGGGCGATATGAAGCTGGAGCTTTTCGGTGGCGAAGCCCCGCAGGCGGTTACGAATTTTGCTAGCCTCGCGCGCAGCGGATTTTACAAGGGGCTAAATTTTCATCGCGTAATTCCAAATTTCGTGATCCAAGGCGGCTGCCCGCGCGGCACCGGCACGGGAGGTCCGGGCTGGCGCATAAAGTGCGAATGCGACCACCAAAAGCACAAGCACGTGCGCGGCGCGCTATCGATGGCGCACGCGGGACGCGATACGGGCGGGAGCCAGTTTTTCGTCTGCCACAGCGCGCAGCCGCACCTAGACGGCGTGCACACGGTGTTCGGACAAATCGTGGATCAGCCCAGCCTAGCGGTTTTAGACGCGATCAGACAGGGCGATAAGATCATCGACATCGAGATTAAAGAGAGCCTGCAATCGTGATTAAATTTAAACCGCGGGGCGCCAGACCGTGATAAAGATCGGCACGGACATAACCGCGGTGCGCAGGATCGCAGTGCTGCGCGCAAAATATGGCGCGAAATTTCTAAAGCGTATTTTGAAAAAATCCGAGCGCTCCTCGGCACTGCGCGACGAAAGTATCGCGGGCGTCTATGCCGCTAAAGAGGCACTTAGCAAGGCGCTAGGCACCGGCATCGGCGCAGAATTCGGCTTCAAAGACGCCAAAATTTATAAAGACGCCCTGGGCGCGCCGCACCTAAAAATACGTAAAAAAATCCGTAAAAAATTTCATATCAAATCCGCAAGCCTTAGCATCACGCACGACGCGAACGTCGCAATCGCGGTAGTCGCACTCGATATAAAACTAACGAAATAACGAGTATATAAGAGGACGAATTTTGAAAAAATATCTTATTAATTTTCTAAAATTTATAAAGCGCCATTATATAATCTCTGCGATTTTTATCATCTGCATTTTGACGTTTATCCCTTATATGCCTATAAATATGGGCTTAAACTACGACGGAGTTTGCACCAATCCTCTGCATTTTGGCATCTTATCGGATAATGAATTAAAAGAGATAGCGTTTAAGCAGTATTTGAAAAATGAGCATGCAAAGAGCAATTACCCTTTTTATGAAATCTTTTTAAGAGACAGTAGGCCGAAGGATTTAGACTTTGATATCGACTGGTGGGAAATTTATCGTAAGTGTAACGGCGACAAGCGCCCCGATGATAAGTGTGAATTTTGGAAAGTATCTAAAGAATTAAATTTAGAAAATCTATTGTCTATCGGCAGACAAATTTGTAAAGACGGGAAACAAGTCACGCAGATAGATAAATCCATACTAAAAGCTATAGATGATGAAGACGTGGTATATCCATGGGAGGATAACAAGCTTTTCAATGATAAAGGAGAACTTAATTATTCGGTTTATTACAAGAGAAAGTATCACGATGAAAAAACGCATCAAGAATCGGATTGGATATTAAAATTTTTTCAATATAACTCTATTGCAGTATTTAAATCCGATAAGAATTTCACTGCCTCTGATAAAATTCGAGGAGAAAGCGATAAGATCGTGTACATTATAAAGTATAGTGGAACAACAGGCTCGCTGATGGCAATGTTAAAAAATAGGAATTTTGATAGTTTTTGTGAAGATATCGATTCAATTGAAACGGGAAAAAGGGATCTAAATAAACTTACTTATAGCGGTACTACATTACTAGAAGATAATACGACAAAAACATGGACAAGTAATAATTATGGCGAGATAAGGATACGCGTAGATAACTGCGGGAACGGACTTGAAACACTATATCATGGTCCTTGGGACTATTTTGAAGAATATATGAAACTCAATAAAATCAAATTTAAGGAGTAATCTATGTCAAAAATAGTAGATATGAAGAGCGAAATCAAAATGGCTTAATGAATTTGACTTTGCAAAACTCTTAAATCAGCCGCAATAGTTTTTTCTACTAATAGGCTTAAAATTAAATTTCCAAATTCCGCGACAGTAAAATTTTTGAAATTTCAAACCGCGCCACAAAACTAAAATAAAATCAAACAAAGCATTACAGATTCAGGCGAAATTCTACGCTTTGCCGCGACGTCGCATATTCTAGCGCTACGATTAAAATTCCTCGTAGAACCTAGTGGCACCGCCTTTCCGCTACGATAAAATTTTACGGAATTTTTTGTGATTGCTCCATATAAATTTTAGATTAAAGCCGCGTAAATTTAACCGCTCGCGCCAAGTTACAATTAAATTTCAAGCGCAAAGCACGGTCGCAGCGCTAGCTTACGTCAAAACGCCCCAAAATACGATTAAAATTCCAAGCCGCGATCGAATTTTACGCGCAACGAAAGGCGGGCTACTCCGCCTTTTTCAAATTATCGGCGAGCAAAAACGCAAGCTCTAGCGCCTGATCTGCGTTTAGGCGCGGATCGCACTGCGTTTCGTAGCGCTGTTTTAGCGTCTCTTGCGTCACGTTAAATGAGCCGCCCGTGCACTCGGTGACGTTTTGACCGGTCATCTCAAGATGGATGCCACCTGCGTGCGTGCCCTCCGCGGCGTGGATCTCAAAAAAGCTCTGAACCTCGCTTAAAATTTTAGAAAACTCGCGCGTTTTGTAGCCGTTCGCGGCCTTGACGGTGTTGCCGTGCATCGGATCGATGCTGTATAGAATCGCCCTGCCCTCGCGCTTTAGCTCGCGTAAAATTTGCGGCAGCCGCGCGCCGATCTTATCCGCACCCATGCGGATGATGACGTTTAGCCTGCCTGCTTCGTTTTGCGGATTGAGCTTGTCGCAAAGGCGCAAAATTTCGTCCGCGGTGCCGCTCGGGCCGATCTTGACGCCGAGAGGGTTTTTGATACCGCTTAAAAAATGCACGTGCGCATCGTCCGCGCCGCGCGTGCGCTCGCCGATCCAAAGCATGTGCGCCGAGCAATCGTACCAATCGCCGCTGGTGCTGTCGATGCGCGTCAGACACTCCTCGTAGTGCAGCAGCAGCGCCTCGTGCGAGGTGTAAAGTACCGTCTCTGCAAGGCTCGGGGAATTTGCGGCGCTCAGTCCGCACGCCTCCATAAATTTAAGCGTGCGCGAAATTTCATCGCTCAGCTCGTTAAATTTAGCCTCCAGCTCGCCCTTTTTCAAAAAGCCCAAATTCCACTTATGCACCTCGTGTAGGTTCGCAAGACCGCCGCGAGAAAAGGCGCGCAGCAGATTCAGCGTCGAAGCACTTTGATGATACGCCTCGATCATGCGCGCAGGATCCGGCTTGCGCGCCGCTTCGTTAAACTCAAATCCGTTGATTATATCGCCGCGATAGCTAGGCAAGCTCACGCCGCCAACCTCTTCGAAGTCGCTGCTGCGCGGCTTTGCGAACTGCCCTGCGATACGACCTACCTTAACGACGGGGCGTCCCGCTGCAAAGGTAAGAATGATCGCCATCTGAAGCATTACTTTAAACATATCGCGGATATTATTCGCGCTAAAATCATTAAAGCTCTCCGCGCAATCGCCGCCTTGAAGCAAAAACGACTTGCCCTCGCTGGCGCGCGCAAGCTCAGCTTTTAAGTTGCGAACCTCGCCCGCAAAAATTAACGGCGGCAGCTTGTAAAGACGCTCCTTAGCGGCCTGCACCGCACTTTCATCCTGATAAATCGGCTGCTGTAAAATTTTATAATCTTTCCACGATGTCCTACTCCAGCTCATAGCCCCTCCTAGATTTCGTAAAATTTCGCGATTATACCCAAATAAGCTTTTATTAACCCAAAAAATCTTAAAATAGCGCCTTTAGGCAATTTGGAAGGAATTTTATGGAAAACGATCGCTCGAAGGGACTGATGCTTGCATTTGCCACCTTTTTTATGTGGGGCGTTTTTCCGATATTTTTTAAGCTCATAAAGGACGTGGACGCGGTGCAAATTTTAGCGCATCGCGTCGTTTGGTCCTTCCTGCTGCTGCTCGTTTTTCTCTGCTTTATGCACCGCTTAAAAAACGTCGCGCGCCTTCTTAGCACCCCTAAAATCGCTCTCACGCTGCTTTGTACGGGGCTACTTATCAGCACGAATTGGGGCATTTATATCTACGCGGTAAATTCCGATCAAATTTTGGCTACCAGCCTTGGATATTTTATAAATCCGCTATTTTCGGTGCTTTTGGGCGCCTTGTTTCTGCGTGAGCGGCTAAGTGCGGCGGCTAAGCTTTCCCTGCTGCTAGCCTTTGCGGCTATCGGCGTGCAAATTTACGCTCTGGGCAGGCTTCCTATAATCTCGCTCGTGCTACCGCTTAGCTTTGCATTTTACGGGCTCATACGCAAAAAAGTAAAAGTGCCTAGCTTTGAGGGGTTATTTTGCGAGACGGCGCTGATGCTGCTGCCCGCGCTTGCATTTCTGATCTACTGCGCGCTGAAAGGAAGCGGCGCATTCGGCTTTAGCACAAGCGGCGCGCTGCTGTTTGCAAGCGGACTGATTACGATTTTGCCGCTGCTTACCTTCGCCGCAAGCACGCAGTATCTGCCGCTATCCACGATTGGCTTTATGCAATACATCAGCCCTAGCATGAGTATGCTGATCGCGGTATTTATCTACGGCGAGGAGCTTGAGACTTACAAAATTTTGAGCTTTTCGCTAATTTGGTTCGGGCTCGCGGTCGTGGGCTTGGACGGCTTAAGGAGAAAAAATGGCTAATTTCGCTTTGATGTTCGCAGTCGCCCTTGCGGTGGGCGCGCTCGTGTATTTTCAGGTCCAAAAGGCTTCCGCGCGCGCAGATGCCGCAGATCCCGAGCTTAGCTCGCAAAGATATATGAAATTTTGCGATATTTTAGAGGGCAAACTGCGAGCTATAAAGCGGTTAGAGCTGCGCGACGAAAGCGCTCGCGAGAGCTATCTAGACGAGCTTGAGGCTCTTAGCAAAGAGTTAGTTTATATCAAAACGATGCATCAAAGCAACCTAAACCCCGCCGTGTGGGAGGGCAAACTATTTGAGTTTCTAAATAAAACGGACGCGCTTATCGAAAAATACGCGCTCAGCTCAGAGCGCTCGCTGCAAGACTGGCGCAGGCAGCTGGAGATGGAATTTAAGAATTTGTAGCGCGAAATTTTAAGCAGCGAATTTCGCGGGTGTCTATATCGGTAGAATTTTAACGCCTAAATTTATATAATTTAACGCGCCGCAACTCTCGGAATTTTTAAAATTTACATACGTGCCGGAATTTTGCAAACTGCTTGCGTCATGGCGACAAAATTCCATGCGTTTTACAAAGCAAAACGACGCAAATTTTAAATCAGCGTAATTTGTAGAATTTTGCAAGATACATAGCAACTGCGAAGCCGATAATCGCGTCTGTAAATTTTATAGAATTTACTCATGAGCGGACGCGGTATCTGCAGTCTTGGAACCCGCTTGCTCTAGCTGCTTAGACGCATCGCGCCTTAAAATTTTATCATACTCCTCCACTCTTATCACCTTGCCCTCATACTCTATTTTAAGATCAAATTCCAAGCCTTTTAAGTGCGAATATCTAAAAAATTTATCCAGATCAAAGCCGCCCGCACCCTTAAGCTCATCGCCGCAGAGCGCGGAATAGCGCTTTATAAGAGTATCGTAGATACCAAGTAGCGCTGTATTTGGCGCTACCGAGCCGCATCTATTAAGATCGGGCAGCGAACCTCTGTTAAGCCCGATTGCACCCTTTTCCCAATCCTTTGGCTGCTCCGCCATAGTAAACCTGACCATATCATAATTAAAGCTATCCAACCAGCTCCAAACCAAAATAATCTCATCGTAACAATAATCATCCATATGCTCTAGGTATATTTTCTTATACTTCCTCAACGTATCCAAATCCTTACGGCAGTCATCGTATTTTTTTCGAATACGCTCATCGTCCGGAAGCCCGCCCAGATCGTATTTAAGCAGCAAATTTAGCATACTCACGTCATATCGTTGCGGCAGCATCTGATAGATGGAGCAGTTCGGCTGCCGCTTATCTTTGCGGTGTTTGAGCGTAAAAGCAATACAATGATCGTCCGTCCAAGCCGTAATCTCAGGTCTTACGCCACTGCTAAGCATAAGCTCCGTCATCTGCAAAAATCCGCCTGCTACGGCGTAATAGAGCGGATCAGATACCGCGCTAGTACCCTCGCTTTTAGGCGTTTCGTAATATTCCCTTACCTGCGCATCGTTAGTATCGGCGACCAAATAGGCATCGCAGCGTCCAGGAGTCGCAAGCCACGGACGAACATATTTAACGCTAGAAAAGCTAGCTCCGTGCTTGAGTAGAACTTCCACGGCGGCGGTAGAGTTATTTTCGATAGCATAGCTTAACGCCGAATGAGAAAAATCGTCCGTGCGGTTGATATCCGCTCCGTGATAGATCAGCTCCTCGGTGGTGTTTGCATCATTGTAAAAGCTAGAATACATTATCGCCGTTATGCCAAAATGCAGCGGATCGCCCGCAGTGATGCGCTGCTCTCGCATAAATGCCAGAATACGCGCAGTGTCCTTGGAGCGCAAAAGCTTGCAGAAATACTCCATTCGCTCATCGCCCTGCACTACGCACTCGTCCAAATCTAACTCGGCGCCCAGCCTTTCGTACCGGTACCTCGCTATTGCGGCGCGATCCTCGTCCGTTAGCGGCCGATTGGAGGAGTTGCCGGAGGTTGTGGCGCGACTCACCGTAGAATTTTGTGCGGGCTGAGTTTCGGATCTATCCATAAGTGCACCGCCTGCGATCAAGAAAAATACGCTCGCCGTAACAACCAAGCACGCTATGATGAGCTTGGATTTTATCTCTTTCAAAGCAATCTCCGCAAATAAAATGACAAATACTACCGAGTGTGAGCTTAGCCGAATATAAACGGACGGAATTTCGCAAGGCAATTTCGCTTGGGCAGAATTCGCAGGGCGAGGTTTAAGAGAGTTTAGGCGCAAAATTTTTGCCTTCTAAATTTTACCGATAGAATTCCGCGTAGAAATGTCGCTCGGGTAAAATTCTACCGACGAAATTTTATTCCAGCGGCAGGCGGCTAGAATTTCAACAAGCTCTTCTACGCATAAAATTTAGCGCTAAATTTACGCCGTATTTGCGCTCGGTATCGCTACGAAATTTAGTGGCGGCTACCATAAAATATTGAAATTTTAGTTTTAAATTTGCCACCCCTTCGCATATCTCCTAGATAAAAACCTTATAGTCTTTTTTATATAGTCTATATTTATATTTTTCTGCAAAAAGTACTCTTTAACCTCGTCGTAAATTTGACTGCTATACAAATAAATCAAATAGTAGTGCGCCGATACCACAACGGAATAATATAAATATCCGCCATGCCACGGCTCATCTACTTTTATAAATGGGAAAATTTTAAATCCTTTTATGCCTTTATTTATGCAAAAATACACGACGAATTTTATAAATATATTCGCCACATACATGCAAAGCAAAAATACAAAGAAAAAACCTAACGAACCGACACAAAATATAATCAACACGATAAAAGATGGGGTTCTAAAATTTTGCGTGGAAAAGTTTTTGCATAATTTATCCTTTTCCACCTTGCACTGCCTTTTAACGACCCCTTTATATAAAAATTCTATATATTGATCGGTAAATCTTATTTCGCGTTTATTGCGTATCGCGGTAAAGATATATGTAATAACGGCGATTAGTAATATCATTATACAGGCTTCTAAATAATCGTCTACATATATATGCCCAAAATCTACAATATCCCAAATAAAAGATATTAGAAGACCTGATACCTGAAGAAATACAAGAAGATGGGCATAAACAAAAAACTTTTCATAATTTTTGATTACTATCGGATCTTTATCGTAGTTCCTAACGTTAGAATTTTTAAATAAAGTAGTATTCTCTGGATCTAAATTTTGAAATTTTCTACCGCGCTCTGCATTTAAATTGAGATCGTCTGAATTTTTGTCATTAGAATTTAAAGCCTTGGAATTTGTAATATTTAAATCTGAGGCATTGAAATTTGAAGCATTTGAATTTGAGGTATCGGATTCTGAAGTATCAAAATTTAAGGCATCAAAATTTTGAGCGTCAGAATTCTCCTGTGATCCTTGCTCTAAATTTTGACGCCGTTCATTTAAAATTTTCTTTAGCTCTTCGAGCCTTGCTTCGTTCATCTTTATCCCTCGCTAGCGATCTTAAGCGATTTCGTATTTTACTTCTTTATCGCTTGGGATAGTATTAAATTTAAAGCTACTTCGCTTGTCTGACTCAAGCATTTTGGAATTTGTCTATCGAGGTAAAATTTATAAAATTGGAAGATAAATTTAAGCGGGAAGAACCCGCTTAAATTTTATTTGCCGCAGCCGCATTTGCCCTGAGCGGCAAGCTTGCGGCGAACATATGCGATTTTACTTTGAAGCGGAAGGTGCTTAGGACAGTTGTCCTCGCAGCCCAGCAGCGTCATACAGCCGAATACTCCGTCATCATCGCCGATTAGTTCGTAAAAATCCTCGTCGCTGCGTTTATCCAGCGCATCGATCTGAAAGCGCGCTATGCGGTTGATACCGACGGCGCCGATGAAATCCTTTCGCATTATCGCGGTACCGCAGCTCGCCACGCAGATGCCGCACTCGATGCAGCGATCCAGCTCGAAAACCTCCTGCGCGACCTCAGGCTCGACCTTCTCCTCAAGCTTAGAGATGTCGGTTTCGTGATCGGTGTGGATCCAACTCTCTACGCGTTTGCTCATCGCATTCATCCAGTTGCCCGTATCGACGCTGAGGTCTTTTAACAGCTTGAAAACCGGAAGCGGCATAAGCTCGATCACGCCGTCCGGATAATCCTTGGTAAGTGTGCGGCACGCAAGCTGTGGCTTGCCGTTTACGAGCATACCGCAGCTACCGCAGATACCCGCGCGACAAACGAAGTCGAAACTTAGCTCGGGATCAAATTTCTCACGAATCACGTTAAGCGCGATAAATAGCGTCATTCCGTCGGTCTCTTCAAGCTCGTAAGTAGCGAAGTGCGGCTTTGAAATTTTGCTTAACGGATTATACTTAAATGCCTTTATTGTTATTTTTCTACTCATATCCTATACCTGCTCTTTCGTTAGGTGCTTTATATTTTGGCTGCAATTCATAATGCATCAATGCCTCTTGAATTTCATATCTGCCTTTGCCCTCGGCTTGCATTTTCTCGCGAATTTCATCGACCTCTTTTTGGCGCACGGCGCTGTCCGGATGCTCGATGATATTGCCTTTGGCGCCGTATCCGCGGAACGCAGGCGGCATCTCCATCTTCATAATATCAAGCGGCTCGTAGCTTAGAGTAGGCATAGTATCGCCCTCTTTCCAGTTTGCAAGCGTTCGTTTTAGCCAGTTTAGATCGTCACGTTTCGGATAATCCTCGCGGAAGTGCGCGCCGCGGCTTTCTGTGCGATCAAGCGCGCCCTTAGCAATACAAAGCGCGAGTTTTAGCATTTTCGGTACGCGATAAGCCTCCTCGAGCTCCGGGTTTCCGAAAAGCTCTTTATTGCTTACTTTGACATCTAAGGACTGCTTGTAAAGCTCCTCAAGCTCTTTTACGGCTTTGGCTAATCCCTCGCCGGTACGGAAGATCGCGCAGTGCTCCCACATAACGTCTTTCATCTTGTTTTTGATCTCAAATACGTTAAATTTGCCCTCTTTTTCAAGCAGGCTTTTAATGTAGTTTTGCTCTTTATCTACGAATTTTTCGATATCGTGCGTATTGATATCGACATCGTGTCCTTGGCAATACTCCGCAAAATACTCGCCCACGATCATTCCTGCGACGACGGTTTCGGCGACGGAATTTCCGCCTAGGCGGTTAAAGCCGTGCATATCCCAGCACGCAGCCTCACCGGCGCTGAATAGTCCCGCCAAAGTCGGACTCTCGCCCGTAGCTTTTGTTTTGATACCGCCCATCGAGTAGTGCTGCATAGGAAGGATCGGAGCCCAGCCCTTTCCGCGCTTTCTGCCTTGCTCGTCGGTTATTACCTCGGTGTCGGCAGGATCAATGCCGTTGAAAATTTCGCAAATTTCTTGCACGTCGCGTAAATTTTTCTCGATATGCTCGCGTCCGAGGATCGATATGTCAAGCCAAACGTGCTCGCCGTAAGGGCTCTTTACCCCCTTGCCTGCGCGGATATGCTCCATTATGCGGCGGCTTACGACGTCGCGGCTAGCAAGTTCCTTTTTCTCAGGCTCATAATCCGGCATAAAGCGGTAGCCGTCCACATCGCGTAAAATTCCGCCGTCGCCGCGGCAGCCCTCGGTAAGTAAAATTCCGCTCGGAACGATAGGCGTCGGGTGAAACTGCACCGCTTCCATATTTCCAAGCTGCGCGACGCCGGTCTCAAGCGCGATAGCAGCACCTATACCCTCGCAAACGACGGCATTTGTGGTGTGTTTATACACTCTGCCGTAGCCGCCGGTAGCGATCAGCGTGCCTTTCGAGACGTATGCGATGAGCTCGCCGGTAACCAAATCACGCACGATTGCGCCGTAGCAGCGGTTATTTGCGTGAATTAGCGCGATCGCTTCCTTGCGGTCGTGAATATCGACGTTGTGCTTTAGCGCTTCGTTTGCAACGGCAAAAAGCATCGTGTGTCCCGTGGCATCGGCGGTATAGCAGGTTCGCCATTTTTTCGTACCGCCGAAGTCGCGGCTGTGAATAAGTCCGTGAACCTCATCTTTTTCGGTGATCGTGGTTTTTTGAGCGTTGATAATAGCGCTTCGCTCGCCTCTAGTAATCCTAGTCCAAGGAACGCCCCAACCCGCAAGCTCGCGGATAGCCTTAGGCGCCGTTTGCGCAAACATCCTAGCGACATCCTGATCGCAGCCCCAGTCGCTTCCTTTTACGGTATCGGCAAAGTGCACGTCCTCGTTGTCGCCCTCGCTCATTTTGGAATTTCCAAGCGATGCCTGCATGCCGCCTTGAGCTGCCGCAGAGTGCGAGCGCTTAACAGGGATTAGACTCAAAACGATGGTGCTAAGCCCCTTCTCGCCGGTAGCGATCGCAGCTCTTAAGCCCGCCAAACCGCCGCCAATAACTAAAGAATCGCAATATATTACATTCATCCTAAGCTCCCTATTCTAAACTTAACCATTTGAAATCGGCGATTATCGAAAGCAAGAAAAATGCGCCCCAAACGATAAAAACCGTCTTTTTGATGAGGGCTCTTTTTCTTTGAATTTCAGCCTTCGTGCCGTCTATGCTGATCCATTTCATATAAAGCCTATAAATTCCAATACTAGCGTGAGTTACTACGAAAATCAATAAAACAAAATAAAATAGATGAAGCTGTCCGAATCTAGCAATAGCAAGATCTGCAGTAATTTTCGGACCGAATACGATCATTAAAATATGAGCCGCCGCAAAGAAAAATAGTAAAAACCCAGTCCAAAACTGAAACCACCAAAGCGTTGTATCGCAATGCTTCATTCGCATTTTGTGCGCTTTAAACGCCCTATAAGCGGCGTAATTAGCTGGAAATTTTCTCATCGCCAAAAACGCGTGAACTACGAAAATCACAAAAATTACAAAAGCGACAATGTTTGTAACGAAATAAATTCCGCCCGGTTCGGCAAAATGTACGACGCCTTCAAACGCGCCCTTACCGATCAAAATCGTGCCGGTAAATATCATATGACACAGCATAAAACAGGCCAAAATCAGCCCGCTGATGCTTTGCGCCACGTCTTGCAAAGCCATAATGCGGCTCTTTTTGCCGTCTATGGATCTGCCCGTAAAGCCTTCAATGCGACCTAGCATAGGTTCTCCTTAAAAAAGATGATTATAAATCCCCGCTAAACGAAAATTTACATTTTTGTAAAGAGATTATATTACTTTTTAACTTTAGATTAATTTAATTTCTACAAATTAGTTTTTTCTTCAAAGACTGCTTTAAGAAAACTGCTATCAAAAACATAACTAAAGATAAAATTTGCCCCATTGATAAATTTAAAAATATAAAACCAAGCCCGTCGTCCGGCTGCCTAAAAAATTCTACGAAAAATCTAAACGCCGTATATAGCATCGCGTACAGACATATCAGCTCGCCGTTAAATTTCTTAAATTTACGATAGAAAAACAAAATCACGAAAATTACCAGTCCTTCCAAAACCGCTTCGTAAAGCTGGCTTGGGTGACGCAACGTGCCGCCTACCAAAATCCCCCACGGCTCGCTCGTCTCGCGCCCGAAAAGCTCCTGATTTAAAAAATTTCCCACGCGTCCGAAAAAATACCCAAGCGGCACGCTAAGCGCCACGAGATCGAGCAGTGCCCACATATCGGTTTTAAATTTTTTGCAAAACCAAACCGTCGCGATCACAAATCCGACGACCGCGCCGTGATAGCTCATACCGCGAATGCCCACGAACTCGCCGTTATGAAAGGGGTTGAAAATTTGCCACGGATGGCTGAAATACCACGCCGCCTCGCCCGAATAGATCGCGATGTACCCAAGCCGCGCGCCTAAAATGACGCCCACTTCGACCCAGATAAAGTAGCGATCGAGTATCTTATCGCTAAAGTCAAGGCCGTCTTTGCGCACGAAATATTTGGCGATAAATAGCGCCGTAAGTAGCGCCAAAACATACATAATGCCGTACCAGTGCACGTTTATGCCAAACGCACTGAATGCCACGGGATCAAAGTGGGCGTAAATTTCGTTCCAGTAATTCAAATTTTTCCTTTGTTTTAAATTTTAAAATTTAGCGGCGCCCATCGGACGCTGCGTGACGCACGCTCGGTAAAAGACGCAAAACGGCACATACGCGAGTGCAGAAGCCAGGCTTCCAAGCTCGATCGCACATGTAAAGCGCGAAAGACGCGGATGTCTAACGAAAGCGTCGAACGATGCGCAGACCACCTCGCATGAAATTTCGCACGACGGCGCCAGATGGGGCGTAAGGCGCCTCACGTAAAATTCCAAACGACTATGCCAGACGACATACGAAGCGACACGCAAAGTGGCGCAACGCGGACAAAGCACGCAGTACCTTAATGCAGGCGGTGCAAAACGAGAGCACCGGACGCCTAGAAAAACTCGCAGTGCGCGCAAAACAAACGTCAAACGGCACATGCGCAAAATACCGAATGCCGCGCAGAATTCAAAACGACGCGCGCGATACGACAAACGCCGACGCACAAAAACCGCAAGGCAGATACTTTGCATCCGCGCAGATAATGCAGATAAAATTCGCCCGTCTTGCTTAGCTTTTCGCGCCCGCAGGAGCCGTACCGGCTACAGCGCAAGAAATTCTGAAAGCAAGCTTTAAACCTATCTCTACATAGCGCTTTTCTGTGCCAAACGCGCAAAAATACAGAGCGTGCGTCCTAAATTTTAAATTCCAAGCCCTAGCGTCTCTTTCATCACGCGGCAAAAATCCGCCAAAAACCACCCGAGCGCCTTATAGTAGCTGCTTCTGGCGTTTATCTGCACGTGCGTAGCAAGCGCGGAAAAGCTAGGAATGATAAATTGCGCCAGATATAGCGTCAAAATTTTATGCGATTTCGCATCCGTGTTTTGCTTAAAAATCATGGCAAGTAGCGCTAGCATATTGGCCGCGTGAGCGCTTTTAAGCTCCGCAAAAGGCTTTTTGAAACGGCACTTTTCATAAAACAGCTCCACTTCGCTTTCGCTTATGAGCTTGAAAAAATCCATCTCAAACGCCCCTTTTAGCGCCTCAAAATCGCACCCTAGCGCTGCGTAGTCCTCGCTCTGCACCTTTTGCCAAAGCTCATGGCCGTTTTTGTTCTCGATATTTTTATTTACGATGATCCAGTTTTTGCCCAAGCCGCGCAACTTCTGCTCGTCTATCACGCCCTTAAAATTCGTCGCAAAGATTATGCAGATCACCGAGTATAGCTCGCCTAATTTCATCTTTTTCCTTTAAATTTAATCAAATTTCGCTTGCTTTTTTTAGCTTTTCGATGCCGAATTTTTCCCAAATCCTGCTTAAAGATCGATCTAAGCTCTGCTGCTTTTTATCGATCTCGCCAAAGAGCAGCGAGTTGCCCGATTTGCCGCTAAAATTTGAAAGATTTAGCGCTACGTGGATTATCTGCGCGCCTTTTTTCACGTCGCAGAGCTTAAACAGCTCAAGTGCGGTCTCGCTCAGCAAGCTTAGACTAAACGCCCTATCCTGGCTGATCTGGTGCGAAAACTCCTCGCGCGATTTGTAGCGGATCTTTAGATCATACGTCGCGGGCTTTAGGCCCCTTGCAAGCACTTCGCCCGCCAAATGGCGCGCCAAAATTAAAATTTTACGCCGCAGCTCGTCCCGATCGGCGCACGGCGAGAAGCTGCGCCCAAAGCCGATGCTTTTGCGCTCGCGCTTTGAGACGACCTCGCCCTCATTCTCGCCGCTAAGGGCTGCGAAAATTTTCCTGCCGTTTGCGCCCATCTTTTCAAAAATTTCTCTATGCCCTAGCGCGTCGCCGAAGGTTACGATGCCGTATTTGCCGAGCGTTTTTTGCGCCGCTTTGCCGATGCCGGGGAATTTCGCTACCGGCACGGCGGATAGCTCGCGCGCGATTTGAGATTTTAAAATTTGACGCACGCCGAAGGGCTTGGCAAGGCTAGTGGCGAGCTTTGCGATAAGTTTTGCTTCGCTAAGGCCTACGCTGCACGGAAGGCTAAAGCGGCGCATAATCTCGCTTTGCAAAAACGCGGCAAAGCCCAGCGCGTCCGCGTCGTAGGGCGTGCCGCGTAAATTTAGAAAAAACTCGTCGATGCTAAATTTTTCGATCTCGGGCGTAAAGTTTAGTAAAAACTCATAAATTTCGCGTGAAATTTTTCGGTATTCGCCATGTCTGGCGCGCACCAAAATGAGCTGCGGGCAGAGTCCGAGCGCAATTTTAACGGGCTGAGCCGAGTGCACGCCGTCCGCTCTGGCCTCGTAGCTCGCGCTTAAAATCACGCTTCCAAGCTCGCTCTTGCCGCCGAAAATCTCCTCGTCGCCGCCTCCGACGACTGCGATCTTTTTGCCCGCAAGCGCGGGATCGGCAAGCCTCGCTACAGAGACGAAGAAGCTGTCCAAATCGATATGAGCTATCAAACTATGTCGATCCCAAAACCGCTAAGCCCCGCGTAGTCTTTCGGCTCGCTCTTGCTTAAAATTTTGATTTTTCTCACGCCCAGATGGGCTAAAATTTGCGCTCCGATACCGAAGCTCTTAAAATCGGCGCGATTTTGCGCGGATTTTAGCATCAAAAGCACGCCACCCTCTTTGCGCAAAATGTCCAGATCGCGCATGAAATCGTTAAATTTCGCATCGCTTAAAAATTCCAGATCGCTTGAAATTTTATGAAATTTCACGTTTGTCTGCGCGCTCTTTTCGGGTTCGCCGAAAATATATGCGCGGTGCTCATTGCCCTCGTGATCGCTCACGTCGTAAAATTTCGCCGCTTCGCCGCACAGCACGCCTTCGCGCGGCTCGCTAAATTTAACGAGAGTTTCGTGCTTTAGGCGGTACTGCACGATCTGCGCGACCGAGATCATATTGATGCCGTGCTGCGCGCAGAATTTTTCCAGATCGTCCCTGCGCGCCATATCGCCGTCGTCTTTGACGATCTCGCAGATCACGGCGCTTTGCGAAAGCCCCGCCAAGCGGCATAGATCCGTAGAGCCCTCGGTGTGCCCCGTACGAGCGAGCACGCCGCCGCTTTTGGCGATGAGCGGGAAGATATGCCCAGGGCGGACGAAATCATCGGCGCGAGCGCCTACGCGCGACATCAGCTCGATCGTCATATTGCGCTCATACGCACTTACGCCAGTCTTGGCGTCCTTTGCGTCGATCGTGACGGTAAAGGCAGTCTCGTGACTCGAGGTGTTTTTATCGACCATTAAATTTAAATCTAGCTGCTGCGCTATCTGCGGACTAAGCGCCACGCACAGCACTCCGCGAGCGTGCGTGATAGCAAAATTTACCTTCTCCGCGCTGCTAAATGTGCTCGCAAACACCAAATCGCCCTCATTCTCGCGATCGACGTCATCGACCATAACGAGCATTTTGCCGTTTTTCAGATCCTCGATCGCCTGCTCTACGCTAACCATTATCGCTCCTTTAAATTTAATTCTACAAATGCCGCTTTTAGCTTCTCAAAAAGCGGGGCGAATGAAACACCGTTTACGCGGACGTTTGCGATCGTCGTGATGAAATTCGTATCGCGCTGCCACCGCGGCACGAGATGATAGTGCACGTGCTCGGCGATACCCGCACCCGCAGCAGCGCCGAGGTTCATACCGATATTTACGCCATTTGCGCCCAGCGTACGCTTCAAAATCCCCACTCCGGCGCGCACGTAGCGGCTCATCTCCGCCCACGCATCGTCGCTAAGGCACTCGATATTATCGACGTGCTCGTAGGGTATGACCATAAACGCGCCCGGGCTGTAGGGGTAGAGGTTCATCACCCCGAAGCAGTGCTGCGCGCGAAAAAGCACGCCGTTGCGATCGTCGAACGCCGCATCCGCCGCCGCATCGCAAAAGGGACAGCCGCTTCTTTTTTCGGTAAAATATTCGCTTCGCCAAGGGGCGCAAAGATAATCCATCTCTTTTCCTTTCCGAAATTCCAAAATTCTATGAAATTTTAAAATTTGCGTTTAGCAAAATTCTATGAAATTTGGAATTTAAAACTTCTAAATTTCATAAAATTTTATTTACGCAGCTCGCGCTTGCTCGCACGGCGCAAAGTTATGCGCGCGGGGTACGCGCCCTTTACGAATCTCGTACTGCGCAAGGCGCTTCGGTGCGACATACGCTTTGCAAATCAAAGCACACGGCGGGCGATATTAAATCCGCAGGCGGTTTGCGTGCGCATTATAACAAAACTTTGACGCACTCACAGGCACGGTATGCGATGCCAAACCTACGCCGCAATCACCGTCGCGACACGTGGTAAAATTTAACGCGGCGCGGTCATAGCGCAGCCGTATTGCAGCTACGGCTCAATCGCGTCGTATCGCATGGTATCGCAGCCCTGCTAAGCCCCTACACGTTCGCTTTTGTGGTAGCTTGCTTTGCGCAGTTATCGTACGCACAGCTCCTATGGGCGGCTTGGTCGCAAGCTGCGATTAAATTTACGGCGCCATTTAATCGCCGATACTGGGCTTGAGAGCGCGCTAGGCATGCAAGGCGCTACGGCGGACGCGCAATTCTCGGCGCTTAATGCTACAAGCGCAACCCCGCGCGCGCGAAGATTCGCAAACGTAAAGCTAAATTTAAACCCGCGCTTTTGCACCAGCTCGTGATGCGACGGAAAGCTATACAAACGAAAGGCGTAAATTTAAACCTCACTCCGCAGCCGCTCGCGCAGCGCGTGATAATAAACTCACGACGCCAAAGCGTAGCGTGAGCTTACGCGGCGTACGATATTAGATCGTGTCGCAACCCTTAAATTTAAAAAGCCGTTAAATTTTAAAGTCCGCCAAATTTTACGAATTTTAAAATTTACCGCCTTAAAATTTCGCTCCCTTCGCTAAATTTAACTTCTCGTTCCGATCCAGTCTTGTGTGATCAAGCAAACGGGTTTAAATTTCACCGCCGATGCCGAGCTTTATCTCGCGCAGTGCCGCGCCGACGTCATTTTGGCGCATAAAATGCTCGCCGATCAAAAACGCATCGACGCCCGCCTCGTGCAAGCTTAAAAGCTGCTCGTGCGAGTGCAGGCCGCTTTCGGCGACGATGATCTTGCCGTTTGGAATCATCGGGATTAGCCGCTCGCTCAGGCTCGTATCGACCTCGAAAGTCTCTAAATTTCGATGGTTGATGCCGATAATATCAGCCCCTGCGAAGACCACTTTTTTCAGATCGTCCTTATCGTGGATCTCACACAGCGCCTCAAGCCCCAGCCTGCGGGCAAACTCGAGCAGCTCTCTTAACTCCTTGCGCTCAAGCGCTTTGGCGATCAGCAGTATAAAATCCGCGCCGTAAACCAGCGCCTCGAGGATCTGATAGCGATCGACGATGAAATCCTTGCGCAAAATGGGCTTGCGGGTATAGCGGCGGATCTGCGGGATGAACTCCAAATCGCCTCTGAAATAATGCGGCTCGGTAAGCACCGAAAAGGCGCTGGCACCTGCATTTTCGTACTCCACCGCAAGGCTTAGCGGCTCAAAATCCTCGCGGATAATCCCCTTGCTCGGGCTTGCCTTTTTGATCTCGGCGACGATGCGAAGCGGATCCTTCTCATCGCTTCTAAGCGCGTTTATGACGTCACGCGGCTCATAGGGATTGGCGCTTAGCGAGCGGCCGAGCAGATCCTCGGGCAGCCTTTCTTTGCGAAGCGCCAGATCCTCGCGAGTACGCTTTAAAATTTCATCCAAAATCATCTCTACTGCCTTGGCGTCTGGATTTTAGAGCCGGCAGGCTCTTTCGACGTAGAATTTTGCTCTGGCATAAAATCCTGGCTCGATACGGAATTTTGTCTTGACGAGGCAGAATTCTGCGTGACGGAATTTATGGGCATCGCAAAATTTTCAGAAGCTGCGGAATTTGGTGCCTGGTTTTGAACCATGGAATTTGCAGACCCAGCAGAATTTTGCGAAGCGGAGTCTTTTGGCGTTAAATCACGCATTGCAGCGGAGCTTGGACGTGCGGAATCTAACGCGGAGCTTTCGGGCGTCGTAGATTTTATGGAATTAGGCGAAGGGGTTTTTATTGCCGGGCTTTGCGGCGCCTGATCTTTCGGCGCGGAGCCTTTTATCGTAGTGGGATTTTGAGATATGGAATTCTGCGGCGCTACGCCTGTACCTGCGGCGCACGCATCGATCGCCTCTAAATGCTCTTTGCCTTCGGGGGAATTAAAAAATTCTGCGTCTTTGATCTTATCCATTTCATTTTTAGCCTTGTCGCACTCGCCAAGCTTGTAGTATCCCCAAGCAAGCGAGTCCAGATAATACGGCGAGTCGGGGTCTTTTTGTAGGGCGCGGCGGACGAGCTCGATGCCCTTACGAACGTCTAAATCGTGATCTATTAGGATGTAGCCGTAGTAGTTTAGATGTACGGGGTCTTTAAGCTGCGGCGCGATATTTTCAAATTTTGCCACTACGCTAGATAGGGTCTTGGCGTCCACGTTTTTGCCCGCACTTTCATATTCGTAGATCGCCTCGATCGCCAAAAAGTCGTAATTTTTGGTCTTCATAAACTCATCGCGCGCCATTTTAATCGCGGTTTTATAGTCTTTTTTATGCGCGTAGGCATCGATTAGAAGCTCGCGTTTGTAGTCGTATTTTTTCAAAAGCTCGATTATTTTATCAAAGTCGTTTGAGTAGTAATAAATCGCTATCATATCGTCTAAGAATTTATTATCCCCCTTGGCTTCATACAGCGCTTCATCGATCTTAGCGACATCCAAATAACGCTTATTCGCGCGATACACATCAGCTAGCAGCTCGCACGCCATACCCTGGGCGCAGCCATAGATGCGCCTGTGCGTTTCTATAATGCGAATCGCTCCGTCCGAATCATCGAGTTTATTTAGCAGCACGTCGCATAATCTGATGAGATTTTCGTCGGTTTTGTCTAGCTCATAGGCTTTTTCAAAGTAGGTTTTGGCTAAAGTAAAATTCTCCATCGCATAATATGTCGCCGCCAAGATCGCGTAACTACGCGAAACCGGATCTACGGTGACTAGCTTAAGAGCAGCGGTATTGGCATTTAGATTATCTTTAATGCCTAAGTAGTAGCCGATCTTTACTCGCAGATACTCAGAGTCTGAGCTTAGGCTTTTTTCGCCGAGCTTTAAATAGCGCGCCGTATTTTTACGATCTTTGATCGCAAAAGCGGTCTTTAGCGCTTCTAGCAGATAAACGGACGAGCCCGTTTTATTGTATGCCTTTTCGTATAAAAACATCGATGCGACGGGATCTTTATGCAGTAACTCCAAAGCTGTAAGCAAATCGAAATTTAACTCGGCGTCCTCTTGCGCTCGCATCGCGTGGTTTAGCTTTTCTTTGGTTATACTTTTGGCGCTTACGCCGCGATTTATCAAGCTCTTTTTAATTGCATCTTTTGCACCGTTTTTTGTGCCAATGCTGGAATTTCGATCAGACGCCTTTTTATCAGTAACGGACTGCTTCGCCGCTGCAGCATTCGTCCCACTTTCCGCACTTAGATACTGCGGCGCTAAAATCATCGCCGCGATTAAAATTCCGCTTAAAACCTTACCCCGATACATTCTTCCTCCAATTCTTTAGTATGCGTTTTAAAATATTCCCAAAACGGGAAGCTACGACACTGCTTCGGACGCAGCTCGTAAACCCCGCAGTTTCGCTGCGCTTCGTCAAAAAACACGCACGCTAAGCCGCCTTCAAAGGGCTTTTCTTTTACGCTAAATTTAGCGCCTATTTTTTGTAAATAAATTTCTCTAAGCCTTGCGGACGAAATTTTAAATTTTACCGCTAACGCCGCAATCTCACTCTCATCTATCCAGATATAGCCGCTCTCTCCCGTGCAGCACTTGCCGCCGCAGCGCTCACACGCGCTCGCATCGAAGCTAAAGCCAAACTCACTCATAATCCACGCTCGTTAAATCCGCGCTTTTATAGATCGCGTGGGCTTGTGCGGTGCGCCTTCCGTGCGCGCTAGCGTAGATCGGAAGGACGATCTCACAGGGCGAGCGCGAGTTCTTACGAGCCTGCAAAAGCGCGAGCTTAGCGGGCTTTGAAATGTCAGGATAGACAAAACCAAGCCTCGTCAAATTTAGCCTAAACTCGCCCAAAAGCTCGCAAATTTTAGCTAGTTTGCCCGCCTCATAGCAAAAAATAAGCGTACCGCCAGGCTTAAGATGAGCATTCGCAGATCGCATAAAATCCCGTAGGCTAAGGCTTGCTGCGCTCTTACTAAGCGCCATATAAGGCTCTTTGCTAAGCGAAATGCGCTCTCGATAAAAGGGCGGATTTGAGACGATAAAGTCAAAACGCTTCTCGCTTTTAAACTCCGCAAAATCCGCGTGCAAAATTTCGGCAGGCAGATCGTTTTGCAAAGAATTCAGCCTTAAGATTTCTAAATTTCGCTCTTGAATTTCTAGCAAGCTTAGATTAATGCTCTCAAAATCGCGCTTTAGTAAAAGCCCTAAAATTCCACATCCTGCGCCCACATCCAGCACGTCGCCGTATATCGCTCGCGGATTTAGAGCGCTTTTTAAACTACGCTCATCGCAAACTGCAAACCAGTCGTCACGCAAGCACTCCGCAGCAAAATCCTCGCGCACCTTGGCGTCTTCAAATTTGCTCGCAAAATCTTTATCGTGCGTCTTTTGAGATTCTAAAGACTGCGCGATTTGCTCGTCACAAAATTTAAAATTTTCACCGCTTGCAATGTCAGGCTTTAAAGCATGCCAGGCTTCATCGCTTTGAAAATCAGAATTTTTGCAGCGCTCGCTTTGAAATTTATCCTGAAATCCCGCTTGAAATTCCTTTTTAAATTCCGCCTGGAATTCGGCGCAGCCCTTACCTCCAAAATCGCGATCATTCTCCGCGCTATGGTCAGCGGCATACAACTCTTCTTTGCTAAAAGCGCAATCCTCGGTGCAAAATTCCGCCTCACCGCCTGCGCAATCCGTGGCGCAAAACTGCGCATTAAAGCTCCTATCTGTCGCATCCTTAAATTCCGCGCCACAGCCCAGCGCCCAAGAGCCATTTTGCGATGCTGCGTCAGCTTGACGCACGCCTGAGCTTCTTATAAAATTCCACAAAAAAATCGTATCGCTCGTGTAGCGATAACCCTTTTTCGGCTGATAAAGCCTCATCTGCGAATGTTTTTGATGATGGTATGGGCGTGATTTATCGCTACTACGATCGATCCGCCGCTTCTGCTGATGAGATCTCCGCCAACGTAAAGCCCGCTAGTGGCAGTCTGGAGATTTTCATCCACGATCGGCACGCCGTTTTCATCGTAAGCGATGCCGCATTTTTTAAGAAAATCAATCGGGCTCGTGCCGCCGATCGCGTATATCACGCGGTCAAACACGAGCTCGGTGCCGCCATCAAATTTTACCAGCACCTTGCCGTTTTCATTCTCAAGAGCCTCTATATCGATGCCTAAACGCAAGATGATGTTGCCGTATTTGGTCTCGCGCATTACGTCGCTTTCGTTCGTCTCGTTTAGGCGGGTAAATTTAGGCTTACGATAGCAAAGCGTCACGACATTGGTTTTACACAGCGCTATAGCGTATTCTGCGGCTGAGTTACCGCCTCCAACGACTAGAATTTTTTCATTGATTGTGCATTTATCTAGATTGAAATTTACGCGTTGCGTGATCGAAGGCGGAATTTTATAAGCGGGCTTATTGGGCTTGCCCATCCTACCAATTGCGACGATGACGTTGCGCGCGCGGTATCCAGCCGAGCTAGTCGTGATATAAAACTCATCTGCGTGCTTTTCGATCTTTTCTACCTCGCTTTTGAAATTCGTATCGATTTCGTCGCTATCTAAGAGCTCGTCGAAATAATTTAGCACGCTCTCTTTCGTGCCGGTCTCAAACGAAATAGAGCCGCGCGTCTCGCTGTCAAAACCTTTATATTCTTTATCGACGCGCTTTTTATCTTTGTAAAACTGCCTAATCGTTTGAGAGTGGTTGTCGCCTTTTTCAAGCAGAAGCACATGCGCAAGCCCGTTTCTTTTGGCTTCTACTACGGAAGCGATGCCGCAAGGACCGCCGCCGATCACCGCCAAGTCGTAAACGTCTATCATAAATTTCCTTTAATCTTTTAAATTTCATACAAAATTATAGTAAAAATTCCATTAAAATCAGTGGAATTTTCTAGCAATTTCGCAGCTTAAATTTAAAATTTTAACGCTTTAAGATGCTTGCTTGGCTAAATTTGAAAAGACATAATTTTCTCCGTTTAAATTTTAAATTTCACGGCGCCAATCCGTTTATAAAAGCTCATGCGGCAGAGCGACAAAAGCGGTAGTAAGAGCAGTAAATTTTAAAATTTCACTTTGCCGAGATAGAATTTTGCGAGCTAAGATAAAGCGGCAAGGGCGGTAAAATTTTAAAATTTTACCGCCCAGGCAGGAGTTTTTAGTAGAAGCTTTAAGGCTAGTTGAAATTTAGCGTATACTTTATGCTAAAGTTAAATTCCATATCTTTCTCGACCTTTGGAAAGCTACCTTTGGTGCGCTCGACCGCGCTTAACGCGCCCTCATCAAGCGAATCGACATTAGAAGAAGACGTAACGCGAAGACCCTTAACATCGCCACTTGCCGTATAGGTAAAGTGCACGCCTACGACGCCGATTTTACGCATACGTTGCGCATTTTTAGGATAGTGTGACTGCGCGTAGCGAGAAATAATGGCAAAAATTTTCTTGCCGACATCGCTATTGCTAGGATCTCCGCGGCTTGTTATAGCGTCGCTACCACCACCTGCGCTACTGGAGCCGCCGCCCCCGCCGCTACCCAGTGAAATAGGCTTTGTCGGGTCAAATTTTGCCGTTAAATTCCTATCGCTGCTTTGAACTTTATGCTCTTTTTTCGGCTTAGGTTTTTCGATCGGTTTTGGTTTTTCTACCGGCTTTGGCTTAGGCTTTTCGACCGGTTTTGGTTTTTCGACTACGGGCTCTGGTATAGGCTCCGGTTCAGGAATCGGCTCTGGCTCTGGTATTGGCTCTGGCTCCGGCGGAGTTGGTTCCGGTTCGGGCTCAGGCTCAGGCGGAGTGGGCTCTGGCTCAGGATCCGGTTCGGACTGATCGGAAGGAGGCGGGATATTGGGTTCATCGGAGATATCGCCCTGCTTGGCCTCATCCATTATGCTATCGATGGAAAAGGCTATCATATCGGGCATGCTAGGCGGCTTCGGTGCCGACGATAAAAGAACAAAAACACCTACAGCGATGATGCAATGCAGCACCAAAGATACAATGAAGCCTATTGCGCTATCTTTATTCATTGCTCTTTTTCGGTCACGATCGCAAATTTTTCATGGCCCGCCTTTTTTAGGACATCCATGATAGAAATGAAAGAGGAAAATTTCGAGTCTTTATCGTTTTTTAATACGACAAGATCGTTTTTATCAAGTGCGGCAATTTTTTTCTCAAGCTCATCCTCGCTTATTGCGACATCGTCTAGATAAATTTTAGATTCGCTATCCACTTTGATGGTAACTTTTTTATCCTCTTGCGGATTTTGCGAGCTTGAAGAAGATGGAAGATTTACCTTGATATGCCCCTGCGCAATGAAAGTCGAGACACTAAGCACGATCGCTAACAGCACCAGCATAATGTCAATGAACGGAACGATATTTAGCCCGTCTCGTCTAGGGATGCTCATCTTTCTACCTCATCGTAGCGGTTTAGAAGTACATCTACCTTGCGGACGAAGCCGTTGTAGATGATGAGCGTAGGCACGGCGACGACTAGACCGGTAGCGGTAGCTTTAAGCGCAAGCGAAAGACCCTGCATGATAGCCTTGGTATCGATACCGCTTGCAGTACTCATATCAAAAAATGTGATCATAATGCCGATGACAGTACCTAAAAGACCGATGTACGGGGCATTTGAATAAACAATATAAAGCGTCGTTAAATTTTTTGTCAGAGCCTCTTCATATAGCGCTTTGCTTTTGTAATCGCTCGCCTTAACCTTCGAATAAAAAAGCAGCCTTTCGATAGTAAACCACACGACTAAAAAGCTCATAAATCCGAGGATCGCAAAGATAATGTAATCCACGTAATGCGCCAAAAATTCCATAATGCCCATAAGCTCTCCTTAAAAATTTTAAAAATTTTTATAAATTCAGCAAAGTGCCTTGCCAAAAAAATGAGCGATTTTATCAAAAATAGATTTAATTTTTACTAAAATTTTGATGATCGATATTTAAATTATATTTTATCATTTAGCTTTATTTAATGATAATAAAGCATTCGGTGATAGAATTTTAATGATTTTAAAACGTCTTGATAATTAATACAAAATAAAAGATTAATTTTATATTATTTGCCATTTTTTAATCTCATTATCATTTAGGAGTTTCGTATGAAAAAATTTCATCTGGCTTTGTCTTTGTGCGCGGTTCTTTGCTTAAGCGCACAAGCAGACGAGAAATCAAGCGCTACGGACGTATCCAAAAGCAAGGATTCAAATACGCAAAACCTAGGCGTAATCGAAGTTACTAGCGATTCTAGCACGCCTAGCACCGTGGATGATATCAAAATCAATACTCGCAACGCTACGCTCATCAAAGATGTATTTCGCGACATCCCAGGCGTTTATGTGGGCGGCACCAACGGCATGAATCAAAAAATTTATATGCGCGGCGTGAGCGATCGCGGTCTAAATATCACGATTGACGGCGCGAAGCAAAACGGCAATACCTTTCATCACAACGCCGATTTACTAATCGATCCTGATCTTATCAAAGCCGTAGAGGTCGATGTAGGCGCGCGCTCGGTCGTAAACGGCTCGGGCGCCTTGGGTGGCTCGGTAGCTTTTAAGACTGTGGATGCCAACGACCTGCTCGAAGAGGGTCAGGATATCGGCGCCAAGCTCAAAGTGGGCTATACAAGCAATAACGAAGGCTATTCGCAAAGCGCGATGCTTTATGGCAGGGCGTTTGATAGCCTAGATATGCTTGCTGCGTTTAAGCACTACGGATACGGCTTCGGCGAATCCGGCAATGGCAAACCTACGGGCGGTGATGGCAACGATATAAATTATTTATTAAAAGCGGGCTATAGCTTTTTGGATTTTCATAAAATTTCGTTCTCTACTGAGCATATGCAGTATAAAGGCTTGTATCCTTTGCGCCCAGAATTCGGCTCATGGCTAAACGGACAGCTGGATAACCGCAAATACGAGCGCGATACACACACGATCAAATACACGTATAATCCAAGCGACCTGCTAGAGCTCGACATCACGGGATATTACACCAAGCATCAACGCATCGGATCGACTTCGACGAACGTAAAATGGGGCGTCGAGACCAAAGGCGGCAAAATCGGCGCTAAGAGTAAATTTGAAACGGGCGATCTGGCTCATACGCTGCGCTACGGCTTTGATTACTACCGCTCCGAAAACTACGTTAAGCCCGGCAATCTACGCCCCGAGAAGGTCGATAATTATAGCTTTTATATCGAGGATGCTATGCGATACGGCGGGCTTACGATAACTCCCGGCGTGCGCTACGAAAGGCACGAGTTAAAAACTTACAACGGTAGAGGCGCGAATATCTCGAGCTACAAATATAAATTCGACGAAGTAAGCCCCGCCTTGGCGCTTGATTACGAGATCGGCGCGGGATTTGGAGCGTTTGCCAGCTATGCGCGAGTATTTAGAGGACCTGACGTAATGGAGAGCATGATGGCTGCGGGCACTAGCCGCGGCAGACCACTAAGCTGGATGGCTAACGAAAATTTAAAAGCCACTACGGGCAACGCCTACGAAATAGGCGGTCGCTACAAAAGCGATCTAGGAGAGAATTCCTCGGTAAGCCTAACTGCGAAGTATTTCAGGACGGAATATAAAAATCTCATCGTAGATAACAATGCTCGCGGCGGCGTTATCGGCTGCCCGGGAGGCGCGCAGGGCACCTTATGCAGGGCTAATGCAGGCGGTGCGGATATTGACGGCGTCGAGCTTTACGCAAGATTGATATTAGATGATTTGAGCCTTGCTGCGGGTTACACCCACCAGCACGTAGAATATAAAGATCGCGTGCGCAGCGGCTCGGGCTATCTAAGCTCAAACATCATCGGCTACCGCGACTATGGCGATAAATACACTTTCAATGCCGAGTACGCAATCTCTGCGGCGGATCTACTGCTGGGCTATAACTTGCTCTTTTTCGACTCCAAAAACGTAGCCTCCGCAGCTAGCGACGAAAAAACAAAAGTGCCTAGCTACGCAGTTCACGATCTATATGTGACCTACGCTCCGGATGGCGGACGATTTAAAGGGCTTGAGATCAACGCGGGCGTTTACAATCTCTTTGATAAAGCCTACGCATCGCACTCGCAGCGCAGCGCCGATTTTACCGGGGATTCAAACGCTATCGACTGGGAGCCGGGACGAAATTTCAAGCTAAGCGTGGCGTATAAATTTTAAAGCTTACGCGAGATGACGGTACGAAATTTTGCACGCTAAAGCGGCGAAATTTTAAAAATTCAAAACCCTTGGAATTTCAAAATTCTAAGGGTTTTATAAATTTGAAATTCTTAGACTTAGAATTTCAAGCTTTTAAATTCTACTAACAGAAATTTTCTCGTAAAATTCTTGCGAATAGCAAAATTCTCATTCGCAATGAAATTCTATCTTGCGGCGAAATTCCCAAAATTCAAAGCGATATTCGCAGCGCTTCACATCCGAAGTTCTTTTAGAATTTATAAAATTCCTCCCGCTTCAAGCGCCGTCCGTTTACTCTTCGTCGTTAAAATTCTATTTTTAATTCTACTTAAAAGGAGAGCCTTTGTTAAATTCTACTAAAAATGCCATTCGTGGCGCGTTTTGGACGAAGCCGTTTATAGTTTTAGTGCTGCTTTTGCTACTGCTAATCCCGCTAAGCTTTATTGATAACCTCACCTACTCGCGCTCCGAAACCAAGCAGCTCGCGCAGGATTCGATCCTCACGCCGGTAGGCGGCGAGCTGCAAATCCAGGGCCTTGCGATCGTAGTGCCCTACGCAGAGATAATCGAAGCGATAGACAAAAGCAACAACGAGCTCGTAAAAAGGCGCGTAGAGAAAAATTTCATCATCGTGCCAAAAAACTACTCCCTCGCAGCGCAGATCGACCCCACCTATCTAAAGCGCGGGATTTTTCGCGTTCCGATATATAACGGCGATTTTGCGCTTAAGGCGGACTTTGAGGCGATAAACTACGCCGAGCTCGGCGTCGATCCTGCGCGGCTAAATTTCGACGAAGCCGTGCTAGTGCTCGGCGTAGGCAATCAAAAATCCTTCACCGCCTCCCCCGCTTTAAGCTTAAACGGCAAGGAGCTTAAGCAATATCACGGCAACACCGAAGCTAAAATTTTCGATCGAAGCCTAATCTACAAGCTCCCCGCTTCCGCGCTGTCGTCTGATTTTAGCATCAGCGGTACGCTTAAAATCCAAGGCGGCGAGGCACTTCATCTAGCTCCGATCGCGCAAAATAGCCGTTTTGAAATTAGCTCTACTTGGGCATCGCCTAGCTTTGGCGGCGGCTTTATCGCCAAATCGCGCGAGGTAAGCGCTAGCGGTTTTAAAGCTTCGTGGGAAGTTACAGGCTTAGCCGCAGGCATTGCTCCTGCGTGGCTTGCAGATCAAGATGACCGCGTCGCTATGACGAACTGGCGCAGCAACGACGATAGAAATGACGCCGTAAGCATCGGCTTCATCGAGCCCGTGAACAACTACTCGCTGATTAAGCGCTGCACGGATTACGCTCTGTTATTCTTAGCGGTGCCGTTTTTGGCGATCTTTTTGTGCGAGGTTTATACTCACGAGCGCATCCACCCGATCCAATATCTACTCATCGGGCTTGAGGACGTCGTTTTCTACCTGCTGGTACTTTCACTCTCCGAACACATGGGCTTTGCGCTTAGCTATGCTGCTTCGGCGATCGCAGTCAGCGCGATAGTATTTTTCTACGCAAGCGCGATTTTCAAAGGCGCGCGCTGGGGCATTTTCATCACTTGCGTTCAGCTCGTTTCATATGCGATCCTCTATGTCATCTTAAATTCCGAAGACTACGCCCTATTAATGGGAAGCTTGATGATCTTCGCGGTGATCTCTTTGGTGATGTATTTTACGCGCAAGCTCGATTGGTACGATACGGCGATCCCAAGCGGCGAGAAAAAACAGGAGCAAGAGCCCGAAATTTAGCCTTTAAATTTGCCGCCAAATTTAATCGCAACGGCCTTTGGAGCTTTAAAATCCAAAGGCCTTTTTAAATTTGCCCGCTAAATTTCGACTGCTAAAATTTCATCTATTTAAAATTTTATCCGCCGCGGCAGACAAACCACGGCGCGTAAGCAAGATGCGCGGCGACACGTTTTAAATTTAATTCCGTCAGCATGTCGCGACCTAGCCGAACGGCGCATTTTAAAATTTAGCCCCGCGAGCGCGAACATGCCGCGACAAAGACAAAATTTAAAGCGCGCCGTTTTAAATTTTAAAATTTCATCCGCGCCGCAGAGCCGATTTTTGAGTATAATGAGCGAAAAATTTTAAGGATTTTGTGTGATACTTGCTATTGAGAGCAGTTGCGACGACAGCTCGGTCGCAGTGATGGATGAGCGGAGTTTCGAGCTGAAATTTTACGAAAAAATAAGTCAGGAGGCTGATCACGCCAAATACGGCGGCGTCGTGCCCGAGCTTGCCGCGAGGCTGCATACTGAGGCGCTGCCGCGGATTTTACAGCGCGCAAAACCCTATTTTAGCGAGCTTGGCGCCGTCGCAGCGACCAATACCCCGGGGCTCAGCGTGAGCCTGATCGGCGGCGTGAATATGGCAAAAGCGCTCGCGCTCGCGCTAAATCTGCCGCTCATCGGCGTAAATCATCTCATAGGCCACGTTTACTCGCTGTTTTTGGACGGTGAGGCGCGATTCCCGATGGGCGTTTTGCTCGTTAGCGGCGGGCATACGATGGTTTTGGATATCGGCGCTGCGGGGGGTATCGAAATTTTAGCGACCACCGGCGACGACAGCTTCGGCGAGAGCTTCGATAAAATCGCAAAGATGCTAGGCCTTGGCTACCCCGGCGGCGCACTCATCGAGGAGCTTGCCAAAGACGGCGAGCCGAGATTTGAGCTGCCCGTGCCGCTAAAGGGCGACAGACGGCTGGAGTATAGCTTTTCGGGGCTTAAAAACGCCGTGCGCGTGCAGATCGAAAAGCTAAAAGAGGCGGGCGAGCTGGATGAGCGGGCGATGCGCGATCTGGCGCGCTGCTTTGAGGACGCGGCGTGCGCGCACATACTGGATAAATTGCAGCGGATCTTTGAGCTGCGCCGCTTTGCGCGATTCGGCGTCGTGGGCGGAGCGAGCGCGAACCTGCATCTGCGCGGACTTCTAACGGATATGTGCGAACGGGCGGGCTGCGAGATACTTTTTGCGCCGATGAAATTTTGCTCCGATAACGCCGCTATGATCGCGCGCGCAGCGATAGAAAAGCTGCGTAAAAAGGATTTCGTCGCACCTACAGAGCTTGAGATCATTCCGCATCTAAATCTACGCTCGGCGTTTGAGTGAAATTTTAAAATTTACAAATAATCTGCGTCCGCTAGCGGATTCTCACGCGCTGGACATTTGAGTAAAATTTTATCTCGCGCTCGCTCACGGTTAGGTTTCGGATAAATTTCGCTTTGAATTTACACATCGCGTTTCGGGCTCGCGCCGCGTTTTGTTAAATTTCTCTCGTGCTCACACCGCCATCGGTGTCGCTGCCGCTGCGCACGTCCTTGTCGCTTGCAATGTCTACTAAAATTTGATCGGCTTGTTCTCGTGTCATTTTTTATCCTTTATATTTAATCGTGTAAAAATGTTACAATCTGGTGTTCTTTTGGTAGAAATTTTCTACCGTCAATACCGCGATTGCCATATTCTTTTAAAGCCTCATTCAAGACGCCATAAAGTTCATCTAACGAAATTCCGTCAATACTAGAATTTATATTTTCCAGCTTATATTTAATAAAAAACGGATTATCGACTAGCATTTTACTTGTGGTTTCGTCATAGACCCGTCTAATGTCAAGCTCGATTTCTCTACCCTTATAATAAAGCAGCCAAATCATCTCTCCGGTATATCCGTCTCTTGGATCAGGCAGATGCGGGCTACAAACAAAGATAAGCCAAATATCTCTTTGCCTGTCGATGACCCAGTTCAACCACTTTATTTCATTGGGCTCCTGTGGATCATAATGATATTTTGCCAAGCACTGATCTACACGATTTATAATATCATATTTCTTAATATCCTCTTTAGAAATATATTCTGCAATAAACGCCATTTTATTTTTCCTTTCTTACATCTATTAATGCTACACTAAAATCATCCTTATCCTCCCAGCCTGGTCTAAATTTAAAATCAATCAAAATATCTCTCAATATTTTAATAACTTCATTATCTGGAATAATAGAATTTATAACATTTATCTCGATAATTTTCCACACCCTTTGAAATTTGCGTCCATCCACTTCTTGATCATATTCGTAATCCAAAAGAATATCTAAATTATTTCCTTGAATATAAAGCCTCCATAGCTTTTTGCTCCCATAACCATAATCATACCCTTCATTTGGTAGTCTTTCAATTAAAAGAAACCAAATATCTTTTTGTCTATCAACAACAAAATTTCTAGGTAGTTCTTCATGATACGGACTATATTGATAAAAAATTTTGCTCAACCCGTATTTCTCATCATCCTCTTTGGTGATGATTGCATTTTCAAACGCCATTTTATTTTTCCTTCCCAGCAACTAAATCCTGTAATTCCATAGTGAAATTTTCAATCTGTCCCCAAGCGCCGTCATATCCATATACATTCAAAATTTTATTTAAAAGCATAAGTATTTGATTTTTTGAAATGGATTTGGTTTCTTTTGGCTTTAATTCTAAAAGCTTCCAAATTCTATGAAATTTTTCTGTATCTGATATATTATTTTGGTAATCAAGCGTAGCCTCTATTATCTCTCCTTTACAATATAAAGTCCAAACCGATTTCTTAAGATATGCATGATCGTATTCCGGATCTTGAAAAAATTTAGTTTCCATAAACCAGCAATCTGCATTTTTATCGACGACCCATGATTTTCCATCGGGTAAGGTTTTATAAGTGGGATTATATTTATAAAATATTTTACTTAATCCATACTTCTCATCATCTTCTTTCGTGATGATCGCATTTTCAAACGCCATTCTCCACTCCTTTAAAATTTAATTCTCGGATTATACTACGCTATGTTTATAACCGCCTATATGCTAATAAATATAGCGCAGGAATTAAATTTATAATTAATTTTCGCTTTGAACCATACGCAACGCTCGCGTTAAAATTTTTCAAATTCCGAAGCGCAGTTTAAATTTACAGTCGCAGCTCGGCGCGCGCCAAAGCGCAGACCGCCGCCGTATGTTTGAAATCCCGCCGCAAATCATGCGGCGCTACGTATTCAAAACCCGCGCATATCAAGCGCTGCGATGACACGCCGAGTCGCGCGAGCTCGATAAATTTCGCCGCGGCGCGTCTAAATTTCTATCGCGTAAGGGATTTTATCTTTCGCGCCGGCGCCCGCAAAGCCTTTAAGCCGCAGTAGGCAGCTGTCGCAAAGCCCGCACGCAGCGTCCTCGCGCTCGTAGCAGCTCCACGTAAGCTCCAGCGGCACGCCGATTTTAAGCGCCAGCGAGACGATCTGCGCCTTGCTAAGGTGCACAAGCGGGGTTTTGATGCGCGGATGAAAGTCGCGGCTCGTACCCAGCTCAAGCGCTCGCTCAAACGCGCCGATGAACTCCGCGCCGCAGTCAGGGTAGCCGCTGCTGTCCTCCTGCACCACGCCGATGAAAATCGTGTCGCAGCGCTCCTTCTCGGCAAGGGCGGCGGCGATGCTCAAAAACACGCCATTGCGAAACGGCACGTAGGTGCTCGGCAGATCTAAAAACGCGCTCTCGCCGCCTGGCAGTGAAATCTTATCGCTTCGGCTTGGCGATGAAATTTGATTGTTTTGGCTTTGAGGCGAAATTTCACCTTCTGCGTGCTTGGGTGGAATTTTATCGCCCTGCTGCGGCTCGGCTCCGCTTTGAGGTGAAATTTCGCTATCTTGTGATGAAATTTTGTCGTCGCGAGCTAAAATTTTGCCGCCTTGAGTCGGAATTTTACTGCCTTGCGGTGAAATTTCATTGTCCCCGAGTGAAGCTTCGCCGCCTTGGGTTAAAATTTTACCGCTCTGCACGCAACCGCCGCTATTTCGCGCCGAATCTGCACCGAGCGGAACGTCTGCGGAGCTCGTCGAGAAATTTAACGCAGTAAAATTTTGCCCGCCGATCTCGGCATTAATAGAATTCGCTGCGATAGAATTTTGCCCGTTTACTTCGGCGGCAGAATTTGTCTCGATAAAATTTAGCTCTCCAAGCTCGGCGCTCTTGGAATTTACCGCGCTGTCAATCTCGGCGCCGGTAGTATTTACCGCGCCGCAAAGCTCCGCCGCGCCCTTTCTGATCGGCAAGGCGCCGTCCGTAAGGGCGCTGCCGCCGATTTGTGCAATAAAGCGAGCGTCTAAAATTAGCCTCTTTGCGACCCCCAAATCGTCGCAAATTTTACCGAAGCACTTGCGCTCCTTGCCCATCGTGCGCTGATCGTAGTCAAAGTGCAACGCCACGATCTCGTAACCTTCGCGCTTCGCGATATAGGCGCAGGTCGCGCTGTCCATACCGCCGCTGATCACGCATAAAGCTCTCATTTTCGTCCTTTTTTTGCTAAAATTATACGAAAATTTTATAAAAGAGGGGTAAAAATGATACTTTGCGAGCAGCTCTATCCCGAAATTTTGGACGCTATCGTGGCGGAGCTAGGCGGCGGGAGCGTCGAGCTAATTTTCGTGCGCGGCGAGGAGATGCGGCAGCTAAATGCGCAAACGCGCGGCATTGATAAGGCGACCGACGTGCTGAGCTTCCCGCTCGATCCTGCGGCGTTTGCGGGCTTCGGCGGAGATTTGAGCAAGGAAAATTCCGCGCATGAAAACAGCGGCGATAAAATTCTAAACGCTGCAAATTCTGCTAGTGAAAATACAGGCGTCGCGAATTCTGCGAGCGAAAATTCTAATACTATAAATTCCGAAAATTCCGAGAGCGAAAGTTCTGACGATGAAAATTTAAAGAATGAAAATTTTGACGGCGAGAATTTCGCCCCCGTGCTGCTCGGCTCGGTTGTGATAAATTTAGACCTCGTAGAGCTGAAAGCCGCGCAGCTGGGGCACGGCAGGGATGACGAGACGGCGCTGCTTTTTACACACGGCATGCTGCACGTGCTAGGTTACGATCACGAAAGCGACGAAGGGCAGATGCGCGCCAAAGAGTGCGAGATCATCGAGAAATTTCGCCTTCCAAAAAGCCTGATCGTACGAACGGAGGGAAGCGAGGAATAAGCGCTGTATATCAAAAAGGGGCGAGCAAGGCATGTGCGGCGACGCAAAATCTGAACAAAATTTTAAAAATGCAGATATGAAAGCAAAAAATAAGCGACCCGAAACCATAGCGATAAAAGGATCTTTTAGGGTAAATTCGCCATGATTTCCCAGCCAAAATTTCGCATGCTTAAAATTATCAATCGCAACTGAATGCATTTGCATGATTTACTCCTTAACGATAAATTTTTGTATTTAAATACGAATTTATACAATTTATAGAAACGGATGTTCGCGAAACTTTGTCTTTAAATTTACTAATTTGAATAGAAACCGCTTTAAGACCGTTTATTAAATTTACGGAATCGATAAAAAGTAGATAATCTTCGCTCTTATATTTTATCGGTCCGAAATAAATCAGGGTATCTCCTGCGATCTTGTTTCGATAATCCTCAAAATCTGCCCTGCTATAATATGAATCGTATGAGGGGTCTTTTATAATTTTACTGCACTCTTGCGGATCTAGAATATACATAAAATTTGCAAAAGACATCTCGTATTGCCGAAAATCTCTATACGTCATAATATACAAAAGCTTATTATCAAATTTATATAACGTAAATCCTCTCCCCGTAAAGCCGTCTCTAATCGTTGTATTCATATCCATATACCAGCAATCGCCCATATTTTTCTTTAAAACGGGGTTATTGTAATCCGTCGTATCAAAAACCAGAGGCTTGATTACGCTTATATTTTTCCATTCGAATAGATCATCGTAAAAGTCGTTGCAGAAGTCTCTTTCTTTTGATAAATGCTCTTCATACTCTTTTTTGAGCGTTGCATTTCTATCTATTTGCCAAAAGCTAACGGTTTTTCCGTTGAAAGTGGTTTCTCCTTCTACCATACCGGAAGGATTGTTTCTTACTACTTTCCTATCATTAGCTTTCCATAAAGCTATTTTTAAATCAAAAGGAATTTCCGTATCGCTTACATCGTTTGCATTCGCAAATAGTACGAATGCGATCATTAAGATGAAAATATGAACCCACATAACCGCCCCTATCGATAAAGCTTCGTATTTACGTATGAATTGCTACAAACAGGTATTTGCAAAATACCGTCTTTAAATTTCCTGATTGCGACGTTGAATAGTTGTCCGCTGTGCGTATTGTCAAAATCTATGAAAAGTAGATAGTCTATATCTTTATAACGTATCGGTTCGGCATAAAACAGACGCCGTTTATATATGATATTGCCTGGAATCTCCAAATTTACCCTGCTACGAGGATCTTTTGTGATTTTACTACACTCTTTGGGATCTAAAATGTAAGCAAGATTTGCGAAATCATCCGTCTGATATATATAAGGAGTGGTTTTATAAATCATAATATACAAAAGCTTATTATCAAATTTATATAATGTAAATCCGCGCCCGCTAAAGCCGTCTTTAATCGTTTTATTCATATCCATATACCAGCAATCGCCCATATTTTTCTTTAAAATGGGGTCATTGTAATCCGTCGTATCAAAAACCAGAGGTTCGATTATATTTATATTTTTCCATTCGAACAGATCATCGTAAAAGTCGTTGCAGAAGTCTCTTTCTTTTGATAAATGCTCTTCATACTCTTTTTTGAGCGTTGCATTATCTTCTATCGTAAAAAAATAAAAACTCTTGCCATTAAAGGTAGTTGCACCCCGGATCATAGGTTCGTGGAGGGCTTTTCTTACAACTTTTTTATCTTGAATTTTCCATAAAATAGGTTCCAGTTGCCATGGCATCGATGGATGCTTTATATCGTCCGCTTTTGCGAACGATACGACAAACAAGGTCGCTAAAATAAAAGCACGAACTTGCATCCCTCACTCCTTAAAATGAGCTTTTGAAGCTTTAAAAGCGTTTTTTGTTATCGGTCGTATAAGCTTATACAACATAATTACTTAATCAAAGTATAAAATACATTATCGTATCCGCACAAATATGAATTTATGCATATACCACCGATCTATACGGCAGGCTTTCAGTGTTTCAATTACCGATCACTTTTATTCACATTCATGAATGTATGGATCTTTTAAGGTGAATTCGCCATGATCTCCCAACCAAAACGTCGCATACTCAAAATTATCAATAGCAAATGTCGCATGGTGCTCGCTGTATGCCCTGCGCGATCTGCATTTTTTACCTTCGTAATCATAATGATCTGCGAGCTTTTTATAAAATTCGATGCTTTCGTTATCAAAGTCGTAGCCTAGCGCGATATCTTGATTTCGCCCGTCGTAAAAATGGATATAGTCGAAATCGAGATTATAGTAAACCTTGCAATGGCTATTGTCGCCGTTTATTATGGCATCGCTGCAATATTTTTCTAGCTTTGATTTCTCTTTTTCAAACTCATGCCGTAGCTTAATCTGCTCAGACGGGTCTAAATTTTGTGTTTTCTCAGTAAAAAATTCCTCTTCATACCTAAGCGCCTTCTGCAATAAAATAGCCGCATATTCGGCTCTTTTAGAATAAAAATATAGAAAATAGGAGGTGTATAACATAAAGATAAAACCCGCAAAAATCATAAAATTTCTAAGTAGTTTTTTCAAATCGTTGCCTTTATATGCTCTATATCGGTGCAAATAGTTTTGCCTCTTTCAAAAAGAGCGATGACTTATTATATCCCGTTAAGATTAAATCGCATTTGCAATTTGATATTATATTTTGATTTTAATCTGATATAAGAATGACGGGGCGTAAAATTTATCGTCGTATCATGTAAATTCCGCGGGCAAAATTTATATAAATAAAATTCGCTTAACTGCGCGCCTAACCAAAACTCACGGAGTCTATATTTGTTCCTGAGGACAAACCCTCAAGCGCGCCGATTTAGAATTTAAATTTCTTAAATTCTATCTTTTCATCGAAAACCGACATCGTGCGCCGTAGCTCGTCTATATCGACATTTAGCACGGCTAAGAAATACTCTCGTAGCTGCACGTATTCATCTTTGTTTGCCATCAAAATATTCATTATATCGACGTTGGCGTTTTCTTTATATAGCACGAGCTGATCGTGAATGCCGAAAAATCCGAGGCTGCCATTATGTAGATGCATAAATATCTTAGAGCCGTAAAGCAGGGTAAGTACCATAGTAAAAATACAAACTATATTTCTAATATTAACACTCACGCTTTCGTCGTCTCCGCCAAACTTAAGCGCGAGTAAAACCAAAACGGCGATAACGATCTTAAGGGCTAACGGCATTTGCTGCCTCCAACTCCGTCTGCAATCGAAGCTAATCGCCATCGCACCGATCTTTTGTAGCTCAAAAAATTTCACAATTTCGCCCTTTTTATAATACGCGACGGCGGAGTTCGTCATCACGAAATATGCTTCGCCCTCGCGCCTAGCTGCCTCTATGAGCGGCAAGGGCACTAGGATAAACATTTGCAATACGCCTAGCTCTGGCGGCCCTACCACGATGACGGCAAAAAACAAAAATATTAAAAATACGCAGCACATCGCGGGGAATTGATATTTAACGTAATCGCAATAGAGATGATCCGTGATGATTAATGGGGCTCTGTCATAATCTATGATTATGGTATTATCCTTGCTCGAAAGGCTCGCGTTCTTGTAGGTATATGTTTCTGTACTATCATCTGCAAACTCCGAGCCATCTAGTTTTAAATCCGGTTTTAAATTCAGATCGCAAGCATCAGGCTATCACTATCTGTCTGCGATCTGCGAGGCGCCTTTGCATGACTTCTGCGTAAGGCTTCTCTTAGCTCATCTAAATTATCGCTCAAATCGTCTCCTTAAATTTTACCCGAAATTTTGCCACTCTTTTTTAGCCCGCTCCGCAAACAAACGCTGCAAAAAGGCGTCCGCGGCGGATAAAATTTCGCTCGAATTTTAAAAGCTCTGTCTAGCCGAAGTTTACGGGATCCATATCGATCTCGACGGGCAGATGCTCAAGCGCGCGCGCGGCGTTAATCAGCGGCACGTGCGAGCTAGCCCGCAGCAGAATTTCAAAGCGAAATTTCGACGCGATATAGGCGATGCCCGCCTTACCGTAGCCGATGATCTCAAAGCTCTCGCTCGCTTTCTCTTTCAAATACTGCACGGAATTTTCGGCAGCATTTTCGGTCGCTAAATTTATAAAATTTTGCACGCTACTCTTTCTTTCAGGCTTTAAATTTACGCTACCTGTGCCTGCGTCGCAAGCTAAAATTTGCGCGGTATTTTTTAAATTTGAAGCGTTTTTTTGATAGTTTAAATTTGCGTTGCTCTCGCGCGGATCCGAGCTTTGAAATTTAAAAATTGACATCTGCTTACTGCCCTGCTGCGCGGCATTTTCTAAATTTAAAGCGCTTAAATTTGCTTGCCTCGCGTCCAGCCCGTCATGCGATGCAAACGCGCTATCTCCCGCCTGTTTGCGGCGTAAAAGCTCAAGCGCTACGTTCATTATCTCGCTCGCCACTTTTTCGTTTTTATGCGAGATCAGCACGCGCAAAAGCCGCATATACGGCGGATAGAGCCCCTCGCGAAACTCCGCTTCGTCGCGCAAAAAATCGTCGTAGTTTTCGATATAATCCCTAAAAAAGCCGCTCTGGCGCGTCTGTATGACGACCCTACCCTGCCCCGAGCGGCCCGCGCGGCCCGCCACCTGCATCGCAAGCGCTAGCGTCTTTTCGCGCGCCCTAAAATCGGGATAGCTCAGATGCTCGTCAATCCCCATTATCACCGCAAGATCGACTCCATGGTAATCGTGCCCCTTGCTAAGCATCTGCGTGCCTACCAGAATGTCGATTTTATGGGCGTTGAAGTTATTGAGCAGCGCCTCAAGCTTGCGCTGTGTGGTGATCTCGTCGCGATCAAATTTAGCGATGCGGGCGCTTGGGAAACGCACCGCAAGCTGTGCGGCAAGCTCGCCGGTGCCAATCTTGCGCGCCTGCATCACCTCGCCGCCACAGTTTTCGCAAGACGCCCTGTAAAACGTGCTAAAGCCGCAGTAATGGCACTTTAGAGCCGCAGCGTCCGCGTGGTAGCTCATCCCGACGGCGCAAAACGGGCAGCGCACGATCTGCCCGCAGTTTTCGCAGACCATATATTTGTAGTTCGCGCGCGTCGGCAAAAACACGACCGCTTGCTTGCCGGCTTCGAGGCTGCGCCCGATCTCGGTTAAAATTTTAGGGCTCAGCCCCGTCTCGCTCTCGTCGAAAATGAAGCGCTTGGCGCTGCTAAAATAGGTGCCGCGCAGGCGGAAGTGCGGCTGCTTCGCGTAGGTGCTAAGCGCGGGCGTCGCAGAGCCCAAAACCACGCGTATGCCAAGCTTCTTGCCGACGAAAATTGCGGCGTCGCGGGCATTTAGGCGCGGCGCAGCAGCCGATTTATAGCTGTCGTCGTGCTCCTCGTCCACGACGATGAGACCCAGATCGCTAAAGGGCAAAAACAGCGCTGAGCGGGCACCCGCGATGAGCCGGATCTCGCCTGAGTTAAATTTCTCTAAAATTTCGCGCTTTTTTTTGGGCAAAATTTTGGAGTGCCAAACGCCGAGCCGCTCGCCGAAATAGCTCTGTAGCCGCTTCGTCATCTGCGGCGTTAGCGAAATCTCGGGCATCAAAAACAGCGCCTGCTTGCCTGCAGCGAGCGCCTGCGCGATCAGCGCGATATAAATTTCGCTCTTGCCGCTGCCTGTATCGCCGAAGATCAGCGACGTCTCATTGGCTTCGGCAAATTTACGCGCTTGCTCCTGCGCGGGGGTGAGGTTTGGAATTTTACCTATTTGAAGCGAGGATAGCAGCGAAACGGGATTTTGTACGGTCTCGGGATTTTGAATTGAGATGGAATTTTGCGCTGAAGTAGAATTTTGAATCGAAATGGAATTCTCTCCCTTGGCAAAATCCCGCTCTTGGGTCAAATTTTGCGCGATGGCGAAATTTTGTTTGTGTGTAGGATCAGGTTCGGCAACAAAATTTATGGCGGTCTTCATGGCGACAGAATTTTGAATCAATGCGAAATTTTGAATTGAGGCGGAATTTTGCTCATCGACAAAGTCCCTCTCTTGGATAGAATTCTGAGCGGAGGTAGAATTTGATGCCGAATTTTGTGAGGTAGGATTTGGTACCTGTTTTAAATTTTGCCTTTGTATCGAATTTGGCGCGATGACGGAATTTATGATGGTAACAGAATTTTCTGTGGTAGTAGAATTCCTCGTCAATGTAGAATTTTGAATTGAGGCGGAATTGTGTGTGGCACTAAAATCATCGTCGAGCACAGAATTTTGTGCGGTGATGGAATCCTGCTTGGAAATAAAATTTTGTTCGTGGGTAGAAGTTTGCTTACAAGCGGAGGTTGGCTTACTAACGGAAATTTGCTTGCAAGCGCAATTCCGCTCGGTCGTAGGATCCTCCTGCAAATTCCGCAAATCCTGCGCCGTATCGCTCGCAGGCTCAAAAATCCCGAATGCAACGCCCTTTTCGCAGACATAATAGTACGCGATAAAATTTGCAAGTGCGATCTGAAATGGGCTAAATCTAAGCTGCGAAATCTCTAAAATTTCCTTGGTTTTGAAGGTCGGTTTTGCAACCTTGCGCAGAATCACGGCGGATTTGACGCTCGATTTTACGGGAACGGATACGATTTGATAGGATGGGATTTTAAAATTTGAACTATAAGTAAGCGGCTTTAGGCTGGCGCCCAAAACCGCAACTTCATAATAGAGCATTTAGCTATTGAGCTAAGGATTGACAAAGAGGCTCTTGATGATTGCAGTCGAACGAACCGACATTTCTATCTTTATTTGCACCGGAAGTGGGTATACTAGCTTTTGTTGGATAATAAGAAAAAGTAGTCTTTTTTCCTGCTACGTTAGCGATATATTCGGATGTGGCATTATCACTACCGTCTTTTTTTAAAGTCCAGCCGTTCCTACCGCCATCTCTCATAGGATAGATAGGTTGCTGCAAAACGCCATCAAAAAGAGTGGCATTGTCTGAACCCTCCAAAGCAGGCCACGTAGTCACGCCCCTCATCATGTTCTCGCTTCTAACTAGCGAAAGTCCGCTTCTAATGGCGGCGATGTCTCCGCGCATCTTAGCGATAGTAGCATCATCGCGCGTAGCGGCTAATCTAGGCACCGCAATGCCCGCCAAAATACCTAAAACGACGATGACGAAAACAAGCTCTATCATCGTAAAAGCTTTTAAATTTTTCATGTTAAATCCTTTGATTTAAAGTGAGATGATTATAGCCAAATTTAAATAAAATTAATTTTAGTTAAAGAAAAAATCCTGCATTTTAAATGGAATTTTGTGAAATTTCATTAAATTCTGCGATTTTCTGCCCGAATTTTACGGACGTATCAGCCGGGATTTTAAATTTCAAAAACTCGCTTTGCGCTACGAGTACGATCGTCGAGCCCAGCTCAAAATTTCCCAAATGATCGCCCTTTTTAAAGTTTAAATTTTCATATTCGTAAAGCGCCTCAGCTCTACTTGCGCATGCATTCGTTTGTATTCGCGCATCGAAATCAAATCTCATCTTACCTACGTTTAAAGCACCCACGAAAACCATCCACAAAATCCCGCCATTTCGCATTTTGCACTTCAAAATCACGCGCTCATTTTTGGCGTAAAGGTTTGGAATTTTAAGTAAAAATTTCTTCGCCACGCTGTAAAGATCAGCAGGTATGCAAAGCGCCTCCGTCACGCTCAGATCGCACGGCGCGTGATAATGATGATAATCGCGCGGGCTTAGATAGATGTTTGCGTAGCTTAAATTTACGCCCTTTGTATTTTCGCCGTCTTGGGCGCCGATTGTGCTCGTCTCGCGGCTCGCACCGCTTTTATCGCTATAAATTTCAGCCTGCACGCCGCTCGCGGAATAAGTTGCGCCATTTTTATCGCCTATGATTTTCGCTTGCGCGGCGCGAAATTTCATCCCTGCGCCGGCATCTTTTGCGCATCCGGTTCCAACCTCGCCGCTCCCGTTCGTAGCAACGGCCTCGTCATATAAATTTTTAGCCGCTCCGCCGCTTTCACTTGCCGTAAATGTACGCCCCAGCAGCTCGCTAAGGCTGTATTCGCAGCCCTTCACGCTAAAAGCCCGCATATCGGCGCAGCATCCGCTCTCAAAGATCATGCCGTCGCTAGGGCTTATAAAAGCCGTCTCGTCTGTCGCTATCTCGCGCGGGCGCAGCAAGCGGCGAGCAAAAAGAGCGTTTAGGCTCGCGTAGCTTTGCGGCGGATCGAATTCGCTCATATCGATTTTGAAAAATTCCACATATTTGCGGTTGATAAAATTTTGTATAAATTTAGGGAATTTCACCGCGGCGATAACCCCGAAAATCCTCGAAATAAAACTTCTCATCTATGCCTTTCTAAGCTTAAGTAGCGCGATCTCGGCATCCGCAAAGACCCTTATCGGCGGGCCCCAAAACCCTACGCCGCTGCTTACGTAAATTTGCTTCAGCCCGTCGTTATACAGCCCGTAAAGATACTTCTGGCTAAGCAGTACCAAAAGCGTCCACGGGAAAATTTGCCCCGCGTGCGTGTGCCCGCAGATACACAGATCGACCTCGTCGCGCACGAAGTCCACGACGTATTTGGGCTGATGCGCGAGTAAAATTTTTGGCTTATCGGGGTCTGCCTGCGCTAGCGCGGCGCTTAGATCAGGCTGCATGTATCCGAAGCGAAAGCCGCTAAGATCGTGCACGCCCATTAAATTTAGCCCTTCAAATTCCACGCTTTCGTTTTGCAGCACCCGCACGCCCGCTTTTTGCATTGCCGCGATAAGCCCGCTTGCGTCGCCGCGGTAATACTCGTGGTTGCCCGTGACGAAAAAGATGGGTTTTTTTATCGCCTCAAGAGGCTGCAAAATATCCCCGAGCTCATCCGAGCGCAGATCAAACATATCGCCCACGATCAGCAGCGCGTCATAATTTAGCGAGTTTATCTGCGCTACAACGCCTTGCAAAAACTCCTTTTTCAAAAACTCGCCCAGATGCACGTCCGAGATGACGGCAAAACTTAGCTCGCGAGCTAAGTTTTTGATTTTTATTTCGCGCTCGGTGATTTTTGGAATTTTTAGTGCATTATAAAGCCCCTTAAAAATATAGCTAAACGCCATTATTACAAAGGTTACGTCTATAAAGGTTTTTAAAAATTTTCGCCTGTTTTGGCTAAATTTAACCACATGCGCAGCGGCGCTTAGCACATCGTAAGCAAGGCAGATAAAAAAGAGCGAAAAGGACGCTGCCATGCAAAATACACATAGCTTATAAAGCAGTTCGTTTTTAAAGCTTCCATTAAGCCCAAAACCCACAAAAAATATTGCATCTAAAATCGCCAAAGCTACGCAAAGCAAGCTCAAAGCGGGGCGAAAGATCACGAAATTTTTATATGGCGTAAAGCGCGCGCTGATCGATCTGTAGATGTAAAGATTAAAAAACAGGAATAAAACCGTGCCGACAATCGGGAAAATATAGGCGCTTTTCAAACTCTAGCCTTGGATATACTCGTCCAGCTTATCTTTATCAAAGCCCGTGATTTCTTGCTTATCGTCTAAAATTAGCGCGCCGCTCTTTTTAAATTTAGTGATGGTGCGCGAAAATGTTTCGGGAGTCACGTTTAGAATTTTGGCTATTCTAGTGTATTTCGTGCTCATAAAAATATCAAAATTCTCGCTGATAAACTTAGCGATTTTGCCGTCGCAGTTAAGCACAACTTGATTATCAAAGACCGCATTTAGCGCTCGGATCTTCTCAGACATCGATTTTAAAAGCTCCAGGCAAATCTTTGGATCGCTCATAAACTCGTTTTTAAATTTTTCATAATCGATCTTTAGCACCTCGCCATTTGTCGAAAACACGCCGCTTGCAGGGTAGCTCGTCTCTTCGAAATTTACCATCTCCGCCACGAGCGAGATGGGGCGGATCTCACGCATATGGATCTCACGCCCCTTTGCAGAGGTTTTATAGATTTTTAAAATTCCTTTTAGCAGGATTAATAGATACTGCGAGCGCTCGCCCTCGAAAAATAAAATTTCGCCCTTTTTGTAGCTTTTATGGATGCTAATCTGCTCCAAACGATCGATTTGCGCTGCGCTTAGAGCTTTAAAATAAGGGATTCTCTCAAGCATCGCCGCGACCTATTTTTTAAGCAGGTCTCTTATCTCGGTAAGAAGTTTAATCTCTTCGCTAGGCTCGGCAGGTGCGGCAGGTTCCGGCGCAGGAGCGGGCTTTTTAAGCTTATTGATCGCCTTGATCGCGCAGAATATACAAAACGCGATGATGATAAAATCGACCGTTACTTGGATAAACGAGCCGTAGTTTATCGTAACGGCCGGGGTCTGCCCCACTGCTTCTTTTAGCACTATTTTAAGATCTGTAAAATTCATACCTCCTGTAAGAAGTCCTAAAACCGGCATCATGATGTCGCTTACGAGCGAGGTTACGATCTTGCCGAAAGCCCCGCCGATGACGACGCCCACCGCCATATCGATGACGTTGCCTTTCATCGCGAATTCTTTGAATTCCTGAATGAAACTCATATTGTCTCCTTAAATAAAATGCGCCGATATTAGCCTATTTTTGCTTTGTTTTTGCTTTTTATTAGGAAGTAAAAAGTATAATCCCAGCTTAAATTTAAACCCAAAGGACCTAAATTGTATCGCTTCGCTCCGTCGCCCACCGGCGATATGCATATCGGAAATTTACGCGCGGCTATTTTTAACTACATCTGCTCGCTGCAAGATAAAAGCGGCTTTATTTTACGCATCGAGGATACCGACACTGCGCGCAATATCGAAGGCAAAGATCAAGAGATCATCGAAATTTTAAAGCGCTTCGGTATTAAATGGCAGAGCCTGTATTATCAAAGCAAAAATTTAAAATTCCACCGCCAATTCGCAGCCAAGCTGCTCGCCGAGAAAAAGGCGTTTTGCTGTTTTTGTAGCGAGGAGGAGCTTGAGGCGAAAAAGCAAGCCGCCAAAGACGCGGGAGAGGCGTATCGCTACGACGGGCACTGCGAGCATTTAAGCGCGCAGGAGGTTCTAAACTGCGAGAGGCCCTTTACTATCCGCCTTAAAAAGCCCGATCATGCGCTGGAATTTACCGACGCGATCAAGGGGCGTATCACATTTGAGCCGCAGAACATCGACAGCTTCGTCATCATGCGCGCGGACAAGACGCCGACTTATAACTTCGCCTGCGCCTGCGACGATATGATGCAGGGCGTGAGCTTCGTAATCCGCGGCGAGGATCACGTCTCAAACACGCCAAAGCAAAACTGGATCCGCCAAAGCCTCGGCTACGACGGCGAGATCAAATACGCGCACCTGCCGATCATATTAAATTCCGAAGGCAAAAAGATGAGCAAGCGCGAAGCTAGCTCCTCGGTAAAATGGCTGCTTCAAAGCGGCTACCTACCCGAGGCGATCGCGAATTATCTGATCCTGCTGGGCAATAAAACGCCGCGCGAGGTCTTTAGCATGGATGAGGCGGTGGAGTTTTTCGATATCGCTAAAATTTCAAAAAGCCCGGCGAAATTTGACGAGGACAAGCTCGCCTTTATAAACCGCGAGCATATCAAAAGAGCGAGCGAGCAGCGCCTGGCGGAGCTTTTTGAGCTTGAGCCAAAATTTTCGCCTTTGATAAAATTTTACACTCAAGAAGCGAGCCTTATCCCGCAGATTAAAGAAAAGATCGCAGCAATCTACGGCGCGAAAGATATCCCGCAAGAGTGGGCGGCGCAGGCGCAGGCGCTGCGAGAGGCGATCTTAAATTTATTAAGCTCAAACGGCGCAAGCGCGGAATTTAATGATTTCAAAGCGGCGCTTTCGCAGGCTACAAGCTTAAAGGGCAAGAGCCTATTTATGCCGCTTAGATTTTTACTAACCGGCGCGCCTCATGGACCGGAGCTTAGCGAGCTGTATCCGCTGATCCGCGCTGATTTAAAGGAGATACTTAATGCTACTAAATAGCGTATTTTACGGCATTTTAGTGAGTATTCACTACGTGATTCAAGCTTATATGATGCTCATTTTCGTCGCCTGCGTTTTGAGCTTCATCCGTCCAAATCCGTTCGGTAAATTTTATAAAATCTACCGCGTCATCTCTGCGCTTACCGAGCCTGCGTTTGCGCTGGTGCGCCGCTATCTGCCTACGACTTTCGGCGGGTTTGATCTTTCGCCGCTTCTTATCCTGCTCGTGCTTAACTTCTTTGACAGCGCGATAATCTATATCATCAATAGGACGGTCATTTGAAAATATTTCTGAAATTTAGCCTTGTTTTAGGACTGCTGTGCGCCGCAAGTAGCGGTAAAATTTTAAGCTACGAACAGATCAAAGACGAGCCCAAATCCCTAGCCAAGGACTATTACATCTATCGCCTAATAGATGAGACGAAATACAACAAAGCGGAGATTAAAATTTTAAAACAAAGTATCTTTCGCTACAAAGGCAAGCTAAAAGATAAGCTAGATAGAATTTTCGGCGCCATTCGCCCTCCTAAGCGTCCGGATCGCTGCGCAGGCGTTACCTCCGCCAATATTTTAGATGCAAATTTAACCTGCAAAAAGGCGCGCTCCTATCCAAATTTCATCGCCAAGCTAAGCCCGTCGGTACGCGAGACGCTCGCTTCGCAGCTTGAAAAGTACCAAGACGCGGCAAGTAGAAACGCCGTAAATTTACTGCGCGGATTTAACGACGAAAATCCGAGCGAGTATTTTATGCAGAGCCGCAACGCGCAAAACTACTTTTTATATTACGACTACTTAAAAGATGCGGGCAAAGACGCTCTGATCGACATCGACGCCGACGCAGCCTTCGTAAGCGAACTAGCTTCGCAAAAAGGCTTCAAAGCGGTTCTCAACGACGCGCTAATCAACCGCAAATACCCGCGCCTGCGCCGCTCGCTTATCGGCGTCGATCCTCTAGCCGTGGAGAAGGACGTAGCATTTATGCTGGGCGTAAATGCCGTCATGCAGGGCGATGAAGGGGCTGCGCTTGCATTTTTTAGCCGCGCAGCAGCGAGCTTTGAGAAGCCTCACGACGTTCACAATGCAAAATTTTGGATCTACCTGCTAAATGGAGATCAAAATGTCTTGCGCCAGCTTGCTAGCAGCGATTATTACAGCCTCTACGCGCTTTATGCCAAGGAGGTCTTAGGGGATAGGAATTTAAACATAATCATCCCAAACCCCGCTAAAAATTCCATCGAAGGCTACGATATCACCGATCCTTTCGCTTGGGTTCGCACGAAAAATAGCGCTGATCGGATGTCTCGCCCGCAGCTTTTGGAATTTGCCAAAAAATTCGATACTAAGCAAAGCATCGGCGAGTACTCATACATCATGAATAAAGCAAGCGGCGGTAAGGACAACTTCTATCCGACGCCGTTTATGGAGTATATCGGCGACGGCGATAACCGCCGCAAGGCGCTAATTTTGGCGCTCGCCCGCCAAGAAAGCCGCTTCGTGCCCGCATCGGTATCTACGTCGTATGCGCTTGGGATGATGCAATTTATGCCATTTTTGGCTAACGAGATCGGAAAAAAGCAACTCAAAATCGACGGCTTCGATCAAGACGATATGTTCCGCCCCGAGATCGCCTACCGCTTCGCCAACATCCACATCGACTGGTTGGAGCGCAAAATTTACAGTCCTGTTTTCATCGCATACGCTTACAACGGCGGGCTCGGGCTCGTCAAAAAGATGCTTCAGCGCGGCGATATGTTTAATAAGGGTAAATTTGAGCCGTGGCTTAGCATGGAACTCGTGCCGTATGCCGAGAGCAGGGACTACGGCAAAAAGGTACTTGCAAACTTCATCATCTACTCGCAGATCCTCGATCCGCGCGCGAAAGTCTCGGTGCAGCAGGAGCTGCAAGATCTGCTGGTACCGAGCAGAAGCGACAGCTTCCGCTAAGCCGGCGGCGGGCTTGAAGGATGATTTTAAGAGGCGGCGAGCGAGGAATTTTAAAAACCGCCGCCTCAAAAGCGCAAAATTTGCCCGCCAAGAGCCTAGACGGGCAGATCAAAACGGCGAAATTCTATCACTTAATGCCCAATAAGGGCTCTTTCCCGCCCTGCATGAAAGGCGGCGCGCCATGCAAATTATCGCGACCGTAGTTCTTGTAGTAGCCGCCGTTTTGTGCGTATCGTCATTGAAAGACGAAAAGAAGCGCTCCGCAAATTTAGCGGCTTGCCTGTTTTTTATGGCGTTTGCGTATTGCGTGCAATTCGGCGTGTGGGACGATAGCTACGTCCGAGCGGGCGGCGCGGCGCTGATATTGTTTTTTATATTCGCGCTTGCTTTTTTCGAGCTTTATTTCTGGGGCGACGAGCTCTAAAATCTAAAATTTATTGAAATTTTATCGCGGCGTTTTGCGAGCGATTAAATTAGCGCCCAAGCGTAGAATTTTAAGTGGCATGAAATCAAAATCGAGCGTTTTCGGCCATGGAATTAAACAGATAAACCATCCGTAGCTTACCCGCCGCAAAGGCTGCGGCAGGTTTAAATTTAGCTGTTTTTACGGCCTGCTTGCGGCAATTTAAAATTTCGTAACTTCGGATATTCAGGTCGCCGTTTAAATTTCGGCAAGTTTTAAATTTTAAATTTACGCTTGCCTCCCCTGCGCCGTTTTAGTTAAATTTAACGGCGCGGGGCCTGTAAGCGCGAGATGATTGAATCGTGATTTAATCGTGCGACTCCGCAAGCCCTTTTAAAATTTAGCGATCAAATTGCTATTTAAAAAGCCCTTTGATCTTGCCAAAAAACGACTTTTCGCCGCCTGCGCAGGTTTCGTCTTTATGATCTTCTGCGGCGGAATTCTCGCTGCCGTCTTCTATCGTATCGCCGCTGCACGGGACGGAATTCTCGCCGCCTGCTTTCATTGTGCCGCCATCCGCTTCCATTGCACTGCCGCCGCCCGTCGCATTGGCGCTGCGCAAGGTAAAATTCTCTCTGACCATCCTAACGCCTCCACCTGCCTTGCTCCGCTCCATGGCTTCGCCGATCTGCTGCGCCGCAATATCCGCGTAGATCAGCGCGCCCTGCGGATCGCAATTAAAAAGATTTGAAAACGACTCGGACCTATTAAGATCAATCGGATTGGGCTCAACAACCTCGGTAGCCTCAAGCAGTCCCACTTCAAGCTCCGCAGCCAAATTTAGCGCGTTTAAAAACACGGGCAAATTCTGCGCATAAAACTCATCTATCGCCTCTTTTATCTCGCCATCCGCTTCATAATCGCGCAGCAGTTTCTGCACGCTAGCAGCGCTAAGATACGCGCCGCAGCAATAGTTTTCGACGATCTCGTTGTGAATTTGCCCGCTAAACTCCGCTAAAAATTCCGCCGGCAAAACCTCGCGCCAATCGCTTATGTAGGGTTTAAATTTAGAGTTTTGCTCCGCCAAAAAGCTAAACGCCGTGCCGCGCGTGTAAAAATACTCTCTAAAATAGCCCTGCGCCACGGCGAGGTGAAATCCGTGCGTTTTATTAAAAATCCCCTGCATGCCGTACTGCAGCGCCGAGCGGAAGCCGTCCGCGTATTTTTCTACGTAAAATTCATCCATCCCCGCTTCGCGCGCGATTTTAGCGATGCTTTCAAAATCTCCCTTTTGCGCGAGTTTTAGCGGCTTAAAATACCACTGCGAAATTTCATCTTTGCCGATCGCATGGTAGCTTATGTCGTAACCCACCTTCTCTCCTTTAATCTTTCAAATCGATCTGCGGCTGCCAATACAGCGACTTTGAAATTTTACGAAATTTCATCGTGGCACCCAGACCATTTGAAGTGCGGTAGCTAAGCACCAGCTCGTCCTTATCGCTCTTAGGCGCGGTGATCTTGTAGCGGCTCGACCACGCGATCTTAAAAAGCTCCTTTTGCAAAAGCGGATCTCCGTCGTGCAGCGGCACTACGTTTGCGTTTGCGCCGTTAATCTGCACCGCGCGGATCTGAATCTCTTTAGGATAGGAGGTGAGCAAAAACACCTCGTCTCCAGCGGCGTTTCTAAGCTCGGGCGCGACGGGATTTAGATAGGTCGCCACTCCCAAATAGCGATCGCCCGCGCGCACCGATTCAAATTTTTGCGTGTAGGCCAAAAACTCGTTTTTAAGCGGATCGTGACGGGAATCGTTTGCGGAGCAGGAGTTTAAAAATAGCGCTAGCGTGGCTAAGAGCGAGCCCTTTAGCAGGCCGTTTAGCGCACCGTTAAAATCAAATTTCTTCATCAATCTTCCTTTGAAATTTTAGCCGCATTTTAACGAATTTTGCTTTTTAAAAGGCTAAATTCGCTACAATCTGCTCATCTTAAAAAGCCGGATTTTAAAAATGAAAAGACTTGCTATCGCATTTTCAGGCCCTTCCAACAGCGGCAAAACGACGCTAATTTGCAAGATCGCTAAAATTTTTATCGCTAGCGGACTGCGGATCGCGATCGTAAAGCACGATCCTGGCGATAAGGCGCGCTTTGACGTAGAGGGCAAGGACAGCGCCAAATTTAGCGAGCTCGGCGCCGAAACCGTCGTGATGAGCCCGACGCGGACGAGCTATTTTTCGCAGCGCTGTATGCAAATCGACGAGGTCGTGCGGATGCTAGGCGAGTTTGATATCTTGCTCGTAGAGGGGTTAAAGACGCTGCCGCTGCCGCGCATAAGCCTGTTTCGCGACAGGATCGATGAGGCGTATCTGCCATTTTCGGACGCGATCGCTTCAAATTTAAGCGGCGAGCAGATGGATAAGTTTTGCCCGGCAAATTTCGACATCGACGACGCTGCGGGCATTAGCGAATGGATCTTAAAAAACGCCAAAAAAATGTAAAGGAATAAAATGCAAGAGATCGTAAAATCAATCCAAAATATCGCGCTACAAATCGCCGAGGAGCTGAAATACGCGGACTTCGGCTACACAGATCATCACAACAGCACGGGCGATACGCAACTCAAACTCGACGTAAAAAGCGACGCCATAATCGAAGCGGAATTTCGTAAAAATCCGCTCGTACGCGCCCTAATTAGCGAGGAGAAAGAGGAAGCGCTAGAGCTGCGAGAGGATGCGCGCCTAATCGTAGCCTACGATCCGCTCGACGGCTCTAGCTTGGTGGACGTAAATTTTGCCGTGGGCTCGATTTTCGGCATCTACGAGGATGAAATTTCGCCCGCAAGCTTGAAAGCGGCGATCTATTGCATCTACGGGCCGCGCCTTGAGATGGTCGTTTGCGAGGATACGCCGAAGCTCTACCGCCTAAATCGCGAGGGCAAATTTAGCTTCGTAAAAGACCTGCGCCTACAGCAAAAAGGCAAACTAAACGCCACCGGTGCGACGCAAAAGGGCTGGAGCGAACCGCACCGAAAGCTCGTGCGGACGCTGTTTGATGAGGGCTACCGTCTGCGATACAGCGGCGCGATGGTAAGCGACCTGCATCAAATTTTATTAAAAGGCGGCGGACTTTTCAGCTACCCCGCTACTAGCGACCATCCGCGCGGCAAGCTTCGCGTAACATTCGAAGTGCTGCCGTTTGCGTTCATATTCGAGCGCGCAGGAGGCGCCACCAGCGACGGCGAGAACGGCTCGCTTTTGCAGCTAAAGATTGAAAAAATCCACCAAAGCAGCCCTTGCTTCTTCGGCTCGAAGTACGAGATCGCGAAGATGCATGAAATTTACGGCGAGAAAAACTGATGGCTGATACCGAGAGTAGCGCGCCGCGCGACGTTTACGACGAAATTTTAGATAAGAGCTTAGCCGCGCTGCAGGCGTGCCAGGCGGAGCAGAACCTCACCAGCTGCCTGGAGTGCGAAAAGCTGCTGGATTGCGCCGTGCGCGACAAGTACGTCAAGGCGGTTTATGAGAGCATGTCGCACGGCGCGACGGGGGATTTTTCGTTTTAAAACGTGCTTTTGCGGCGTGATGGAGATTTTTGACGGACTTTGGCATAAATGCACCCCGCCGCCTTCCTCTTGCAGGCGCGTAATTTTTATGAAGTGAGCTTTGCGCACAAAATCTCTGCAAACCAAGCTGCGGCGCGGAATTTGCTCTGCGGCGCAGATTTAATTCAGCGGCGCGCAGGTTCTTGCTTTGCAGTGTAAAATTTGCCCCGCTGCGAAACGATAAAATTTACGGCGCGATTTGGCGTTGCGGCGGAGTCTGCTCTGCATGCAGGTTTTGCGGTGCGTCTGTTTTGCGGGCAAGGTTCTGCATTATGCAAAGCAAAATTTCGGCGGGTTAAATTTTGCCGCCGCGATCTTTAAATTTATGCGACTAAATTTTACCGACTTGCGCGAGCCGCCGTTCGCCACCGATCTTTTGCCGGTTTAAATTTTGCCCTGCAAAATTTAGTTTGCAAACTTAGCGACGCGGCGAGACGGCGGATTTTGCCTCGCAAAATTCGAGCCGTAAATTTAAGCTGCAAATTTAAACCGCGATTGCGCGTTAAAATTTAAAAGCTAAATTTAAAGCTCGGCGAGCATGCGTGCCGTGCAAAGCGCTTGCCAAAATTCCAAAGCCAAAGCGCATGCAACCGCTTGCGTTAAATTTAAATGCCCTAGCGTACGCAATGCTCGGCATTAGAATTTCAGAGCCAGCCAAGGCTCGGTAAGCAGGTGTGTCGCGAGCCGCGCATGCTAAAATTTCAAAGCCGAGCGCGCTACGACGGTTGCGTTAAAATTTTAAAGCTAAGGCGCATTGCGGCGGCGGTTGCGTTAAATTTAAAACCGATCGGCGGTCGCGCAAAATTTCAGGATCGATCTATTCGCGAGGCTGTGCGTAATCAATCTATTCGCAAAGCCGCGTCCATAGATTTTTTGCAGCGCCGCGCGCCGAAATTTTATAGCAGATCTGAGGAGTATAAGCAGAGGGATGCAACCATTCATACAAGGGGTTTTGATGGGGCTTGGCGTTAGCGTGCCGATCGGCCCGGTAAACGTGCTGATAATGTCCTACGCGCTGCGAAGCTACACCAAGGCGCTGTGCCTGGGCCTCGGCGCCATGAGCGCAGATATGCTGTATCTAGCGCTATCGGCGTTCGGCATATCGCAGTTAGCCAAAATCCCGATCGTTTTTGCCTGCATATCGGTATTTGGCGCGTGCTTTTTGCTCTACACGGCGTACGCGACCTGGCATGGCGCGACTCGCTCGGTGCAACCCGCAAGCGTCGAGGCTTGCTCGGGCGCGGCGCTTTACGGCAAAGGCTTTTTGATAAATTTACTAAATCCATACGTCATTATGTTTTGGCTCAGCGTCTCTGCCGGCACCGCGCGAGCAGATTTTGCGCTTGCCCTTGCAGGGCTTGTAAGCGGAATTTTAGCTTGGATCACGCTTTTCCCGCTTGCGATATATCTAGCTCGTAGCAAGCTTCCAAACATAGTAGTGCGGGCATTTGCATATATCTCGGCGTTTATTTTGGTATTTTTTGCGCTAAAGCTTTTATACGCTATAATTTTTGCTAAAATTTAAACCAAAGGAAGGCTTATGAAACCGATTGAAATTCTAAAAGAGCTCATCAAATTCCGCTCGCTCACACCTAGCGACGACGGAGCTTTCAACTACGTCTCAATGCTGCTGGCGGACTTTAGCGAGGATAGATTCGAGCTAAACGGCGTAACTAACGCGATTTTTACCAAGCGCTTCGGACAGGGTCCGCATCTGTGCTTTGCCGGGCACATCGACGTCGTGCCGCCGGGCGAAGGCTGGGCGAGCGATCCGTTTATGCCGGTAGAAGCGGATGGCTTTTTATACGGGCGCGGCGCGCAGGATATGAAAAGCGGCATCGCAGCGGCGATCTGCGCGCTAGCGGCGGCACGCGATTTTAAGGGCACGCTGAGCCTACTACTAACCAGCGATGAGGAGGGCGACGGCATCTACGGCACGCGCGAAATGCTTTCTAAATTGCGCGAGCAAGGTGCCCTACCCGACTTCGCAGTCGTTGCGGAGCCTACATGCGAAGTGCGCTTCGGCGATACCATTAAGATCGGTCGTCGCGGCTCGATTAACGGCGTCCTCACGCTCACGGGCATCGGCGGGCACGCAGCCTACCCCGATAAATGCATCAATCCTGTCCATATTTTAGCGCCGGTGCTTGCAAGTCTTGCGGGGCATGATCTGGACGCGGGTAGCGAGGATTTCGCTCCAGCCAAGATAGTCATCACCGACATTCGCGGCGGTTCGCAGGTAGTAAACGTAACGCCCAAGGACGTGTGCGTGATGTTTAACGTCCGCGGCGGCGTAGGGCTGGGGCTAGAGGACGTGCGAGACTACGTACTGGGGTCATTTGAACTGGACGCTAAAGACGCGCTGTGCAGCGAAAGCGAATCCTGCGGCAAGCTAGAAATGAGCTGCACCGCGCAGCTGCGAGCAGGCGCGTCGCTACACCTTGCGTTAAAAAGCTCCTCAAAGCCTTTTTTAACTCAGCGAAACTCCAAAATCGTGCAAAAACTAAGCGCTAGCGTGCAGAAGATCTGCGGCGCAGCAGCCGAGCTAAACACTGCAGGCGGCACGAGCGATGCGAGATACTTCGCGGAGTTTGGCGTGGAGACGGCGGAGTTTGGCGTGCGAAACGACACGATCCATCAGATCAACGAACGAGTAGAGATTAGCGACGTCGAAAATTTAGCTAAAATTTTTAGCGATCTGATAGAAAATTTTGGCTAATTTAAAAATTTGGCAAAGCTTCGTAGATTTGATAAAAAATTCTGCACTCTACCAAGCTTTGCTGAATTTGCCGGGGTTTTCGCTCGTAGTTGCTTGGCAAATTTTATCTTTGCCGTGCGTCTTACGTAAGAATTTCGCTCGATACGCCGCTTTTGCTAAGAATTTTATCTACAGCACGCTCGCCGCTTTTACAATTACTTTGCTATGCAACGTCGATTTCGCAAGAAACCCTAGCAAAACGTCGCTTTCAAAGGCGAGCTTCGCCGACGAACGCTACCACTGCTAGGAATTTTTTAAAAGAATACTGCTTTTGCGCGAATTTCAGCAAATAGCGCGGTCTTTGCGCAAAATTCATCTCGCTCTCTTTGCGTAGAATTTCATCTTCGCCAGGTGCCTTTAGCAGCATATTGCTGTACTTTGCCGCCTCCGTGAAAAATTTTATCTTTGACGCGCCCGCTGCTTACGCAAGAGCTTGGCTAAGACAATGCCGTTTCTGCTGGGATACCGCCCGCTTCGTGGATTTATAGAATTTTGCTTAGTCACGTTGCCACTGAGATAATTCCGCCTGCCTTGCCACTTCTGTGGAAATTTTACCCCGCTTCGGCAAGCGCAATTAAAAATTTACTTTACCTTAATACGGTGGCGTTGAATTTTACCCTTGCAGCGCGGTGACGCAAAATTTTTAAGCTATGCAAAATTCTACCGCAAAACCTTGCTATACTCGCCCCATTTCTACAAAAAGAACTCAAAATTTTGCTACTTTACGTGCTGCCGCACTAAATGCACGCAAGATAAAAATTTATCGAAGGGCTTTAGCGCAGAATTTCGCAAGGCTAAATTTTATCACTGCGAAAAATTTCAACCACTCATAGCAGGCGTCTGCGGCGCGATAAATTCCAAATTAGAGCTTCAAGCAGGCTTCGCTTCTTGCCAAATTTTAACTACCTTGGTCGCCGCAAAACTAGAAATTTACAAAATCGCTTTATGAAATTTCGCAGCGTCGCGCGGTAAGATTTTAAAATAAACGCCTGAGCGGCAAGGCAGAATTTAATGGATTTTACTTGCCAAATTTGGCTAGGCTTTCTCTTTCAAAGTTTAGCAGCCACGCTTTGGTCGCTACGCCGCCCGCGCCGCTATATCCGCCGAGCCCGCCCGCAGCTACGACGCGGTGGCACGGCACGATGATGGGGATTTTGTTTTTGCCGTTTGCGCTGCCTACTGCGCGGCTTGCGCGCGGTCTGCCGATAGCCGCAGCTAGCTCGCCGTATGTTACGACCTCGCCGTAAGGGATCTCTAAAAGCGCGCTCCACACGGACTTTTGAAACTGCGTGCCATTTTGGCTCAGTTTAACGCTGAAGCTCTCAAGCTCACCCCTGAAATAGGCGCTAAGCTCGTCGGTGCAAAGAGTCAAATTCTTTCTTAAATCGCTAAGCTTTAAATCGCGTCCTTTATCATCCGCTGCACACACAAAGCCGATAAGCCCTGCATCGTACTTTTTAAAGATCTCATCATTGGGCCCGCGTACAGAGCTTTTGACCCAGTCAATACTGCAGATCCCGATCTCGTCATCCCAAATTTCAAGCATTCCAATAGGCGAATTAAAAAAGGCTTTTTGCATCTCAATCCTTTCAAATTTTTACTGGTTTGATCAAAAAAATTTTAAAAAGCGCTTGTTGCGGTGCGAGCTAAAGCTCGAAAACGGCGAAATTTCATACGGCAACGCAAATTTTTAAAATTTATCTGCAAGGCGCCGCGAAGCCCCTACTCAAACCGTATGATGTTTACCAAAACCCCGTCGAAAACGTCTTGCTTAAAAAGCTTGATCTCGCGCACGATATCTGCGTTATCATCGTCGATAACGCCGTTTTTGACGAGGCTGTCCTCGATGAGCTTAAAGATAAAGGCGTGGTTGCTGACGTCAGAGATACCGCTTTTAAAGCCCATTTCAAGGCGTACCGGCACGCCTATGTGCACGCCGCGCAGATCCTTGGCGATGTAAAGATCAGCGATCGTGCGCACCATCTTTTTCGCCATTTGGTAGCTCGCCGTGGACGACAAAATATCATTAAGACCGAAATTCTCCATCAAAAGCGGAATACGAACGCGCGCCAAAACCCCTTCGCCAGGCTCGCTCGCGCTCTTTTTCAAAAACGAAATTTTAATCCTATGCGCGATGCCTATGAAACGCGGCTTAAGCTCGATGAGCCTAGCTTTAGACGCTTGCGGTAGCGAGATAGGACGCGAAGTGCTTGCAATAGGCAGAGCCTGCGGACGTCCCGGCAGGCGCGCGCGCTCTTTCGCAGGCGCTTTGCGCGTAGGCTTGCCATAGAAATTTACGGGCTTAGTCGCAAAAGTTGATTCGCTCCCAAAAGCAGCAGACGCGGGCTCATCACCAAGCGCCCCCTCCGCCATAGAAGAAGCAAACGTAGAATTCTCACCCGTTAACGCAGACTGCGCGGATTGCTCAAATTCGGGCGCAAATTTATTTCCCGCTTGCAGCGGCAAATTTAAAGGGTGCCACTCTTGTGCAGAGATTTTCTGCTCTAAATTTTGCTCGTCGGAATTTTTTAGCGCGTAATTTTGCCCTTTTGCCAAGCACATTGAATCCTCACCGACTAAATTCTCATCTTGAGGCGCGAATTCCAAGGCATTTTCTAAGGCAAAATTTGCGGCGTGGCGGCTAGCAAAATTAGCGCTTTGCCCCTTAGAAAACTCGGAGCCTTGAGGCCCACAATCATTTGCGCACTTTATATCAAGCGCGGAATTTGCGAAGGTGGAATTTTTTGATGCAGAGCCTTGCGCCGTAGAATTTTTACTTCTTAAGTTCGCGCCCTGCTCTGCTAAAAACAAATTTTCAACCGTGAAATTCTCTGTTTGCGCTGTAAAATTAGAATTTTGCGCCTCAAATACGGAATCTTTCACGAGCGCAGAGCTTTGCGCGGAAATAAAATTTCGCGATGCAGGAATGAAGCTTTGCCCTTTGGCAGAATTCGCAGGCGCAGAGCTTTGCGGCATAAAATTTTTACTCCTTGCATTTGCGCTCTCTTCGAAACTAGCAGCAAGCCCCACGCTCATGTCATCCTGCGCAGCATCATTTTGCGAAATTAAATTCTCGCACGCCGTATCCCACGCGGTATCTACGCAAAATTCCGCCCGAGCCGCGCCATAAAATCCCGCCTGCGAAGCATCTTGAAATTCTGCTCGTGAAGCAAAATCTTGCGCGCTCTGAGCGCTGCGCGCAGAAAAATCTCGCTCGCCGCACCTTGCGTTTGTAGCATACGAAGTCTTTGCCAAGCGGCCGCCAGCCTCGGGCAAAACCGCGCCCGAATCTCCTTCACAAAAGCTACCAAAATCGCAGGCACCGTCAAACTCCGCATAACCATCCGCCGTGCGGAGACGATCTGCGCGGACTTTCTTTTTGGGAGTAGAAGAGAGCGTGAGCCTGCCTGCAAGCTCGCGTCCACCAGAGTTTAAAATCCCAAAAATTCTAGCTCTAAAGCGCTCGAACTGCTCGCCACTGAGCGAAATTTTGTCGTTTAGGCTCTGCACGCCGAAGTCTGCGGCGGTAAAATTTACGATCGCTCCGTCCCTACTCGCGACGCGCACGCGGCCTTTGACCGAGCCTTTTAGCTTAAAATCGCTGCCTGCGAGAATTTTTTTCATCAACTCCTTCGGATTGTAGGGCATTTTAGTGCTCGCCAAAAACCACTTCATTAAATTTAGCGACGAAGCTTAGCGGATTGACGCTAACGCCGTTGATCGCGATGCCGAAGTGCAGATGTGGGCCGCTAACTCTACCACTCTCGCCCGAAAGTGCGATTTCATCGCCTTTGTGAACGTGATCGCCAAGCGTTACCTTGATCTCGCTTAGATGATAGTACTGCGAATAGATGCCGCCGCCGTGATCAATCACGACCGAACCGCCCGCGTAGTAGCGGTCTTTGGCGATGACTACGACGCCGTCGTTGGCAGCGCGCACCACAGTGCCTACCGCGGCACGATAATCGGTGCCGCTGTGATAGCTTTTAAGCTCGCCATTAAAGGTGCGGGCATTGCCGAATGCAGAGGTTATTTTGGAGTTTAAAGGCAGCTCAAACGGCGTGGAAAAAAGATAGCGTGGCGTGGTGATCGCATAGATCGCGTTGGCTTCGTCGAGCTCTTTTTTGATACGCGCGGCGGCTTCTTTGGGTGGTTTAACTTTACCAGGAGCGACGCTTAGAGCCTCTTTTTTATACTCGCCCTTTTTCAAAGCGACGATCTGCTCGTGGCTGCCGCTTTGATCTACTATCCGCAGCGCGAAATCTCCCTTAGCGCGGTAATTCGCCGCTAACACAGCAATTTTATCGCTAGAATTTGGAGCCGTGATGAGAGGAATTTGCTTTGAGCCAAAGCTCAACTCGGTCGTGCTTTTATCTAATTTTAAGATAACAACATCACCGTTTACTATGTCTAAAGCGAAAATTTTGATCGCCAAAAGTGCAAAAATAGCTAGAAATTTCATAAATTTTCCAAAATTCGTTATTTTTCATCAATTTTTTGTTAAAAATTAGCTAAAACAAATGAAATTGCTGTTATAATAACGAAAATTCAATTTTAAAAGGATTAAATGATGAAAAAGTTTTTGCTTCTAGCATCTGTTGCACTTTGCGGTCTTTTGCACGCGGACGTCGTGGCAAATCAAGAGGTTATAGCGGCGACTAACGTCGTCAGATCTTTCGTAGCGGCTAATAACTTCGGCACCGATGAGCGCTATCTAACCAGCGCCAAAGCCGTCGCAATCCTAACCGACGTAAAACGCCTAGCTGCGGGCGCATCGCTACAATATGGCGATGGAATTTTTAGCGTCAAAGGCGAGAACGGCGAGTGGAGTTCGCCGATTTTTATCAAATATAAAGGCTACGGCGTAGGCTTGCAGGCAGGCTACGAGACGAGCGACATCGTGATGATCTTCCATACTACGAAGTCATATCAAGACATTTTTACTGGCACAGACACCCTTGAGATCAATGTAGGTGCTGCAGCAGGCGGCGTAGGTAGAAGAACCGGTCGCGCAACCGATCTACCTGATATTTCTGCATGGATGGTAAGCCCGGGCGAGCAAACAGGCGTCTACCTAGGCGTATCGATCGACAACGGCAGAATCACTATCGACGATCAACTAACTAACGACTTCTATGAGAGAATTTACGACTACGAGGACATCTTAAACGATTCTCCGCGCGCGAATAAATACGCAAAAAGATGGAAGGAAGTGATGAGGAAGTATTTTACAAACGGCGAGAAATACGGTGCTAGCAGCAGTGCGGCGATACCTGTAAATCACGTGCAGAAAAAATATCCTGACGGTAAGCCGATCATCTCAAACCGCTCTCCTAGAACTCATGCTAAGGCTACGCGAAGCAAAAAGGCTAAAAAAGCAAAATAAATTATCGAGCCAAGCCCCGTTTATGGGGCTTCTTGCTTTGGCTTTGCGTTGAGTTTGTGCAGAGCGCGCAAGCGTGAAATTGAAGCGCATAGGTTATTTTAAAAAGATTTATTGATTCTTTACTAAAGTATTTTATTTAATTTTATAAGTTATTGGATATATAAAGACCGAATAAAATTTTATGGAATTTAACGAAATTTTTATAAAATTTAATCAGTTTTTTATATTTTTATCACTACAATTACGTTTCTTGTCTCGTTAGCTCAGTTGGTAGAGCATCTGACTCTTAATCAGGCGGCCGTAGGTTCGAATCCTACACGGGACACCATCTATTAAATTTTACCCCTATTTTAGTTTTTTGATTTTTTTGAAAGCCCCGCATTACGGCTTTTTCAAATTTTTTCAAAAAAATTTCAAATGCTAAAAACGCTAGATTATACAAATAGTTTAAGAGAAACTACTATATATTAAAAATGTACAGTAGCTCTTAAGCTTGTTAAACTCTTTGGAAACTTTTATAATTTCTCCCATCATTTCCATATCCACCTATTAGCAAATCGCCGCTGCCTTTACCCATTAGCGTATCATCGCCATATCCGCCCAATAAAACATCGTCTTTGTAGTCGCCTGTTAAAAGTCCGCTTGGGGTTATGCCATAAGGGAAAAATGACGACGATAAAGGTCTTGCATAGACTGTTTTGTCGGGCATTGTTACTTTTAGAATACCTTTTTGCAAAGCGTTCATATCAATATCTGATAGCCCGTCGCCCGTTATTTTGTCCCATAAATTTTGTGCTTGTTTACGTAAATCAAATATGCCGCTATCTTTTCCGTCCAACTTATCTAATAAATTTCCTATGTCATACCATAGCGTTATCCAACCGACAACAGGGATAAATTTTGTAATTGCAATAAGCCCGAAATCCACAGCTGCGCCCACGACGGTATGACCGAAGCTTTGACCGTCAGCATAATCGTCGGCTATACCAGCTAATGCTTTACCAATTCCAACATATCCTGCAACTCCCTTTAATTCATCTAACTCCGGTTTTGTATATCTTTTGCCATTTATCTCAACATATTTTTCTAATCCAGTAAATGACATATCGGCACCAGAAAGTGCATCTTTCAATAATTCAGTTAATTGTCTAACCAAATCACTATTTTTTCTAAGTCTTACTTCTGCTTTGTCTAATTCTTGTTTAGCAACTAATTCTCTGCTCATGTTTTTATCCTTTTTAGGTTGAAAATTTCTTTTTGACCAAATTTAAATTTATATGTTTCTTATCAGAAAAATATTTTTGTAAATCTAAATAATCTTGCTTATGAATTATATAAACCATATGAAATTTTCCATTATATGGTCGCATATCAATTGTAGCTAATCTCCACAAGCGACCACCAATATATTGCGGATAATCAAAAACAATAGCTGGATACAACGAAAAACCTTTCAATTCTCCGCCTAAAATCAAATGAAAAATAAATTTAAATAAAAAATTTAAAAGAAACCAAAGTATATAATAGACCATTATTATAAAAACATATAGCAATGATTTTTCACTAATTGAAATTAAAATAATCAAAAAAATAGAAACAAATGAAAATATACCCAAGAGAATACGAAAGCTTAAAATTTCTTGTAATAGGCTCTAAATCTATCAAATTTTTAACCCTTTTAACTTCTCCATTTATGATAAATTCTATCGTTTTATTTGTAAATTTGGTTTCGCATTTGTTTTTAATAATGTAGTAATAAAAGGTCCAAATAATATGTAAAATTACAAACGTAAAAGGAAAATATAATAAAATTTTAATTTCTTTTGTGTGTATATTGTCCGTGTAATCAATACAGGCAGTTGATAAAATCATAAACGCTCCCATAAAACAAAATAAATCCAAATTTTTAAGAAAGAATTCATAAGGATTTTTAATTACTATCGGTTCTTTATCGTAGTCTCTTTGATTGAAATCGCTTAAATTTGCGTTTTTGTTTGAGTTTAAATCCCGTTTTTTAACATTTTTATTCCAGTTTTAAAAATTTTCCAAATTTTATCCTTCCATTTTTTTGCTTTTCTCGTCATTGCGAGTAAACTTTGCAAGCGAAGCAATCTGTCGACAGTGAATGTTATAAAATCTCAGCCCTCTTCTTGCCTTTAATTTGATTGCTTTTACGAATTCTATATATATCTCACTTAAGCAGTTATAAATTCCTTAGGCCACTTATGCGCCGCTAAATTTCTAGCATCTATATATATTCCCCGTGAGTCTTTAGCCGCTTCACTTACTCCAGCCCATTCGTAGATCGGCTCATCGATAAGAGCAGCCTTAGAGCCTTGCTTTACGGTGTTAGAATTCTCGTCTATCGTTATCTCTTTATAGTTTAGATCGATACTTTTGATATTATTATCCGCAAGCGAGCTTAGCTCTCCTTCGTCGGTAATACCGTTAGAATTCGTACCTTTCCAAATTTTAAGTTTATTAAATATTTCGTCCTTTTCATCTATTACGTTGTCGCCATTTAGATCATAGGCCTTTAGAGCCTCATAGCCGTTGGTAGCTTTTTTATCGGTATATCCATAAGCGGTATTTGAAATAGCGTGATTTCCAAATAGTTCATTTCCATTGTCTATTTTACCGGACACTATCCCCCTATCCCTCAAACAGATCAAAATTTTATCTGCAAATTCCCTAAATTTTAAAATAGCTGCCGCTTTTGCGAGATAGGCAATTTAAAATTTTAAAATACGTCGGCGAGAAAGTAAGAGTAAAATTTATCTGTCTTGTAAAAATTTTACGTCGTAGTATTCGCGCAAAAGCGGAAAGCAAAAGTAAAGATTTATCGGGTAGCGCCTTTTTTGTGTGCTTAAACAATACAATTTGCGCTAATACTTTTCCCACGATACTGCACAATATTTATCGCCTGCATTAAGCCATCGCTATTTTTGCGTAGTCTTATTTTACGTAAGCATGCGATGAAATTTCAAAATTTCAAATTTTGCGCCGCGAATTCCTAGCTATTTTCATGCAATTACATTGTTGTGTATATGTATTTTAAATCGTGCAAAATTTAGCCTCAAACGATTCTAATATCTTGATCAAAGCGCCGTATTAAATTTAAAATTTATCTCAAAAAAACCTGACTTAAGGATTCAATAACCGATCAACTCGCCCCTTCGCGCGCCAAAACGACTTTGAAGGTTTTTAAGATAATAACGATGTCGTTCCAGATCGACCAGTTTTTCATATACCACGTATCCATGCCCGCCCTGGTCGCAAAATCCACATCGCTGCGCCCGCTCACCTGCCAAAGCCCCGTGATGCCGGGCTTGACGGCGAGTATGAGATCGGCGTATTCGCCCATATCTTTGCGCTCGTATTGCGCGCACGGGCGAGGGCCTACGATGCTCATTTCGCCCTTTAGGACGTTGATCAGCTGCGGAAGCTCATCTAGCGAGCTTCTGCGCAAAAAATCGCCCAGCTTCGTGATGCGCGGATCGTGCTCATATTTGTGATATTTTTCAAAATACTCCACCTCTTGCGGATTTTGCTTTAGGTACTGAGCTAAAATTTCATCGCCGTTTTCTTTCATCGAGCGAAATTTTAGGCACCCAAACGGCTTGCCGCCAAATCCCATCCTTTGATGCGAAAAAAATATGCGCCCCGCGGGCTCTTTTAGCTTCATCATTAGCGCGATTATGCCAAAAATCGGCACCAGCAAAGGAAGTGCTAAGAAAATTAGCGCCAAATCAAGCCCGCGTTTAAGAGCTAAATTTAGAGGACTTTTCAGAGAATTTCGTATCGCAAAGAGGCTGGTACGCGAGGCAAAAATGCTGTAAATATCTGCCTGCGTGAAGTCGTACGAACGCAGCACGGGGGTGAATAAAATTTCTTTATTTTCCCTGATGTTGCTCTCGATGAGCTCGTTTAAGGTGCTCGCTTCGAGCCTGCTTCCGCCGATAAACAGTACGTCGTAATCCCTGCCTAGCGCTCTTACATATCCAAGATATGCACTCCCCAAAACAGCGTTCTCAAACTCCTCGCCTTCGCCTAAAATTTTCGCCCTCTTTTTCCATAAGCCAAATTTAAAAAGCTTCCTTTTCGTTACGAGCTTAAAAAGCGGCAAAACCACTGCCATAAAGGCAAAGCTCAAAATAAAACTGGCACGCGAAAATTCATAATTGACTTTGATTAAAGCAAGCAGCGCGAGGCTTAGCAAAAGCCCCAAAAAACAGCTTTTTACTAAAATTCTACTCTCGTGCCAAAAATCATACCGCCTCGAATAGATCCCCTGATAGAAAAACAAAAATATCATTATGACGTAGGACGGCGCAAAGCCTTGATACCTGCCGACGTCCAGCAGCACATTATCGCCGTAAAGCAAATTTTTAAGCACCACGGCAAGCCCGAAGCAAAGCCAGATGCCGAAAATATCAACTGCCAAGATTATCAAAACACAGAGTTGCTTTTTCATCCTAGCTCCTATTAAAATCATCTTGCAGGCGCACGATATCGTCCTCGCCGGTGTAGCTGCCGACTTGAGCTTCGATTAGCACGACGGGGATTTTACCCTCGTTTGCGAGGCGATGGATCTCGCCCATCCTAATGAACGTAGATTCATTCTCGCGCAGCAAGAAATTTCGCTCGCCCACAGTCACGGTCGCAGTGCCGCTAACGACGATCCAATGCTCGTTGCGATGGTAGTGCTTTTGCAGCGATAGCCGCTTGCCGGGCTTAACGACGATACGCTTAATCTTGTAGCCGCGCTCATCTTCGAGCACCGTGTAGCTGCCCCACGGGCGGTGCGTCGTTACGTGCACGCGCGCTAGATCGCTATCCTTTAGCTGCTCCACCACCTGCTTTACCTTTTGGGTAGAGCCTTTTTTGCATACGAGCAGGGCGTCCTTAGTATCAACGATAGCGAGATTCTCGACATCTATGGCGGCTACAGTGCGACCCGAGCCGATGATGAGATTGTTTTTAGAATTTAGAGTAATATTTTGCTCGCTTGCAGTGTTGCCGTTCGCGTCTTTAGGCAGCTCGGCGTCTAAGCTATCGAAGCTTCCCAGATCGCTCCAGCCGATGTCTGCGGGCACGACCTTAGCAAGGCTCGTGCGCTCCATAATTGCGTAATCGATGCTATCTGCGGGGATCTCTTGCATATCGCCTAGTTTAATTCTAATCGGATTTTCCGCGTTAGAATTTTCATGCGCGCGAACGCAGGCTTCGTAAATTTCAGGGCTCTGTGCTTTTAGCTCGCCTAAAAATACGCCAGCTTTAAACATAAACATGCCGCTGTTCCAGTAAAAATTCCCCGCCGCTATGTAGCTTTGCGCTGCCGCAAGCTCAGGCTTTTCGTGAAATTTTAACACGTCCTCGCCGCTAGCTTCGATATAGCCGTAGCCCGTATTTGCCTCCGCGGGCTTGATACCGAACGTCACCAAAAACCCCTGCTTTGCAAGCTCGCGCGCGCGTAAGACGCTGTTTTTATACTCCGCCTGATTTCTAATCAGATGATCGCTCGGCGTTACGAAAACGGTCTCCTCAGTCTTTAAGCTCAAACACGCAAGCGCGATCGCAGGAGCCGTATTTCTGCCGACGGGCTCGAGTAGAAATTTCACGCCGCGCGCGCCTAGGGTCTCAAGCTGATCGAGCGCCAAAAAATACTGCTGCTCGTTCGAGACGACGAGCGTGCGCTCGCATAGCGGGGAGTTTCGCTCATAGCTCATCATAAAAAGCGAGCTATCGCTGAAGAGGCGCACGAACTGCTTCGGCATAAGCGTGCGGCTGATGGGCCACAGCCTCGTGCCGCTGCCGCCGCTTAGGATTATATTAGTCATTTAGGCCGTCCTTAAATTCCTCATATTTTTTCTCGACGTAGCTTTTGATCTCGGCCTCAAAGCGCGCGCGCGAAAATTTTAAAGAATTTTCTCTGATTTTTGTAGGCTCAAATTTATCATAATTTTGCTCAAATTTAGCTACGGCGGCGAGTAGCTCTTTCGCGTTTTGCTCCATAAAATACAGCCCGCTCTCGCCATAGCGCACCGTCTCGCGAGCGCCGCCGCGCCCAAAGCAGATCACCGGCGTGCCGCACGCCTGCGCCTCTACGGGCGTGATACCGAAGTCCTCCTCGGCGGCAAAAACGAACGCCTTAGCCCGCCCCATGAGATCCGCCATCGTCTCATCGTCTGCGAAGCCCAGAAGTTCGACATTTTTGCCCGCTTTTGACTTGATTTTTGCCATATCGGGGCCGTCGCCGATGACGAGCAGCTTCTTATCCGTCTGCGAAAATGCCTCTACGATAAGATCGATCTTTTTATACGGCACCATGCGCGAGGCGGTGAGGTAAAACTCCTCTTTGGCTTCGCGCAGCCTAAATTTATCCACATCGACGGGCGGATAGATGACGTCGCTAGGCTTGCCGTAGGTTTTTTTGATACGGCGCGCGATATAGCGGCTATTTGCGACGTAGTGATCCACGCGGTTTACGGTGCTCGCGTCCCAAAGCCTAATTTTATGCAAAAAATACTTCGCCAGCATGCCCTTTAAACCGCGATCTAGCCCGCTTTCGCGCAAGTACTGATGATACAGATCCCACGCGTAGCGGATCGGCGTGTGCACATATGCGATGTGAAGCTGATTTGAGTGCGTCAGCACCCCCTTTGCGACGGCATGCGAGCTGGATAACACGACGTCATAGCCGCTTAGATCAAACTGCTCGATCGCGAGCGGAAATAACGGCAGATAGTTGCGGTATTTATCCTTTGCGAATGGCAGCTTCTGAATAAAGCTCGTGTGGGCGCGCTTGCCTTTTAAAATTTTATTTCTGTCGGCACCGCTTAAAAAGTCGATGAGGCTGTAAATTTCAAAATCATCCCATATATTGGTAAAACTCTCGACGCATTTCTCCGCGCCCGCATAGGTGCTGAACCAGTCGTGGATAAGGGCTTTTTTCATTGCGGCTCCCTAGTTGATCTATTTTCAAATATCTGCTCGTAAATTTTTTCCACTTTACGAATCATAGCGCCGATATCAAATTTATCTTTAAAATTTAGCAACGCTTCGGCTTGCATTTTACCGTATATTTTCTCATCGTTTAATAAAATTTCTATATGCTGGCACGCCTGCTGTGCACCCTCAAACAAAAATCCGCTTTTGCCGTTTTCTACAACCTCGTTATTTCCCACGACGTTTGTCGCCACTATAGGGATACCGAGTGACTGCGCCTCTATGAGCGCATAAGGCAGCCCCTCCCACCTGGATGTAGACAGGTAGATGTCCGTAGCGGATAGATACGCGGGCACTTCGTCGGTAAAGCCCGTAAAGATTATATTTGCGCCGTCTTTTTGCGCCATAGATTCAAATTTTGCCCTATCGTCGCCGTCTCCGATCCACAAAAAAACGATGCTTGAATTATCTTTAAAATTTTTGGCTATCTCGTACGCCAAAGACATATTTTTTGCATAGTCAAATCTTGAAATAGTCGTAACTACTTTTTTTCCATATAAATTAAATTTTTTCCTAGAGCTATCCTCTCTCAAAAGAGCTTTTATACCATTATATATGATATCACTCTTATTTTTTTTAAATAGTCCATGCTTCAAACAAATACTATTTTCATTATTTGAGACATTTATAAATTTATCGGTAAATAGCGCCAAAAACCTCTCTAAAAAAATATATGCTCTCTTTTTTAAAAAGCTGTATTCTCCCATATGAACACCATGCAAAGTATGGATTACTTTTAGTCCTGGATTTAAAATTTTAAGCATCCGTGAATAGATTCCCGCGCCCTTGCCGTGGGAATGGATTATTTTTATATCGTTATCTTTTATAAATTTATTCAGCTCAAGAAGCTTTTTTACGCTAAATTTTCTATGCGGCAAGATGAATATGTCTTTAACCTTTTTTGACTCGTTCCACAGATCATAGTAGAGCCTATCTTGCGGACAAGCAAGATATATCTCTATCTCGCTAGATAAATTATTTATAAGCAGATCAACGTGTTTTGGGCCGCCGCCGTGATCGGCTCTAAGCGTAATAAATAAAATTTTCATTTTTCTTTCTTTAATGACGAACCGGCAAGCAATTCCTTAAGTCTGCCTAGCCACGTCATTTTTTCCAGATCAAGAGGTCTCCTCTCTTCTTTGTTTGAAATACAGCTCAAAAACTCCTCTTTATCTTCCGCGAAATGCACATAATCAGCCATATCTTTAATCTGCTCCCACTCCACGCTAACAACCTTTAATCCGCAGGCAAGATACTCATACATTTTTAAAGGATTTATACTATTTACGAGATCAGGATAATCTTTAACATTAAAAGGAATAATACCCACCTGCGAATTATATAAAAACGCGGGGATTTTAGTGTATGGAATAGAGCCTAAAATATGCACGTTTTTTAGTTTTTTGAGTAAAGATAGGTCTTTTTGCTCCGGACCTATTATAATAAAACTATAATTTGGCAAATTTTTAGCACAGTAATATACTAAATCCACATCAAACCAATCATGTATTGCCCCTACGTAAATTACCCTAGGCTCCGGGATTTCTTGAAGCTCGCGCGGCAAAGTCTTGTTTGCCGATTTAAAAAACTCCAAATCTATACCGTTTGGAACGTATTTCATTTTAGTTTTA
>CAURGM010000011.1:0-66500 GCA_963524395.1 uncultured Campylobacter sp.
TATTCGGGTTATTCGGGTTATTCGGGTTATTCGGGTTATTCGGGTTATTCGGGTTTCGACGCGCCGAGCTCGGCCTGCAAAATTTCATTAAATTTCACGCAAGATCTACGCAGAAATTCGGCGCGAAACTTGCGCGGGTTTGGCATTTGAAATTTTGCTCGCGAAATTCCGCGCAAAAACTGAACGCGAGATTTTAAACTGAGCCGCCCGCGAGCTTGCGAGCTCACTTGCGGCAAGATTTAAAATTTCATAATGTGCGAGCTCGCCGTGAAATTTAAAATTTCACGCGGCCGCGCACAGTGTCATGTGTCGCTACGAGATTCTAAATTTCATGTCGAGCGCACCGTGAAATTAATCCGTCGGTCGCGCAGCAGATCGCCGCACGATCTAAAATTCGCGCTTGCACCGCGACATGCACCGCCGCGAGTTGAATTACGCGGCATCGCAAACTAAATTTTACGCTCGTACGATCAGTCATGTTGGCGGAGGTTTGCGGCGCCCGGATTAAATTTTATGCACTGCCGTGCAGTGCCTGCAGTGGACACGGATGCTTGATCCGCTTTGCTTGCAAAGGCGCAGGCGGCTATAGATGCGCGGTAGTAGAGCTAAATTTTACGAGCCGCTGCGTCGCGGCATGAATTTTCGCGCCGTGCTGCTCGCTGCGAACTAAATTTGCGCGACGACTATATGCCGCTGCGCGCTCGTAAATTAAACTGCACTACACGCGCCAGTTGCCTGATTGTCGCGCGGGATTAAAATTTGCGCGCCGCTTATCGCAGAATTTTAGATCGCTGCACGCCGCACCATAGCTGTCGTAAAATTTTAAATTTCATGCTGTGCGTACGTACGAGCTAGCTGTGAAATTTAAAATTTCACGCGGCCGCGAAATTTGCTGTGCGTTATGCCGTATTGCGCATCATCGCGAGCCAAATTATGTGCTGCTGCGGAATTAAAGCTTGCATGCCCGCTGCTATCGCTCGGGCGCCGTATGCCTGGCGGCTCCATTTTGCGATCCGTTCGCGCCGTATTTGTTGCGGTTAGTTACGCACGTCGCCGCGCCGCAGTGCGAGATTTCGCGTCGAGCTCTATTTTAGAGCTTTGATTTGCAGCGAGATTTTACGGCGCGCAATGGCGCTAAATTCCATCCTGCGTGAGATTTTGGAATTTTAAAATTCCCTTTCGCGGTATAATTGTATGAAATGCAAAATTTGCAGGATTTCAATAAAGGAATTTTAAAATTTATGCGGCGCGGCTTTGTGGCGTGCCTGTAAGAAAGGAGCGATCATGGACAAGCTGGATAAAGAGGAGCTTGCAGAGGCGTTTGTTGCTAGACTCAAAGCTTTAGCGCGTAGCGGCGGCGCCGATCTGCGTGAGCTTGATCGCGAGTTTTACGGATTTAGCGTGAGGCTTGGCGTGCGTTACGACTTCGCCGGCAAGTTTAGCGTCTCGCAGATAAGCGGCGGCGAGCGCGCACAGCTGCATTTCGCTGACGTCGCGCAGTTCGAAGCTCATGCGCGCGAGTGCCTGCGCGCGGCAAGCGCAGATGTGGAGCTAAGCGAGGCCTTTATGCTACGCCTGCGTGCAGATCCCCAAAAAGCCGCTACGAATGCGGATCAGATCATAAAATTCCACGATTTTAAGCCCTTTAGCGTTCAGCTGCGTTGCGAGCATTGCGGCGGATCGGGCAGGAGACGCTGCAAAGCCTGCGAAGGTGCGGGCAAGGCGCCATGCGCTAACTGCGGCGGACGCGGGCGCTTGATCTGCCCCACTTGCAAGGGCGCCGGTGGCTATAGCCGTGCGGCATTAAGCTCTACGGACGCTCATGCGCGCGGCCTTTCTGGAGGCGATTCTGCAGGCTCTGCGTCAAATTCTATGGGCTATCGCTTCATTCCCTGCGCTAGCTGCGGCGGTAGCGGCTCGCGCATTTGTCCCGTTTGCGGCGGTGCGGGCAGATTGCGTTGCGAAAAGTGCGGCGGTGCGGGTGATTTTCGCTGCGAGCACTGCGATGGGCGCGGGTATTTCACTCGCACCGGCAAAATATCCGTTTATGCCCGCCCGAGCGTCAGCATAGGCGCTAGCTCGCAGGTTTTTGGGCGCGAGCTGCTGGAGTTTTTATGCAGCAAGGGCGTAGGCTTTGCTGCGCGCAGATTTTTATTTCGTCTAAGCTCGCTGCGAGCGGTGCAGGGCAGCTGCGAAGCGGTATTTAGCGCGGAGGATGATTTTTTGCGCTTGAGTTTTGCCGTCTGCGGTAAGGCTTACGATGCGGCGTGCTTCGGTGGCGTAACATTCGTAAGACCTAATTTTTTGGACGAAGTTTTTGCGCCGGAGCTTGCGGCGGTGCACGGCGTGCCCGCTAGGCTAGGGCGGGACGATGCGCAAAGCCTTTTTGCACTATTTCGCGCAAAGCCTGTGCTGGATGCGGCGATGCGCCTAGCTAGTGCTAAGCTGCGCGGCGAGACGCTAAATCTCGAGCAGTTGCACGGCGCGGATGGACATTTTAACTCTGTAAATTCTACCTGCGGCACGGCTGATCGCAACGCTTTGAGCCTTGCAAAAGACGCTTCGCGCAAAGAAAAACTCGAGGGTGGCGCGAGCGTAAAATTTGCGGGCATGAAATTCGCGAGCGCTTCGGCAAATTCTATGAGCGCGGAAGATAATCGCTCGAGGTTGCGCGGAGAGCAAGGCAGGTTCGCAGGAGGAGTGAGCGGTGGCATAAAATTTGCAGGGGCGGATCTTTCGGAAAGCGGAGAGAATTCTGCCAGCGATTTTGAGGCTAGGCAGCAAAACAGCGAAGCTCTCGCGCAGAATGGACCTAATTTTGCCGGCTCGCAAGAGGGCTTAAGCGGCACTTCTGATCGCGCCGCGGAGGATCTTTACGAATTACACGGCGAGCGAGATTACCGAGATTTAAGCGCCTTGGGTGCTGAAAATTCCACAAATTCCATAGACTCCGCCGCAATAAATTCCGAAAATTTAGCCGCTGCAAAATTTAAAAATCGCGCGAATACGCAAGATCCTGCGTCAAATTCTAAAATTTCGCCCTTTGCACGATTAAAGAAATTCTTTTTCCCGCGTTCTTTGCACGAGGATTGCGCGCAGAGTTTTGCCGCGGCGATTATGCGCGTTTGCGAGGGCTTTATTTCGCAGCAATACGCTCGCGATTTGGGCGGAGCGATGGCTGGGGCGCTTGGCGTGCTAAGTCCACGCTATGACCGCGTAGTGTGGTACGTAGGCGGAGGCGCGTTCATCGCAGCGGCTGCGCTGGCGTGCGAGGGCTGCTTCGAGATGATCTTTGCGGAGCATTATTTTTGGGCACTTGCATGTGGCGTGGCAATCGCTGCTGCGGGGCTGTTAGGCGGTGTGGCGCTGTGGCTGGCAAGCGTAGTGCGGTGCGCTGTAAAAGCTCGTAAAATTCCGCGAGAATATCGCTGCGGCAGAGGCGGCGGGGCGTTTGCTCGCTTTTGCAAAGCTCTGCTCCGCGCCATTTTGGCTAGCGCAATCTACGGAGGCGCGGCAAATACGGGCTACGTACCAAAAACTGGCGTGGCAGAGCTGTTGCGAGGGTGGATGCCTACATTTTTTGAGGACGAAAATTCCGCTTCCGCGAGTGATGGCGTAAATTCTGCAGACGAAAATTCTACGAGCGCAAGCTCTAGCGGCTCTGAAAGCCCTGCTTCAAATTTCGCTTCCGGGGCGGCTAATAATTCCGCTGCGATGCAAAAGGATAAAATTTTATATATCCAAAAAAGCATCGGAGTGAAGCAGGACGGGATTTTTGGCGCACGCACTCTAAAAAAGGCGAGGGAGGTTTTGGATCAAAATTTAAGCGGCGTCGATGAAATTTACGAGGCTCTAAAAAGCAAAGAGCGAGCGACGATAAATCTACGCCCAGATGATAAATCCGCGCCTTAGGCTTGGCGGGCAATCTTAAAAAATCAAAAAGGACTAAAATGAAAAATAAAATTTCAGTTCTAGCGCTTATCGCGACGCTTGCTGCAAATTTCGCGCTAGCCGATTTCGTAGCCACTGCAGACGATATAAGTAGGGCTACGAAATCCTGCGATAAAGGCGATATTAAGGCGTGCGGGGCGTTGGCGCAGGTTTACAATTATGGCTGGGGCGTGCCGCAAGATCTGCTAAAGGCTGCGCCGTTATACGTCAAAGCTTGCAAAGGCGGCGATGTGGAGTCGTGCGTAAATTTAGGCATTTTGTATCAAAGCGGAGAGGGGATGCCGCGCGATGAGGCAAAGGCGGCGGAGCTGTTTGACAAAGCCTGCGATGACGGGCACGCGATAGGCTGCAGTAACGCGGGCTCTGCGTATATGGGAGGCAGAGGCGTGCGCAAAGACGCTATAAAGGGCGTAGGTTACTATGTGCGCGGCTGCGACATGGATATCGCGGATAGCTGGGCTGCGTGCTTAAATTTAGCGCGTCTTTACGAGGGTGCAGATAATACAAAAGCCGCGCAGTACTACAAAAAGGCCTGCGAACTAGGCGGCAAGGATAGATTTATGAGCTCGGTAGCGGAGCATGAAAGGGCATGGCAAAGCTCATGCGAAAGCTACGAAAGGCTTAAATAGCCGCGAAAATCTATGCTTTGAAGCAGACCCTCGCGCTAGCCGTGGCTACGAAGTAAGAACCATAGCAGATTTCGCATAAATAGCGCAAATCTAAACATCAAGTATCCTGTAGAAGCGGAAACATAACGGCGCAAGTTCTTAGCGGGCTCGTATTTTAGGAGACAAAATCATGACTACGCTAGCGCTGATCCGCCACGTTACGCCGCTGATCGATCGCGGCGTATGCGACGCCGCAGAAGCGGCACGGCGCGCGATCCTATATGATACTACGCAAAGCTTAGCTTTGTATCAAACCGATAAATTTAAAAGCAGCGCCGCATACGAAAAGCTTGCCGGCATAAGCCGAATATACTCCTCGCCGCTGCCGCGCGACGGCGCTAAATTTTCACCTTCTCCCACGGCTCGATTCCGCCTTCGACCTCTTTAAAAATGCTCGCGATTTCTATATTTTTTACGCTCAAATTTCGCTCGTAAACTACTCTGTCGCGCGTTTTTAGCTTCTTTTGTAAAAAGGCGAATTCATACTCGATCTGGCCGCGAGCGACGCTGATTTTAGCCAAATTTCGCGCGTCAAATTTGCCCACCTTCGCGGCGTCAAATTTATACCCGCGAGCACAGGCCTGCGCGCAAACCCCCGCCAGATACGCATTTATCGCTTCACACGCGTTTTCATGCGCGTAAAAGCGGTCAAGCTGCGGGTGATTTTTGTAGCCCTTAGTAAGCCCAGCCAGCACGTTTTTAGCTAGCAGCGCCTCGCGCCAAAGCGCCACGAGCCCCTTTGCGTCGAGATATTTAAAGCTTATCGTCCAAAGTCTCATTTTCGCCTTTCGTTAAATTTCGTCGTCAAATTCGGCGCGCTTTGCGCCGCAGCCTGAGCGGCGATAAATTCGCGCCTTAAATTTAGCCAGGCTCTACCGAAGCTAAAATTTTATCTCGCCGCACCTTTGAGCTTGTCTGCTCATTGCAGCTTGCCTCTGCATAGCACGGGGATCTTTTCTACGACCTCGCCGCCGCTAACGAGGTAGGCGAACTCGTGTAAATTTACGACGGGGCAGATGTGGTTCGGATAAATTTCGAGCCGATCGCCCACGTGCACGGCGTCTCGCAGAGCTCTGTCGTAGATGATCGCGTGCTCGTCGTAAACGCCATTTATCCACACATCCGTGCCCTTTATACGCCCGAGTCCGGGCGTGGTGGTGAAGCCCTCGGCGCGCCTTTGCTGCGTGAGCCCCTTGGCGCCGACGTCGGTGATGATGCGATCCGCCGTAGGTCTGCTGATGACGGTCGTAAGGATACTCGCCGCATTCATCGAGTAATCGCCGTATGCCTGCGCCTGCGAGGCGTCCATAAAGATATATGTGCCCGGGCGGATCTCGGTGACGCCCTTTAAAATTTCAAAATCGTTGATGAGCGAGGGCGTCGAGCCGATACTAACGACGCTTGCGGGCAGAGCTAGCTCGCGCGCGATATCCGCAAACTCCAGCGTGCGGCGTTGCGCGGCTAGGTGGATGCGCTCGCATTCGCTCTTATCGGCGGCTTTGTAGGAGTGTCCGTCGTGAGAGAACACGCCGCGGAATTCTATATTTTTGCAGCCTTTTAAAAATTTTATAAACGCCGCGAAATCCTGCTTTTCTACAAAGCCCGAGCGGTTTTCGCCCACTTCGATCTCGGCAAGCACGCAGGCCTTCGTGCCGCTGCGCTCAAAGGCGCACTCTATTAGACGCGCCTGCTCTATGCTATCGATGCCGAAGCTTAAGTTTATCCCTACGCGCAAAAGCGCGATGATGCGCCGAAATTTCAGCTCGCCCACGATCTCGTTTGCGATAAATATATCTTTCAGCCCGTTTGCCGCCATAATCTCGGCCTCGCCCGTTTTGGCGACCGTGATGCCAGCGGCGCCGAGGCTTTTTTGCAGCTTCGCGAAATAGGGCATTTTGTGCGTTTTGGTGTGCGGGCGCAGGCTCACGCCCGCGGCGTCCGCGTAGCTTTGCATCTTTTGCAGGTTGCGAAGCACGATCTCTTGCTCAATCAGCAGCGCCGGCGTGTCGATCTCTGATACCCTCATAAGCTTCCTCCTAGTTAAATTTGCTAAATTTATGCAGCCGCACTTGGTAGCTGCGCCCGTTTTGCAGCGCCTAAATTTTAAAATTTGGCGCCGCTTGCGAAAGGCGGAATTTAGCTATCACTTGCAAGGGGCGAAATTTACCTGTCGCTTGCGAAAACTGGAATTTGCTCGCCGTAAATTTAGCGCCGCCTGCGAAATGCGGTTTGCTCGCTGCAAATTCGGCGCCCTTCGCGAAACGTTTAAATTTAGCGAGTAGATTTGCGTTTCCGTGTCGCACAAAGCAGCACCGGTAAAAGCAATACCGCGCGCCGCATGAAAAAGTCAAAATAAAATTCTAAAGTGCGCTGAGTGAAAATCAATATGCGCGCCGTACCGCTAAGCTCACGGAGTTCTCGGCTCCGCTTCACGCCGTTTTATTCCTCGCGCGCTCTGTTTTTCTTGCGGCGCATATTCGCATTAAATTTTTCGGCGAGCGACCCGGCGCACTATCTGTTTCCGCGCCGCCGCTCGTGTTTTCGCGCTGAATATTTAGCGCCACAACTCGTTTGCACCGCCGCCAGTATTTTTTACTAAAGCTCGTTTTGCGCCGTACGCTGCACATCGCCGCCTATTTTTGCGCTACCGGTTTCCGCAGCGGCGCTTAATTTTAGCGTACCTCGCCTCGCGATTTACTATTTTTTGTCTTGTAATACCTTGTCACGCCATTTTGAGTTTGCTTTGTTGTCGGTCGCTACGTCTTTGGATATCTCGGCCGCCGCGTCGAAATTTTTACTCACGCCCTCTTTGGAATTTTCGTATTTTAGGGCGTTTTCGCTTTTGATGCCGATGCTTTGCGCTTCGCTTGCGGCGTCGATATTAGCGCCTAAAAAGATAAACTCCCAGTCGTATTTTTCCTGCTTGTCGCTAATCATCTTTTTGATCTGCGCTTTGGAGTATTCGCGGCTTGAGTTCTCCATCCCGTCGGTGATGATGACGAAAAGCACGCGATTGTTTTTGGCATAGATGTCAGGCACTCGCTCGATACGCGCTATCGTGCTACCGACGGCGTCCAGTAGCGCGGTGTTGCCGCCGGCGTAGTACTCTTTGGACGTTAGGTTTTCGACCTTTTTAAGCGGCGTGCGGTCGTGGATGACGTTAAATTTCGTATCGAAAAGCACGGTCGTGACGCTAGCGTCGATGCCCTCTTTGCGCTCCTTTTCTATCATCGAGTTAAATCCGCCGATCGTGTCGCTCTCAAGCCCGCTCATCGAGCCCGATTTATCTAGGATCAGCACCAATTCCAGGTGATTTACGCCGTCTTTATGATCGGGCGGTGTGGTGAGTTCCACGCTTTTGGCAAACAATATGCCCGCAAGCGCGGCTACAAGAAGGATGATTTTTTTCATAGGGACTCCTTTGTTAAAATTTCATTATTTTACTATTGTATCGCTTAATCAATGAAATTTTATCGCTAAAGCTTCTCCGCACGCCTCTGCTGGGTAAATTTTAATGCGAAATTTTGTCGTGGAATTTTAACGTATCCTTGCGCACGGTACCGCAAAATTCCGCGCGGCGTGGAATTTTGCATGGCGCGGAATTTCGCTGTGGAATTTTAAAGGCATAGAATTTTATACGGCATGGAATTTTGCGTGCAAATTTATGCAGCACGGAATTTTACGACGCAAAATTCCACGCGGCATGGAATTTATGGAATTTGCGCCGCCGCAAATCAAACGTCTGCGGATTTGCTCCGTTTTGCGCTGAGGTAACTTCCGATCTCGCTTATCAAAACGCCTGCGAGGATGAGCGCCGCGCCTAAAATTTGCATCGCGCTTAGCCTCTCGCCGCCCACGAATACGCCCATAATGCCCGCCGTTACGGGCTCGAGCGTGAAAAACAGAGCAGTTTTTACGGGCGTCGTGTATTTTTGCATCAAAGCCTGCGCAAAAAAGCCAAAAACCGTTCCCAGCAGGCAGATCACCGCCATCGCGACGAAAAAGCTTTTATCCATCACCGGCACGATGCTGACTCTTTCAAAAAAGATCGCCGCAAAGCAGCAAAGCGCGCTTAGGCAGAGGATCTGTACGTAGGCGATGCCCGCTACGTCGCAGCTTTGCACGAAGCGGTTGGTCAGCACGATGTGAAACGAATACGCGCACGCGCAGACTAGCGCCAGCGCTTCGCCCTTGCCGAGGCCTAGCTGCGTGTCGCCGATGAGGTAGAGCCCAGCGATCGCAAGCGCGATGCCCGCGTATGCGTAGGAGTAAATTTTATGCCTAAACAGCGCCGCGGCGATGAAGGGCACGAGCGCGACGTTTAGGCCGATGATGAACGCCACGGAGGAGCTTTGCGCAAATTTAAAGGCGAAGGTCTGCGACGTAAAGCCTGCAAATAGAAACAGGCTAAGTACCGCGCCGTGCTTGATCTCGCGCGAAGTTATGGCCTTGAGCTTTGGAAAAAATATCGCGCCTGCGATGATGCTCGCGGCGAAAAAGCGCCAAAATAGCAGCACGAAGACGTTATTGCTCGCAAGCGCCTGCGAGGTGGGCAGATACCCGAGCCCAAAAGCGATCGCCACGAAGATCATTCCCATGTCGGCCCTGAATTCCAAACTTTTATTCATCTGCGTCCTTTTTGAAAATTTAAAGTCGTAATTTTACGAAATTTTAGGTAAAAAATAGGCTAAATTTAGGCGGAGCGGTTTGAAATTTCGGACTTTAAAATCGCGAGTTAAATTTAAACGCCGCGCTCATCTTTTTGTATTTGCATTGGGCTCATCTTTTTGGGCTTGAGCGCACTTGTTCGCACACTCGTTGTCGCCGCTTCGCTACGGCTTGTCATAAATGCACAGCTACTGCTCGCACAATCATTGCGCCGCTTCGCCGCAACTTGTCATAAATTTTCACGGCTTTGTCGCTTTTTGTCGCAACCTTTTGCGGCCACGGATTTAGGGAAAATTTAGATATTTTTAGCGTTAAATCAAGCTCAAGAATTTTACTCGCTCGCTTCGGCTTTTGAAATTTCAGCGAGCTTTTCGGATATAAAATTTTGCAAAAAATCTATATCCCTTCGTGCATATAAAAATCCCACCCCGAATTTAACGCCGCTAATTTTGCCTCGTATGCTGATTATTTTTATGCCTCTTATAAACCATACGGCGTAGGTCATCTCGTCAAAGCCCTTTCATTAAATTTAGACGCTAATTTGGCGCTTTATTCTCTATCTTCGGCGCTAAAATTTTGCTCGCTTAGCTTTTGGTGAAAATTTACTATAAACATATAGGCTTCTTCTATATGGTAGTCGGAGAGTTTTACTAGCTCGCCTCCTATATATTCAGGCGGTCTTATTTTTGTATATGTTCTACGTCCCGCGACCAACACGCCCCTGTCCGGTATATTTAGTAGATTATGAAAGGTTACATATTTTCCGAGATTGTTTATATATTTTTGATCCGTTACATTGTTTTCGCCGTCTATTTCAAGAAGCAGCAGGTGATCATCTTTTGATAACTTAAGCCCTATTAAATATTTACCTTCCTTATATTTGGCGATAGAGGCTAGATAAAATGAATCTTTACTTTAATAAACGGTCGATTTTTTTATAAGCTCGCCTCGGCCATTTAGCTTTATAATATCAACGGTATTGCTTGTTTCAAATAACATCAAAATCGAGCCGTCGTCGCTCTCGATCATATCTTTTAAAAAATACCCGCGCATATCTATTTTGGTTTCAAATATAAGGTTTCCGTCCGGGTTAAATTTAAGAATTCCTAGATTTTTTACGACCAGAATAAAACCTCCGTCACTCGTTTTTAATATCTTTATAAGACCATCTTTCGGTTCTTTAATTTTCTTTACCTCCGGTTGCTTATCCGGGGATGTTCTATCGTAAATGTAACTGTTATAAAAAGTATCTGGCAGATGCGAAACGTCGATCGGTTTCTCCCAGATTATTTTTGCGTTTTTATCCATTCTAAATATATTATTTCCATAATCGCACGCCACAAATTCATCATTATCCGTCGGAGCTATCTGTTTTAGGGCGCGAGGAAGCGTATTTGAGATTTTATATGTCGCCTTATCTACGATGTAGGCCGCCTCTTCGTTTCCTAATACGTAGTAGCTTTGCATCTGGGCTGCTATTAAATTTCCTCTTCCGATGAAGCTTTTATCGATTATTTTTCTCCAAATTTCGCGCCCGCTCTTATCAACCTTCATAAAAAGATCGGGGCTTCTACCGCTTTCGTATTCTCCGGCCAATATATATCCGTCGTCGGTAGATACGGCCATATTGATAGACGAAAAGCCGTTTTGAGAAAAAGGCAGATCCCAAACAGGCTTTGATTTGTCTATATTTTTACTTGAATCCTCTAGCTCTTTGCTTCCTATCTCATTTTTTATGGGTTCTTCTGTTAAAGTATTTGTATCATCGTTATTTTTTATAACACTTATAAAACCTTTAAAATCGGACACCAAAGATATAATCATGCGGCGTTCGTCTAAAGGTAGCGCCGAATTTACATCATCAGCCTCTGGCATATAATAGCTTTTTAGGCGGGTAGGCTCAAATCCGCCGGAAATATCTAAGACGTCTATGCTCGGCAAAGCCGTATCGTCCGAGCCGTCTTTGCTTCTAGACAAATATATTATTTCGTCATCCCCGCCGATATCAAAAGTATAAATTCTATTACTAACGGTATAGTTATTCAGATGCTCGATATCGTCTATGTTTTTGATGCCGTAAACATTAAGAGTATGAAGTTCGTTTGCGTATAGATATTTTTTATCGGCAGAAATTTGCAAATTTATAATGACTCCGAAATTATCTCGTTTATAAACCTCTTTTATGTTTTTCGGATCGCTCACGTCAAGCACATGAAGACCCGCGAAGTCGGACATGAAAACGTATTTGTCCGAGTATACAGCTATATCGCCTTTTTCTATCGGATTAAAGGTCTCCATACCTATAAACTCGCCTAACATTTTTATATTATCCGACGAAATATCTAAAATAACCATACCGTTTTTGGCTTTTACGTAGGCTAGTTTATTATTTTCGCTTAGCCTTATTTTGGAGAGACCTTTGGCTTGAAATTTAGTCGCGATTTTTATATTTTTAGGAACTCTAACGTCAAGGCGTAGAATGCCTAAATTCGGGCTTGCAACATATAGGCTTTCTCCGTCGTTTGACTCGACCGCTTGGATATTTTCTACGTTATATCTAGCCTCCGGGAAATAAAAAAGCCCGAGTAGCTCTATGCGGTCTAAATTTGATATATCTATCACGCTTATACCGTCTCTGTCGTGCCCGAGAGTATATAGCCTCTTTTTGCCCTGAGATACCATCATATCGCGTATTTCAAACGGAATTTGAACGGAGTTATTTATGATATCTTTTTTATATATCGTTACGTCTTTTTTACCCGTAAATTTATTGCTTTTCTTGCTAGCAAATTTACCGCTATTTTGCGGAATTTCAGCTTTTCCTGTGCTCGCCTCTTTTTTCTGTATCGACGCATGATCGACAACGGAGCGTTGTTTTAAATTTTCGGATGCTTTATCGATAGGCGGATTTTGAACGGAGTTGTTTGCGACCTCTTTTTCATATATCGCCGTGTCGTTCTTACCGATAAATTTATCGTTGTTTTGCGGAATTTGAATATTTTCTTTGCTTGTCTCTTTTTTCTGTATCGCCGGCTGATCGATAGCAGGGCTCTGCTTTAAATCATCGGGCTCTTTATCTACATATTTCATGCACAAAAAAGCAAGGGGCAAAATAACCATTAAAACGGCAAAACATATCGTAAGTTGTCGTTTTCTCTTTGCGTTAGGATCTGTCATCTAAACTCCTTTATAGCTCCCCGATTTTCTCTTTCAAATTTATACTCTAGCGGCATCTTTGCCCGTTCAAGGTAGCCGCTTTTCGTTAAGATTTAGACGCCGATTATATCAAAAAATGGGTCAAAAACTACTATTTCGATATTGTAATTTCGGGCTTCTTAAGCCAAAATCAATGTTCGATTCAAAATAAAGGCGGACTAGTCTTACGCAGATCAGGTGCGCTTAGAATTTTACCTCACCGGCGTAATCTTGCCGCGCGAAAGGCGGATTAAATTTTGGCTTTGAGATCCTGAAGTACGCGGTTTATGACGTTGCGCGAAGTGCCTGTGCGCTCCTGTAATGCTTATATTCTTGCGCTGCGGCACGTTTCCTCTAAAATTGCTGCTTAAATTTAAATAACAACCCCTCGCTTTGAAAATATTTAAAATCGCGCAATATAATTGCGATTCTCAATCAAAATTTACAAGGAACTGCAATGAGCTCGCTTTTGAAGCGTAATAAAATTTTGTTTAACGTCCATCTGATTTTGTCGATAGTTTTTTCTATCCCGCTGCTTATCATAGGCGTTACGGGCGCGATTTTGTCGTATCAGCACGAGTTTGAGGCGCTAATAAACGCGGGCTCTAAAAAGGTCGAAAAAACGGGCGAAATGCAAAGCGTGGAAAAAATTCTGCAAAGCTTTAGCGAGCAAACAGGCGCTAAGCAGCCCGTAAGGCTCGTCGTGCCCAAAAGCGATGATGAAGCCTTCGTCATTTACGCAAACAGAAATGATGCGTATCTGGTCGATCCATACACTGCGCAGATCATCGGCAAGGACCGCGGCACGAGCTTTGTGCTAACGGTGATGGCGTTGCATCGAAATTTGGGCCTAGCGCTAAGCGGCAACAAAACTGCGGGCGAGATCGGCAAACAGATCGTGGGCGCTAGCGCCGTGGCGATGATACTGCTCGTAATAAGCGGCGTATGGCTGCATTTCCCAAGGCTTAGGCGTAAATTTATCGAGGCGATAAAGCCAAATTTTAAACTCAAAAAATACGCTCTTTTTTATAACCTACACACGAGCCTGGGTACTCTAAGCGCGGTAGTTTACCTTCTCATCTGTTTGACCGGGCTTAACTGGTCGTATAGCTGGTATAACGACGCGGTGATGAAGCTTTTCGTAAGTTCGCAAAATTTGCCGCAAGCTAGCGCGCCTAAAGCCGCCGCTTCTAAAGATCACGCCGCCGCATCTGCTAAAGAGGAGGGCAAAAAGCCCGCTACGTATAAATTTAGCGACGCGCAGAGGGCTTATGAGATATTCAGATCAAGTGGCATAGAGTATAAAGAATTTACCCTAATGCTCGCGGCGTCAGATAAGATCGACGTCAGGTATTATGAGCCAGATGCGCCAGCCACCGCGCGTCCAAAAGGCGCGAGCGTGAAGCTAAAGGAGGGCAAAGTCGCGCAGCAGAAGCAGACGGAGGGTATCACCGTGGGCGAGTTTAAAGACGCGAACTATCAGCTTCACACGGGCTATTTTTTCGGGCTCGCGGGTAAAATTTTATGGTCGCTCGTTTCGCTTTGTATGGCGCTTTTTATCTTTAGTGGCTTTTATATGACGGTAAAAAGGGCGTTTAAGTCAGAAAAGCTCGGCTAAATTTTACTTTGGCGATAGAGGTGCGACGAGCGGCGCAAGAGAGCCAAATATCTACGAATCATTGAGATGAAATTTGCCGAAGCGGATCAAGAAAAGCCCTGATTTAACGATATTGAGGCATACTAAAATTATCGCGGATTAAGTCTTGAGGTATATCGCTTTCGTATATTTTACTTTAGTTCGCTTTTAAATTTTGCGATTTCAGCTTAATGGGTTCGGATAGACATGATTTTATTTAGCTTTGTTTCGTTCGCCTGAGCAAAACAAGCTTTGTCGATTCTGCCTTTTTGAAAATCTTGGTCTAATTTGACTTTTAAATGTTTGAAAATTTCCTCTTTTGAGCCGATACTGATTAGTTTGTAGATCTCTTTTTCGTCGGTTAAAATTTTATTCTTATCGCTATTTCTATCAATGGCGATAATATTAATTTTATCCCCAAAATGCTCTTTTAACTTTTTTAAACCGCTCGGTAAGTTGCCTTGGATGCTAGACATAACTTCAATGCTCCCGCCGCGCCCGTATTCGTTAAAGCGCTTAAAAGTATTGTCTAAAGCCTTTTCAGGTTCTATATGCACCGCAGCAATCGTAATGTCTAAATTTTTTTGTAGGCACTGCTCTATTTTTGGGATAGTCGGCGCCGGGTTTGCCAACTGACCCTCAAAAATAAGTTTAACTTTATCATCGGTCATACAATTTTTAACCGAGGTTGTTTTTCCGGCTCCAGGAATTCCGGTGATGAAAATTGCTTTGGTTTTATTAGGCTCATCGCGCTTCAAAACCTCTTCAAATTGCGTCGCCGCTAGAACTGCGGAAGAATTATGTATAGCATCGTTTACTAACGCCCTATTTTCTTTTGTTTCAAAGCAAGGGAAAAGTTCTTTGAATGTATCGGAACAAATATAACGACCACCTGTGGTATTAGGGTGCTCATTATATTCTTTTAAAAAATTTTTTAAAGAATTTTCAGCAAGGACAATCGCTTCGTCTTGAATTTTTATCAATTCGGCATTAGAGCTGAAATCAATCTTTTTTATTGCGCCTACTAACTTTGATTGGCCATTTTTTATACCTACTTGTCGTATTCTTTCAATACTCTCTTTTGGGGCACCGCGATAAAGTTGCTTTTCTATTTTCTTGCGATATTCGGCGTTGTTTTCCATTCGCGCCAAATGATCGCTCACGCCCTGCCACATTTTCATATCTTCTTCTGTTAAAGCCATTTCAAGTCCTTTCTAAGAAATTTGTAGTATTTTAATACATTCTAATTATAGCATTTATCTTTCTTATAATTATGCAACAAATGTATATTGGGCCGCAGAAATATGCTTTTGAGTTATATGGGATACTACTACGATGAAAAAGAGAAAACAATAAAACAAATATCGAATAATGAGCGATAAATAGCGAATATAACTAAATTTTACCTTCGCAGAAAGGGTGGTAAATTTATAAAATTTTACCTCGCTAGCGAAGATTATAAATTTAATTTACCCGCCCGCGCCTGCTTAAAATTTCTTATTTAGCGTTATTTGCCTCTTGCGCCGCGAGTGATCATCAAGGACTGCTCGTAGAAAATTAGCAGCGTTATTGAAACACCCGTGCCGAGCGCCAGCGAGATCGAGATCGTGGCAAGGGCGTTGTCGAAAAACGAGATGAGGTGGGCGAGCTTCTGCTGCGCGCCCGCAGCTCTGATATAAGAAAACAGCGCCAAAACCGCCTTATAGGCGTAGATGCCTGGGATCATCGGAAGCAGCGCAGGAAAGGCGATGATCTCTGCAGGCACCTTGAGGCGCTTGGCGCAGAGCATCCCTAAAACGCCGATCAGAAACGACGCAAAAAGCGTCGCGGCGGCGATCGAAAAAATTTGGCTTTGAATCAGCAAAAACCTGCACGAATGCGCTACCGCCGCAAGCAGCGCCGAGAAGGCGAGCGTCTTTTTAGGCGGCATGCACGCATACGCAAACCCCAGCCCCGCCGCAGCGGCAAAGCAAGCGTCTTTAAATACCAAAAGTGCTATATCAAACATTTACGAGCCCCAAATTTGAGATACTAAGCGTCAGAAAGAGCCCGATCGCGATGCAGATGATTAAAAGCCCCGTGTTCAGCCCTCTGCTGATGCCTACGAGCATATTTTCGTTTAGGATGTCAAAGACGGAGTTGATCAGCCAGATGCCGGGGATCAAAAAGAGTATGCTCGATCCCACGGCGACGTCGGGCGTGGCGCTAAGCCCGTAGTGAGCGCCTAGCGAGACGATGAAGGAGACTGCGAACGAAACCGCGATGTATTGGATTTTTAGGTTGATTTTAAGCTTGCTAAGCAGATGGCGGGCGCAAATTCCAAAAGCCGTAGCCGCAAAAACTAATGCCATCGCGCCGCCATCGCCGCCGAAAAGCTCACAGAACGCGGCATTTGCGACGCTGAGCAAAACGAGCGTTTTGGCGAAGCTTTTCTTCTGTGAGGCTAAAATTTCTACAAATGCGGCTTTGGCGCGCGCAAGAGGGATTTTCTCGTCGTAAATTTCCCAGCTAAGCGCGCTTAGCTCCGAGATCAGATCGAAGCTGATCTGCGCCGCAGCGCCCGTTTTGACGTAGGTGCGGCGGATGGAGTTGTCCGCGGGGTCCATCACGCTGATGATGAAGTGGCGCACGAAGATCATCAGGCTCGCCTCATAGTCGTAAGCGTCCGCTATCCTGCGCACGCAACGCTCGATACGCGCGGTGTAAGTGCCGATACTAAGCATCTTGGCGGTGTATTCGCTAAGAAAATTGGTAAGCTCTTGGATCTGCGGCCTCGCCACTTCCGCTTCTTTTGTCGGTGCTATCTCTGCTATCATTATTTCCTCCGCTACCCTTGTAATCTCAATATCGTTTTGCGCTGTTTTTGTCATTTTTGCTTCTACGGCGCTCGTTGTAGCTTCCTGTTTTTGCGGCGCCCACCATCGTTTTTGATGCCACTTCGGCGTCCGTTGCGGTGGTAAAATTTTGATTGTTTAAATTTGGCGTCGTTTCGGAATTTGAGTTATCTAAATTTAGCGCCGAGGCGGAATTTTGCCCGTTTAAATTTAGCGCCGCCACAGGGCTTTCATCGTTCAAATTTAAAGCGGCGCAATTTTGCCCTTTCAAAGAATTCTGCTCATCTAAATTTAAATCGTAGCCTGAATTCTGTCCGCTTAAATTTAAATTTTCGGCGTCCTCGCAAGATCCGCTAAATTTAGAATTTCCATCGCCCACGGCTTCACCTCAGACTTATGAGATCGAGCGGGTTGATGTGGTAGTTCTGCTGCGTCACTTCAAAGGTCAGATCCGAGCCGATGCGCCCGATGATGTAGCCCTTTTTGACGTTGGAGCCGACGTGCACGGTAGGCGGGATCTGATTTAGATGCGCGTAGATCGTGTGGATGCCGCCGCTGTGCTCTAGGATCACGACCTTATCGAGCACGGCGGTCTCTTTAGCAAAGACCACCTTGCCCGGTAGCACCGCTTTAACCTGCGTGTCGCCGCTGTTTGAGCCCAGCACGATATTTTCGTTGAAAAGTTTAATGTTATACACGGGATCGTTGTAGTTGCCGAATTTTCGCTTCAAATACGCGCCGTTCAGAGGCGCCGCGGTCTTGGCTCCGCTGTATTTTTTAACGCGCGAGGACTGATAGCTAGAGCCGTACTGCTTGACCTTTTGGTTGATCTTGCTTACGCGCTCATCCGCTGGCTCGCTCACTTCGGGCTCGGGCTCGCCAGGAGGCGCAGGCTCCGGCTTACCCGCCTTTTTGGCAGCCGCTTTTGCTTTGGCATACTCTTTTTCGCGCGCCTGGCGCTCCTTTTGCTTCTGCGCTTCAAGCTTTACTTGGCGCGCCGTTTCCTCCTTCTGCGCTTTGGCTTTCTCTTCGGCGTCGTCGATGATCTTAAGCTCCTGCAGAGTCTTAGATATGGCGTCTTGCTCGTCGTTTATCTTCTCCAGCCTCGCGATATAGTCCTCTTTGTCCTTTTTCATCTGCGCGAGCTTCTCTTTTTGGGTGGTTTGCTTGGCATTAAGATCGGTTTTTTTCTTGTCGTAGCCCGCCATGCTCGCTTGGATCGATTTGATCTTTTTATTCTGCTCATTGATAAAATTTTGATTATTTTCGTAGTCTTTGATTAACCCCTTCAGCTCGTCGTTCATAACGACGCCGAGCCCCTCTAAAATTTCGCTAGCTACGATAGAATCGGGCGTAGTGGTGGAATTTACGTCGGTGATGAGATCAAACGATAGCTCTTGCGAGATCACGCTTATTATCTTGCTCTCCAGTTCGCTTTGCACGCTAAGGAGAGTGGCATTTTGGCTATTTAGCTTCTCAAGCTCCTGCGCTTCGGCGGCGTATTGATCCTTTAGCCCTTCGATCGTTTCGCTTAGCTGCTTGATCTCGCCTTCGCGCTTTTTAAAGCCCTCCTGCTCCTTTACGATTTGGCCAGCGATCTCGTCGATCTTTTGCGAGAGTTGCATCCCCTCCTTTTGCGAGCTTTTGAGCTCTTGACCCGCTTTGGCGATCTTGTCTTTCGTGCTCTGCTGCTTTGCGGGCGCGGCATAAGTAAGAGCCGCGGCAAGCCCTAGCGCAAGAAGCGGCGCTAAAAAAGCCCTTTTCATGCTCGTTTATTTCCGATTTGCAGCATCACAAAGCTAACTGCGATGATAGATAGCGCCAAGGCAGCACCCAAAAGGATCAGCGCGTCGTAAGGCAGCACTATGGCGGTGCGCAGATCGCCGATACCTTTAAGCGTGGTCGAAAACACCTCCCAAGAAGGAAGCGCAATGTAGAAGCAGGTCACGATCAGCGTGGCGATGAAGGAGTCTATTATCGCCATTCGGTAGAGTTTGCCGCTTTTTATCAGAAACGACGCGCCGAAAAGCTCCATGATCTCGATGCGCTCTTTGTGTTCGTAAACCCAGATACGCATCTGGCGGTGAATTAACATCACGCCTAAAAGCACGATGAGAAACGCAAAGCCGTAAACGAGGCTTTTGATAAGTAGTAAAATTTTAAAAATTTCATCGTGGGTCTTTTTAAAAATTTCAACCCGCGTAAGCGAGCCGATAGATTTTAGATCCTGCTCGATCTTTGCAAGCTGCGCGGCGTCGGGGAAGCTTTCGAGCTTGACGCTATAAAATTTAGGCAAATTTTTACTAAGCTCGGCAAAGGCGTTTTGTGAAATTTTACCCTTCAGGCGCTCGGTGATGCCCGCTGTGGAAATTTCGCTAATCGAGCTGATTTTCGGTACCGCTTTTTGCGCGTCTTGCAGGCTGAGCGAGGTTTTGGAGACTAGCACGATGTTGTATTCGTTTTGGATCGAGCGCTCGTAGCTTTTGGTTAGATTGCTCATAAAAATTCCAAACTGCACCGAAAAAAGTAGCGCGACGAGCGAAAAGATCACGCCGAAATGGGTTTTAATCGATTTCATTTACTTTAGCGTCCTTAATCTCAAAATGTCGGTGCCTAAAACGTAGCGTGGCGGGCATTTTATGCGTCACGATAACGACGCAGGCGTTCCACGACTCGCACGCCGAGCGCAGCAAATTCCAAATAATGGCGCTGGAGTAGTCGTCCAAATTTCCCGTAGGTTCGTCGCACAGCAGCAGGCGCGGATTATGCGCCATCGCACGCGCCAAAGCCACGCGCTGCTGCTCGCCGCCGCTAAGCTCGAGCGGATACTTGCCCATCTTGTGTCCGAGCTCGACGTGGCGCAGTAGCTTTTTGGCTTGGTCTTGGCAGACCTGCTGATTGTAGCCCATTATCATTAACGGAAGCATTATGTTGCGCTCGATCGTCCATTCGTTGATCAGGCGGTAGTTTTGAAAGATAATGCCGATGCGCTGGCGCAGGGTGCGCAGATCGGAGTTTGTGATGCCCTTTAGATCGCACAGACAGACATTCAGCTCGCCGCCGATGATGTCGATGCCGCCGTAGAAGGACTTAAGTAGCGTGGATTTGCCGCTGCCGCTCTTGCCCGTGATGATGACGAAGTCCTTCGCGCCGATGCCGAAGCTCGCGTCTTGGATGACCGCGCCCGCCTTTTCGTAGCCTAGCGTGAGGCCCGCTGCGGTGATGATGTTGTAATCGTCCGTTATCTCTGCCATTGTGAAAATATCTCCGAAATTTTTTGATGTGCCGCGTGGTTTTCGCGCGTAGGAAGCGGGCGGCGAATGAAGTAACGCGTGCCGCTTTCGTTTGCACGGATGAAACACTGCTGCGGAAAGTCGAATGCACCGAGCGAAAGCAGGATTAGCACGTCTTGCGGCTCGGCGGCGCACGGCTTGCTTTGCCATTCGTCTTGTGACTTAACGCGGCTTGGTTTGCCTTGCCATTGCTGCTCGGCACGATTTAATTTGCCTTGGTATTCGGCTTGTAGCTCGTCATGGCTTGGCTCGCTTCGGTGACCGACTTGCGACTTGATAGAGTTTGACTTATTTTGTAATTCTGCTTGCGGTTCGGCAGCGTGGTTTAGTTCGTTTTTTAGTTCGGCTTGCGGCTCATTTTTGCAAAGTAAGATGCTTGCGTTCGTTGTATTTCTTGCACTCGCTACGCCGCCGTCTGTTAAATTTACGCCATTTGTGCTCAAGCTATCCTCGTTTAAATTTGCGCCCGTTTCATCTGCATGGTTTGTATTTAGTGCGTCGCTCGCTTTTTTTAGAATTTGCGTAACGTTCGCTCCGTCTGTGCGGGTCGCATTCGGCGCGGCGCTCTCTTCTATCGCACTGGTCGCTGCGAATGAGCCGTCCAAATTCGGCGCATTGTTTGCATCTATTGCACCGATCGTTGCAGGTGCAGTGCTTGCGCCTGTCGCGCCGATAGCCGCAAGCGCACCCTCCGTGCCGCTAGCATTTGGCGCGCTGCTTGCGTCGATTGTTGCGAGCGGGTCATTTGCGTTTAGTGTATCGCTTGCAGCGGCTGCGCTGTTTATCTGTGCGCCTTGCTTTGTTGCGATCTGCTCGCAGGCTAAAGCGCGCTTTTCGCTCGGGGCGGGGCGGCTAAATTTAGCGCTCGTTGCAGCGCCTATGCTTGTCGTATTTCTCGCACTCACTACGCCGCCGTCTGTTAAATTTAAGCAGCTTACATTCAAGCGATCCTCGTTTAAATTTGTGCCCGCTTCATCCACGCGGTTTGTATTCAGTGGAGCGCTTGCTTTTTTTAGAATTTGCGTAGCGTTCGCGCAAGTTGAAATTTTATCGCCCGCTGTCGTAGCTGAAATTTTGCCGTCGCCTGACGAAATTTCATCCGTGCTTGCGCGCTCGGTTAAATTTTTGCCGCGCGTCGCGTCTAAATTTATAGCCTCGTCGTTTATCGCTTCGCCCGCGCCGCTTAAATTTACGCCGTCCGCCGTGCAAATCCCGTCCGCGTCCAAGCTTTTTTGAGCGTCAAAGTAAAAAATTTCCTCAAAATGCACGAAAAAATCCTCGCCTTTGAAGGTAGAATTTTTAAAATTTCGCGCGATTGCCGCCGCGTCAAATTTTAAAAATTCCATCTCAAACCGCTGCGGCTCGCCCAGGCCCGCGGTTTTGTTCTCGTAGATCAGATCGTAGATATCTTTATCCATTTTGCGCCATCTATCCTCGTATTTGCTCGCTACGGCGGCGTCTCGGTTTTTGAAGTGCGAAATTTCGCCGCACTTTTGTGCAAGAGGCGAGAGTTTTTGCATCGCGTAGAGGAAGTACTCCTCACTGTCGGTGCGAAGCTCGAAGCGGCCGCCGCGCCCGAGCGTGCGTGCGATCTGTGAGGCGAACTCGTCGCTTATGACGCGGCGGTGCGGTGCGTCGTCCCATGGCACGGGGAAGTGCAAAAACACGCGCTGCAGGCAGCCTGCGGGAAGCAGGCTCAGCAAAACCCGCGCGTCGGTGGCAATCAGCGCAATGTTTTGCAGCCCCTCGCGGATCGCTAGCTTTGCGACCTGCTCGATTGCTGGCTTATAAATTTCGATACCGATTAGCAGCGCGTCTTGATTTGAGCGCGCTTGATGAAGCAGGTGTCTGCCCGAGCCGAAGCCGATCTCGATGAAAATTTTATTAAATTTAGAGTTTTTTACGAGGGATAAAATTTCATTCTCGCCCAAAATCAGCGGCGTTTTTTCGGTAAGCGAGCTGTCTTTGTAAGCAAACGCCTGCGAGATGATCCGCCCGCAGAAACGCTCTTTAAAAATTTCGAGCGCTCGCTGCAGATGGCCGATCTTGGCGGGCTTGGTGATCTTTTCGCCCTTTACTATCACTTTGCCGCCGCTGGGCTTTAGGGTGATAAAAAACTCGCTATCAAAGCTTTTAGTTCGCACGAGCGTCAGATTTCTGCCACGCGCCGTCTCTAAAAATTCGACCTCGCCGAGCTTAATCGGCAGCGGTGGCAGGCTCACGCTTTGGGTTATGAAATTTGGCAAACTTTATTCTGCCTGCGCTGCGGCAATGACTGCACTAGGCTTGGACAGCTCTCCGTTTTCGGTTTTGACGGTGATGCGGTATTCGTATCCTTCGCCATAATCGATATTGTCGATATATTCAGCGCTAAGTCTGCCGCGAACCTCTTTAATTGTGCTCCACGACTCGCCTCCCTTAGGACGGCGCTCGATTAGATAGGAGCTTACGCGAAGATCCGGATGCGGGCGCCAGATGATCTTAACGCGGCCCGGAAGCCCGTAGATCGCCTGCGCAAACGGCACGGACTCTAGCATCTTCGCTGTGCTTGCGATAGCGACTGGAGAAGGAGCCGAAACGCCCTTGGCGCCGTATGTGCGCACCGTGTATTTATACGAAGTGCCCGGCTGCAGCCTCGTATCTACGTAGTGAGTGGAGTATGGATCTGCGATAGTGGCGATCTTTTTGGCTTCGCCGCCGCTTGCAGGCGCGCGATAAACGATAAAGCCCAGTACGGCGGTATTGCTGTCGTATCTAGGCCACTCAAGTCCGATTTCATTGTCGCTCGTGATCGTCCTAATGCCCTCCACGCGCGGCAGGCTTTCGTCGCTTGCGCTAGGCGCGCTAGACATAGCGCAGCCACCCGCTAATATCGCTAAAGTAGCGCTCAACGTTAGTCGGTAAAATTTTTTCATAAATTTCATCCTTTACCTTTTGATTTGTCGTAAAATTTAGAAATTCGCTCGGCAAGCCCGCGCAAATTTTCACCTCTTTGCCGCTTCGCGGATGGATGAAATAGAGCAAATAGGCATGGAGCAAAATCCTGCTAATTTTAGCGTTTTCGCTCTTAAATCCGTATAAATGATCGCCCAAAATATGCCGATTTATCGAGCTTAAATGCACGCGGATCTGATGCGTACGACCCGTGAAGAGCTTTGCCGCGACGAGATTAAAGTTCTTTAGGTTTATCGGCAGCAGCTTATAGTTTTGAGCGGGATTTTTAAAATTTAAAAATTTATTCTCGGCGAGACGGGCGGCCCGGGTTTGATCCGTGCTCATTTTGGCGGTTAAAATTTTATCTGCGTTGTCCGCGCGGCTGCTTGGAATTTTATCTACGCTTTGGATTGAAATTTTATCCGCGCTCCGCATGCAATTATTTGAAATTTCGTCCGCGTTATCCGCGCCTGCGTAGTCGTTTAAAATTTCATCCATGCCCGCGCTCTTGCTCGTGCTTGCGTCGGTCGCTAAAATTTTACCCGTATCTGCACCACTGCTAGCGCTTAAAATTTTATCCTTGCCTGTGGATACGACCGAAATTTTACCAGCGCCTGTAGTCGTGTCTGAAATTTTATCGGTAGCTGAAATTTTACCCGCATCACCCATTGAAATTTTATCCATAGCATCGCCCAAAATTTTGTCCTTAGCCGAAATTCTACTTGCGCTTGCGTTCGCAGCCAAAATTTTATCGGCGGCTGAAATTTTATCCGTGCCCGCAGCTGTACCATCGCCCGCGCCTAAAATTTCATCGCACCTCTCGGCGGAGTTTTGAAGTTCCGTTAGTTCCGCTCCGCTTAAAATTTCATAAAACGCGCTCTTTGCGCTACGTCCGCCGGGCACGATCCCCATTTTTAGACGGTTTGCAGGGTTTCGAGCGATCGGGCGCTCGATCACGCAGGGCTCTTTCAGCGGCAGGTCGATGAGCGCGAGGTATATCCGCCCCATGCTTTTATCGCTTAGCTGCGCCGAGAGCGCGGCGTGCGCGGCGTTGTTTTTGGCGACGAGCAGGGCGCCGCTGGTGAGTTTATCCAGGCGGTGCACGATGCCTGCGCGAAGCTCGCCGCCGAGCGTGGAAAGCAGATAGCCGCGAGACTTGAGCCAGTCCACGAGCGTGGGTTCTTTGACGCTTGCGGCGGGGTGGACGGTAAGGCCCGCGGGCTTATTCACCACGAGCAGATCATCATCCTCGTATAAAATTTCAACGTCGAAGTTTAGCTTCTTTGCGCCTGTTTGCTGCAGCGCGGGCGCGGGGTAGTCGATGTGTACGAGCTCGCCCGCAGATAGCTTGTAGCCGGGCTTAGTTTGCACGGCTCCATCCACTCTGACCGCTGCGGATTTGATTAAGTTTGATATTTGATTGCGCGAAATTCCAAGCTGCGAGCTTAAAAAAACGTCGAGCCTTTCGCTGCATTGTGCTATTAGATTATCCAAATTTATACCTTTTTTGGCTATTCTTACGTCAAAATTTTAATAGGATTAAGCGTTGTTTAAAATTGACAAAAAGATTTTAGCATATTTTGATTTCATTCAACCTTTTTTGATCGTGCCGATAGTGGTTTTTTCATACGTTTTAATAAGCGAGGCAAACGACGTGCTCTCATCGAAACAGGTCGTTTATTTCGGCGTCGGATTTGCCGTTTTTACGCTATTTTTTCTCTTTCCGATACGCAAATTTTTATATCTGATCCCGATATTTTATTGGATCAATATCATATTGCTGCTCAGCGTCGATTTTTTCGGCGTTAGCAAGCTAGGAGCGAGGCGCTGGCTGGAAATTCCTTTCGTGCATTTTACGCTGCAGCCCAGCGAGGTGATGAAGCCCGCGTTTATCCTGATGCTGATGTATCTGATACATAAAAATCCGCCGCCGAAAAATGGCTACGGGCTGAAGGATTTTTTGCGCCTTAGCTTTTACATACTTCTGCCTTTCGTTCTGATCGCGAAAGAGCCCGATCTAGGCACCGCCGCGATACTTTTTTTGACCGGATTTGCGATCCTTTTTATCATCGGCGTGGATAAAAAAATTTGGCTCACGCTGATCATCGTTTTTGTGGCCAGCTCGCCGATTTTGTACGAAAACATGCATGATTATCAAAAAAAGCGCATCGCCGATTTTATCAGCGAGGAGCCCAATTACCAAGTCAAGCAGGCGATCATCGCTATCGGAAACGGCGGCATCTACGGCAAGGATAGGGATGAAGCGACGCAGACGCACTTTAAATTCTTGCCAATTGCGACGAGCGATTTTATCTTCGCTTATACGATCGAGCGCTTCGGCTTCGTGGGGGCTGCCGCGCTGATCGCGCTGTATGCGCTGCTGATACTGCATCTGCTGAGCCTGAACTACGATTTTAAAAGCGATTATCTGATACGGGTCTTTACGAGCGCGCTTGCCTCGCTTATCTTTATCTACGCGGGCGTTAATATCTCGATGGTGGTGGGTTTCGCGCCCGTCGTAGGCGTGCCGCTGCCGTTTTTCAGCTACGGCGGCAGCAGCTTCATCACCTTTATGATCCTCTTTGGAATTTTACAAAATTTGCTGACGTTTAGGATGAAGGATAACTACAAGACCTACAAGATCAGGATGTAAATTTGGCGTTCGCGGATAAATTTTGAAATTCTACAAAATCGCGCGAGACTTGTTTTTAAGTCGGCGGTGAAATTTGAAGCAGCGGGCTAAATTTTAAAGTGCTACAAAATAACGCCGATGCCGAGCGTAAAAACCACCGCGAAAAAGGCGTATGTAAAGGCAAATTCTAAAGTTTGCGAATTAAAAAATCCATAGTACAAAATGCTCGTGAAAAATCCGCCCACGAAAGCCACGGCAAAGATCCCGATCCGCGCCGCGACGGGCTTTGCGCCGCAAAATTTGTATAGATAAAAAACCCCGTAGAAGCTGATCGCAAACCAGATCATCGCAGGCACCGGCCCGCCTAGGTCTATCATGCCGAACAGATTGGCTAAATTTAAAAGCAGCAAAAATATCACCGCAAGCGCGATCAGCGCGGATTTGATCATCTATCGCGCCTTGCGCCATCCGCGGAATTTTCACCGCCCTGATTGAAATTTTGCGCAGAATTTTCGTCTGCGCCGCCTTCGCCCGCGCTACCGTTTGAAATTTTAAAATTTCCGTCGGAATTTTCATCGGCGCCGCTCGCGAAATTTTCACCGAGGTCGCCACTGGAGTTTAAAATTTTATCCTCGCTTTGAGAATTTGAAATTTCGCCACCGCTTTTAAAGTTTAAAATTTCATCCGCCGCAGCGTCTTTGCTTTGCGGCTCCCGCGCCTCTTTTGCGTCGCAGAAATCCGCGTCTTTTAAATTTGCGCTCTCATCTAAATTTTTAGAGCTCTCGTCCGCAGAATTTTTATGAGCTTTGTTTGAAAATCTTTTGTACCTGATCTGCAGATAAAAGACGAAGGCGACGAACGCTACCGCCGTGATCGCGATGTAGTAGCGGTTTTCGAAGAGCAGCACGCCCTCTACCAGCCCCGAAAACAGCGCCAGTAGCGAAGCGGTAAGAAACGGGAAGCGCACTACATCTTTTTCACCGATCGCTAAGGCGATGAGCGCGACGCCGAATATCGTGGCATTTAGCAGCGCGCCTAGGACTTTGATCTCGGCAAAAAGGCTCGGATTGACGCGCGAAGTAACGTAGAGCGCGAGCGCGACGGCGGCGAAAAGCAGGATCAAAAATACGATTTTTTTCATTTTGGACCTTTTAAAATTTATTTTTAAATTTACCGATTCGGTTGCGCGCATTCATCGCATACGGCGCAGGTACCTGCGCATCGCAACCGCCATGTCTGCAGCATCACGCAAATATTTTGCGCCTTGTGAACATAGCGCGAAATTCTAAGGCGCGATTACGCCGTTGTGCGGCTAGAGCGATACGCATGCTAATGGCTTAAAGCGCAATCCTAATTGCGCGGACGCGGTTTGAAACACGGCTCGCATTAGCGCGACTAAATTGCTATTTTCGAGCGGCTTAAATGCGATCCTGTCGGTAAATTTAACCGCCAGCTCCACTCTGCTGAGCAAGTAGCGCCAAGTCCGTGCTTCAAAATTTTATGCCAAGCTGCGCTAAAAATTCCGCGTCTAAGCCGTTCTGGCTCGTATGCGTCGAAAGACGCCCGCAAAATTTACCCGCCCGCAGTAAATATTTGGCACACGGACGGATTTTTGCGCGCAGCGCCGCACGTTTTGTTTTAAATTTAGCGCGGCGGGCTTTAAAATTTTAAATTTATCGCCTCCGCGCTCTGTTTATCCGCAAGAGCTATCGCGCCAGCTAAAATTTATCTGCGGGGCAGATCTCGCGCCGAAATAAAATTTATCTCGCTCGCAAAAATGCGCGGCGCGTAAAATTTCATCACTTGTTTTTCTGAAAGTACGCGTCCACGCCGTTTGCGATACCCTGAGCGATGCGGTCCTGATAGGCGCTTTTGCCTAAATTTTTACCCTCATCCGGGTGCGTGATGTAGCCGATCTCCACGAGTACCGCGGGCATCGTAGCGCCCACCAGCACCCAAAACGGCGCCTCGCGCACGCCGCCGTCCTTACTTTTGAAGCTCTTTTTAACAGAGCTTAGCATATAGCTTTGAATGTCGATGGCAAGCTTGTTTGAGGAGATTATCTTCTCGCGATTTAAGAAATTGAGGAAGGTCTGCTTCGAGAAGGTATTCATATCCTCCAAATCGCCCCTGTTTTCGAGCGCGGCGGCGTTTTTACTGCGCTCGCTTCTAGCCGGGCTTAAGAAAAAGGTCTCCACGCCGCTCATTTTGGATGCCGCACTGGCGTTAGGGGCGGCATTTGCGTGGATCGAAATAAACATATCGGCGTTTTTTTTAGCGGCGAAAGCGGTGCGCGATCGTAAATTTATAAAAACGTCGGTGCTGCGCGTATAAAGCACCCTGTAGCCGCGCTTAGCAAGCAGCGCGCCAAGCTTTTTGGATGTGGCTAGCACGACGTTTTTTTCCTTCAGCCCGTTTCCGACGGCGCCCGAATCGCTGCCGCCGTGACCCGGATCGATTACGATGAGTTTGCCCTTGGTGGATTTATAAATTTTACCGGCGGCCACGGAGGTCGATTTGGCGCCCCCTGATTCCTCTATCGTGCTGATTTGCGGCTCGCTATCTTGCTCGCGTCCGTGCTTGCGCCCTGATTTTTGATCCTTGTTTTTTTCTGCTCGCGCCGATTTTGCGGCTTTTAAGCCTTCAGCCGTACTTAAAATCATCATATTGCCGTTAATTTCTACGTTTGCGTTGAATTCTTTCGGATTACTAAGTACGATGCGTACGGTCTTGTCGTTGTATTGCGAGACGCGCACATCGCTAACGAAGCTATCTTTAAGCCGCGTTTTTTGTGACTTTTGCCGCGCGCTAAAATCAATCACGAAGCGAAAATTATCGCTACTTGCGATCGTAAAATCTTTATAATCGCTGCGCTTTAGATCGCGGTTAAACTCAAGCACGATCTCATCCCCATCGCCGCGCAGCGATGCTAGAGCGAGTCTAGCATCGGGGGTGGATTTTTTTACGCTGCTTTTGCGAAGTTCAGAATCTAGTCGCTCGGTTGCAGTGCTACTTGCGGAATTCTGCGCTTGTAAGGAGTCGTCGGCTCCTGCGGGATTTTCGCTTGAATCATAAGACTTTGTATCGTCCGTAGAGTTTTTTGCGTCGTCTGCGCCGCGGGGCCTAGTCGAGCGTAAGAATTCCAAATCCTCACTAGATAGCGAGCTTAGATCGGCTTCTTCTGGCGTGCGCGTCTTTTTGAGATTTTTGGAAGTGGAATTTTTTGAATTCTTAGAATTTTTAGAGGCGGGGGCTTTGGGGCTGTGCGCTAAATTTGAAGCGTTTTTCTCGTCCGAGCTTTTGGAATTTTTTGTGTTTTCATCTTTGAGTTTTTTAGAATTCGTGCTGCTATCGCTTGCTTTGCCCTGTAATTTGGCTAGCGCAGATTCATAAGGCGAGGAATCAAGCCCTAAATTTTTCGAGCTATAAACTAGCCTCTTTAGCGCTTTGATGCGGACCTCTTTATCGGACGCGTCTTGGTAGAGCGATTTTAGCTCCTTGTGCAGCGAGCGCTTGTAATTTGGCGTCGCCACGATGAAATCCTTGTCGAATTTCGCAAAAAACGCCTCGCTGGAAGCTCCAAACGCCAATACGCAGCTAAAAGCCGCGATTAGAAAAATTTTAACTATCTTCGCCATTTACAAGTTTTTCTATCAATTCCTTCACGGATATGATCTCGTTCAATCGCCAGCCGTTGGCACCCGTGAAAAACAGACCGCTTTGCGTTTTACCAAGATACGCGTCGCTTAAGCGGTCGGCGATGCAGTATCCTACGGCGTTAGCGCCTTTGCCGCGCTCGCAGGGGCTTACGCAGTTGCTGATACAGCGGATATTAGGCGCCGTGCCTGCGGCGATCATATCTTGCAGATTGGTATGAATTCCGCGTGCAGGATAGCCTACGGGCGATTTTAGAAGCTGGATGTCCTCTTTTTTGGCGTTAAGAAGCACCTGCTTAAATTCCTCCGCGGCGTCGCATTCAAACGTGCCGATGAAGCGCGTGCCCATCTGCACACCGTCCGCGCCCAGGGCTTTTACGCGATCGATGTCGGTTTTATCCCAAATTCCGCCTGCGACAAATAGCGGGAAGCTGCCCCATTGCGCAATTTCCGCTTTTACTTGCGGGATTAGATTATCCAGCGCAAACGCCGGATCGCCGCACTGCTCGTAGGTAAAGCCCTGATGTCCGCCGCTAAGAGGACCCTCCAGCACTACGGCATCCGGAATGCGGTTATAGCGCTGCTTCCAGCGTTTGGCGATGATCTTAAGAGCCTTGGCGGAGGAGACGATGGGTACGAGCGCGACGTCTGGAAAATCTACCGTAAATTCCGGCAGATTGGTAGGAAGTCCCGCGCCGCTAATGATAACGTCGATGCCTGCCTCGCACGTGTCGCGCACGATGCGCTCGTAGTCGTTGGCCGCACACATTACGTTCATCCCCAAAGGCGCATTGCCGCAAATTTTACGGGCGTTTTGCACGATGGTAAAAAGCGCCTCTTTGCTATAAAAATTCTCGCTTTGATATGGTCTGCCATCGAGCGATTTTTTGGCAAATTTAAGATTTTTGTAGTAGCCGGTGCCGACCGAGCTAATGACGCCTAGACAGCCGTTTAGGCTGACATTGCCGGCTAGCTTATCCCAGCTGATACCAAGTCCCATGCCGCCTTGAATTATCGGGTGCGCAATCTCGTGTTTGCCTATTTTTATACTCATTAATCCACCTTTAATTTAGCGAATTTTTTCTTCCCTACTTGAAGCGTGTATTCGCCCGAGCTAAGCTGAAGCTGCTCATCTAAAATTTTATTTTGATCGATACTGACGGCGTTGGATTTTATCAGCCTGCGCGCATCCGAGCTAGAGACGGCAAGCTTGCAGCTAATTAGCGCCTTTACGATCCATGCAGGCGAGCTTACGTGATATTCCTTGATCTCGCTAGGAAGCTCGCCGGCACCGTGGACGCGGTCAAATTCCTGCTTGGCCTCAAAGGCGGTGTTTTCGTCATAAAATTGCGTGACGATCTCGGATGCAAGCTCCTCCTTAACCGCCTTGGGATGGATCGAGCCATCCGCCACGAAGCCTTTTATTAGCTCGATATCTTCGCTGCTCTTTTGGCTTAGCAGATTATACCAATCCCACATTAACGCATCGCTGATACTCATCACCTTGCCGTACATATCATGCGGCGTATCGGTTACGCCGATATAGTTACCAAGGCTCTTGCTCATTTTATTCGTGCCGTCGGTACCTACCAAAAGCGGCATCATCACGACGCTTTGTTCTTTGCCGACATCATAAATTCTTTGCAGCTGGCGACCCATTAAAAGATTAAATTTCTGATCGGTACCGCCAAATTCTATATCGCATTTCATGCAAACGCTGTCGTATCCTTGCAGTAGCGGATACATAAACTCGCTGATGCTGATCGGCTGTTCGGCCTTGTAGCGCTTCTCAAAGTCGTCGCGCTCGAGCATCCTGGCAACATTGAAAGTGCTTGATAGCTCGATCATACCGCTAGCACCCAGGCGGTTGGTCCATTCGGAGTTAAACATCACCTTAGTTTTTGCGGGATTTAAAATTTTAAAGACCTGCTGCTCGTAGGTTTTGGCGTTTTGAAGCACGACTTCGCGCGCTAGCTTTTTGCGAGTCTCGCTCTTGCCAGTAGGATCGCCGATTTGAGCGGTAAAATCGCCGATTAGAAACTGCACGATCGCGCCGTGGTTTTGCAAAAATGCAAGCTTATTTAGCACGACGGCGTGTCCTAGGTGTAGATCCGCAGCAGTGGGATCCATGCCGATTTTGACGTAAAAGACCTCGCCGCTGTCGTAATAGCGCCTAATCAGTGCTTCAATCTGCTCCTCGCCGATGATTTCCGCGATGCCGCGCTTAAAATTTTCCATAATGCCTTGAATGTCAGCCATTTGCTCTCCCTTATTTAGTTTTTATATACGTCCGTAAGCGATACGAAATCCACGATTTTAAAGCGGTTTTTGAGTTTGTCTTTAATCTCCGTGGAGTCTAAATTTTCGTTTAGCTCGATGATAATCTCAAAATAATCCGACGTCGTTTCGCTATTTTCGTTAAGGCTTATCGATACTAGATCGACCTCGAGCTTGACTAAATAGTTCAAAAACGTCGCCAGCGAGCCGCGCTTGTTTTCTAAATTTAATATGATCTTGTAGCGGTGCGGCGCATTGCGCGTCCATTTTACGAAGATCATCTCATCGGTTTTGATTAGCTCGCTTGCACGTTCGCACAGCTTATGATGCACCGTCACGCCGTGTCCGTTGCGAAAGCCGATGATGTCGTCGCCACGCTTTGGGTTGCAGCAGTAATCAAACTCAACCTCGTCGATTTTAAAATTTGAATACACCACGATGTTGTCAAATTTTTGCTTCTCGATCTCATACTTGCTACGAAATTTCATATTGAAAAATTTCTCTTTGAGCGGGTATTTTTTCAGCGCATTTACGACGTCTTTTAAAAATACCGAGTCATAGGCTGCTTTGCCGATCTTTTTGCTTAAATTTTCTTTTTCAAGCCAGCTTAAAATGCTCTCCTTGCTCGTCGTAAAGATCGCGCATAAAATTTTAATTGCTACTTCAAAATTTATATCTCTGATCTTTTGCTTGCAAAATGCCTTTATCGTCGCGCGCGCCTTGCCCGTTTTTACAGAGCTTAGCCAGCTGCAGCGATAGTGTGGCTCGCTTCCGGTGATGATATGAACGATATCTCCGTTTTTAAGCTCCGTTAATAGTGGCACCTTGACGCGGTTTATAAAGGCCTCGGTCGCTTTTAAGCCCACTTGAGAGTGTATCTCGTAGGCGTAATCAAGCGCCGTAGCGCCGCGCGGCAATGTAAAAATTCCGCCTTTGGGAGAGTACACGGCGATATCCTCGACGTAGAGGCTGTCTTTAGCATATTCGTAAAGATCCTCGGCGTTGGCGTCGTCCTCTTCCTGCATGCCGATGTCGTTTAGCCAATCAAGCTTCGGATTGATCGAGCCGCTATATTTATACTTCCAGTGCGCGGCGACGCCGAATTCCGCGGTATTATGCATATCGAAGGTGCGGATCTGCACCTCTACGATCATACTTTCGTTAAAGACGGTCGTGTGGATTGTCTGGTAGCCGTTTTGCTTCGGAAGCGCGATATAATCCTTAAAGCGCGATATGAGCGGGTTAAATTTAGTATGGATTATGCCCAGAGCTAAGTAGCAATCCATCGGCTTTTGCACGATGATGCGGATAGCCAAAAGATCGAGCACCTCCTCGATCGAAATTCCTTTGCGCTGCATTTTTAAAAAGATCGAGTAGTAGTGCTTCATCCGCTTTTGGATCTCAAAGCTGCCCTCGCTAAAGCCGTTTGAAAGCATATACTCCTTGATCTTTTCGCTAAATTTGCTCAAGCTCATCTGAAGCTGCTGCTTATGCTCCTCGACGTAATCGGCGATCGCCGCGTACTCTTTAGGCATAACGTATTTGAAGCTAAGATCTTCAAGCACGTTTTTGATCGATGAAATTCCAAGCCTGTGCGCGATCGGCGCATAAACCAAAAGCGTCTCCTCGCCGATGCGTTTTTGTTTATCGGGGCGGAGTGCGTCTAGGGTTAGCATATTGTGCAGTCTATCGCAGAGCTTTACGACTAAGACGCGCTGATCGTTAATGGAGATCATCAGCATCCTGCGGAAGGTAAGCGCAGTGGTGCGTAGCTTGGCGTTACTATCGCTGGACGGGGCTAATTTATCCTCTCTGATGTTTACGATTTTAGTAAGCCCTTCTACGATTTTGGCTACTTCGTCGCCGAATCTTTGTCTAACCTGCTCGATGCTGTAATCTGTATCCTCTACTACGTCGTGTAGTAGCGCAGATATCACCATTGCGTCGTCTCCGCCCATAAAAGATACGAAGCAAGCTACCAAAATCGGATGGATCGCATACGGCTCGCCGCTTTTGCGAAACTGCCCGTCGTGCTGCGCGATGCATAAATTTATAGCATCAACCAGCAGCGGAGTGGGCTCTTTTAGATTATAGAGCAGCTGCTTGGCGCTTTGAATGTCTTTGGTATCGACGACATCGTCGATGAGACTTTCTAAGAAGTTATCATTAATCCTTGTCAACGATTCCATCTAATGCGATCTTACCTTCGGCTAGTTCCAAGATTGCTATATCGGCAAATTTCATTCTGCGAGTATCTACGTTCTCTATCAGCGGCGGTTCGCCCGCAGCTAGCTGCTCGGCGCGTTTGCTTATCATCAAAGATAGCTTATACCTGTCTCCGCCCGTTACTTTTAAAGCTTTGGCTACAATTTGTTCGGTTCTCATCAATTCTCCTTAAATTTAAAATTTCAGTTTTTTACGATCGAGCAGGAGCTTAGATCTCCGCCCTCGACGATTTTGTATAAATTTCCGCTCTTAAACATATTGCACACGATGATCGGAAGCGCGTTATCTTTGGCAAGCGCGATAGCCGTATCGTCCATCACCCTGATATTGTCGTGCAGGGCTTGGTCGTAAGTGACTTTGGAAAGCAATTTGGCATCTTTAAATTTTTGCGGATCTTTGTCGTAGATCCCCATTACCTTAGTGGCTTTTATGATAGCGTCGGCTCCGATCTCGATCGCGCGGAGAGTGCCCGCAGTATCGGTAGTAAAAAACGGATTTCCCGTGCCCGCGGCAAAGATCACGACGCGCCCTTTTTCGAGGTGTCTTTTAGCGCGACCGATGATGAAGGTCTCGCAGATCGCCTCCATCTTTATCGCACTTTGCACGCGTACGTCCATACCTGCGTATTCCAGCGCTTCTCTCATAGCGATTGCGTTTATGACGGTGGCTAGCATGCCCATATGATCGCCGCTGGTGCGCTTGATGATACCGCTAGCCGCGGCGCTTACGCCTCTTATGATGTTGCCGCCGCCGATTACGATGCCTACTTCGATGCCGCCCTCTACGAGCTGCTTGATCTCTTTAGCGATAAATTTTAAAATTTCGCTGTCGATCCCAAAGCCGTTCTCTCCCGCTAGCGCTTCACCCGAAAATTTTACGAGTATGCGATTGTATTTAGCCATAAATTTAGCTCCTAATAAAATTTTAAAATATTATCCAAAAGTCGTTTAAAAATAACTTTTTAGGCTATTTTAGATGATCTTTAAGGCGGTTTATCCAGATCTTTTTCGGAGCGATTATCTCGCTAGCGCTGCCGTTTACGGCGTGATAGATCAGCGTGCCGTGCAAGCTCGCGTAGTAGCGGATTATGAGGCGCTGCAAATATGGCTCGTAGCTCGGCACGAACCAGCCGTTATTGCTGATCGCTACGACATATTTGGGCGAGCCCTCGTAAAGCTCTGCGCGCGTAGCCTCGTAGCAAACGGCGCTTCTTACGCTCTTGCCGCCAAGCTCGTAGTCGCTAAAACCGCTAGCCGTCGAAAAATCGGTCGCGCCACCTAACAGCACGCGGTTGATGAAATTTCGCGCAAATTCAGGTAGCGGCACCATTTCGCCAAACGGCACCAAAATATGCTTATCGAAGCGGCTCATTTCCCCGTTTGCAAAAAGATAGGCGCTGTTGTAAAATTTCCCGTTCTCATACGCTTCCGCGCCCGCTACGATAGTAATTGCGCGCGATTTTTCCTTTAGAGCTCCAACTAGTACGTTTTCTAAATTTAGCGGCATCGCAAAGGCGCTCTCGGGCAGTATTATCGCGTCTTGCCCCTCTGCGATCGCCTCATCAATCCGAGCCAAATTTGCCAATGCAGCGGATAAAATTTTATCCTTCGCCCAGATGTCATGCTGCGAAATATCGGTGTTTGCGAGTGAAATTTTAATCGGTAGCGGCTCAGGCTCTTTTTGGCTGAATTGCAGCGCGCAGATCAAAAATACCGCAAAGATCGTGGCATTAAGCTTAGCCCGGGCGCCGCGCCCCCGTAGATACAAAACTGCGCAAAGCCCCGCTAAAATCAGAGCCAGCGCGCTAAGATCGGCTCTGAAAATTCCATGGCTTAGCAGCAGTTCAAAATTTAGCCAATCAAAGCCGAAAGGATGGATAAATTTCAGCGCTAAAAGGCATGCAGCGCGCAAAACCGGCGCGTCAAAGATCGCAAAGATGCGGAAAATAAAGGCGTAAACGAGACAAATTCCAAGAATTTCAAGCGGGATCAAAAACGCAAGATCGAAATAGATCAGGCTGAAACTGATCCAGTGCATCCACAGCGCGCCGATAAAAAATCCGCACCAAAACCACTCCGCCTTGCTTGCTTTTAGTAGATAAAAAAGTGCCGCTATCGCAATTAAAGGCGAGAAAAATTCCGCCGCTAGAGCAATTAAACCGTCAAATTTAGAGCTTAAAATTTCTACAAAAATAAAATTTGAAAGCGCAAGGGCAAGAACAAAGCCTTTATTTATGTAACTTAATGTAAAATAGCTACTTTTTAAATTTCTAATGAAGGAAACACATGGAACAAGGAAACTTCTTTGCATCAATCCTGCCTATCGTCGTAATCTTTGCGATTATGTATTTTTTGATTATCAGACCGCAGCAAAAGCAGGCCAAGGATCATAAAGCGATGGTCGATGCGCTCGGCAAAGGCGATAAGATCATAACTAGCGGTGGCATAAAATGCACGGTCGTGAAAACAAACAATGATTTTATCACAGTTAAGCTTAACGATGAGGTCATGGTCGAGCTGGATAAACAATTTGTGGCAAGAAAATTAGATGAGCAGTAAAATTTCATACCGCCTGCTGATCTTTTTGGCTGCGGTTATTTTTTCGGCGATTTTTGCCGCGCCTTCGATCTTTCAGACCGAAAAGGGAAGCAAGATAAACTTGGGTTTGGATCTGCAAGGCGGCCTGCATATGCTTTTGGAAGTTCAAAGCGACGAGGCGGTCATTTCAAAGATCAAATCGATCGCCGCGAGCGTCAATTACGCCGCTAAGCGCGATGATCTGCTGATGGACGGGCTAAAATTGGAAGGCGATTCGTTTGAGTTTGAAATTTTAGACGCAGACGAGGCTTCTAAATTTGATGCAATTTTGCATAGCGCCGCAAGCGGATTAGACATTCAAAAATCTGGCGAAAAATATCGCGTCACACTAACGCCTGAGGAGGTCGAAGCGACTAAAAAATACGCGATCGAACAGGCCGTCGAGACTATCCGAAACCGCTTGGATCAATTCGGACTTGCGGAGCCGACGGTAGCAAAGCAGGGCGAGAGCTATATTTTGGTGGAGCTTCCGGGCGTCAAAAGTGCAGCGGATGAGCAGCGCGCAAAAGATCTGATTGCCAAAGCGGCTCACTTGCAGCTTATGGCGGTGGACGACGTGCGCCAAGACCGCGCGCAGACTATCAGTGCAGCGGATGCCAGAGCTTACGGCGACGTGATCTATCCCGACGTTAAAAATCCGAATTACAAGTATCTCATAAACGAAATTCCGGTGCTTGATGGCGCGATGCTAGTCGATGCGAAGGTCGCTTTCGATCAACACACCAACCAGCCGATCATAAATTTTACGCTAAACTCTCAAGGCGCTCAAATTTTTGGCGATTTTACCGGCAAAAATGTCGGCAAGCGTCTAGCTATCGTACTTGATGGCAAGGTTTACTCCGCGCCGCGCATTAACGAGCGTATCGGCGGCGGTAGCGGTCAGATCAGCGGCGGATTTAGCGTCGAGGAGGCGCATGACGTAGCGATCGCGCTTAGAAGCGGCGCGCTTTTGGCTCCGGTTAAAGTCTCAGAAACGCGCAGCATCGGTCCTAGCCTAGGACAAGATAGCATCGATAAAAGTATGGCAGCGCTAAGCCTTGCGGCGGTTGCGATTTTAATCTTTATGATTTTATACTATGGCGTAGCGGGGCTTTTTGCCGACATCGCGCTTGTAGTAAATATTTTATTTTTGATCGCTTGTATGGCGCTTTTTGGTGCAACGTTAACGCTTCCTGGAATGGCTGGAATTGTACTAACTATCGGAATGGCGGTAGATGCGAACGTCATCATTAATGAGCGCGTTAGAGAGGTGCTAAGGACGGGAGTTTCAATCCGCCAAAGCATAAATAAAGGCTATGAAAATGCGATGAGCGCGATCGTGGATTCAAATATCACTACGCTAATTACTTCTGCTGCGCTTTATGCTTACGGCACCGGTCCAGTAAAGGGCTTTGCTGTCACGATGAGCATCGGTATCGTAGCGTCGATGATAACGGCGATTTTGGGCACTCACGGAATGTTTGAGCTAGTAATGGATAAGATGGAAAAAAGCAAAAACACCGCGCTTTGGCTCGGTTATAAAGTAAGAGGAGGCGCAAATGCAAGTGTTCGATAAGGGCAAAATTTATGACTTTATGAAATTTAGATATTTTACCTTTGCGCTTTCTGCTGTTTTGATAATAGGCTCTATTGCGCTATTTTTCATTAAGGGCATTAATTACGGCATCGATTTTAGCGGCGGTACGCTTATTCAGGTTAAATACGACGCTAAAGCACCACTTGATGAGATCAGAAAGCGCTTCGAAGCGGCAAATTTAGGCAATATCAACGTGACGGAATTCGGCAGCGATCAAGAAGTTACGATTAGATATTCAGGCGCTGCGAGCGAACTGGGCGATAATCCCGCCTTAGCGGCGCAAAAAATTTTGCAAGGTAGTGGAAACTTCGACATTCGCAAGGTCGATATCGTAGGTCCTAAAGTCGGCGAAGAGCTTCGCACAAACGGAATTTTAGCGGTATGCGTGTCGTTTGCGCTCATTTTGGTTTATATCACCCTGCGGTTTGAATGGAGATTTGCGATTGCGGCCGTATTATCGGATCTGCACGACGTCGTAGTTGCCGTAGGCGCGATGATTTTAGCCGGCGTGGATTTCAACCTTGAAATTCTAGCCGCACTGCTAACTATAATGGGCTATTCGCTAAACGATACCATCGTTGTTTTCGATAGAATTCGAGAAGGTGTAAAAGATAGTAAATCGATTAAGCTTGACGAGGTTATAAATGAATCAATCTCTCACACACTATCGCGCACACTGCTTACTTCGCTTACGACTCTCATCGTCATTGTGATTTTATTCGTCTGGGGCGGAGAGATGATCCACGGCTTTAGCTTCGTGATGCTAATAGGCGTCATAGCAGGAACTTTCAGCTCTGTATTTGTAGCTGCTCCGATGCTGATTTTGTTTAAATTTAACGTTGAAAAGTACCGCGCGTTTTTAGCCGAAAAACAGCGTCGTATCAAAGAGAAAGAAAAGAATCGCGCCATGTATGAAAAAGGCACGGTGTAAGGATAAAAGATGAACTGGGGAAGGGTAATTTACATATTTTTTGCGCTTATGAGTATGACTACGATAGGCGGGTTTTTGTATGAGAAGAATGAAATTTTACTTTTCATAGCAACCAGCGTGAATGCAGTCTCGACGCTTTTGAAGGTAGGCGTGCGAAATATGCTAGCAGCTGAGCTTTTTGCAAGCTCGCTCGTCGCGGATCTGCATCTCATACCGGCGTTCGTTTTGATTGTAGTAGCGCCGGGAGATCTATCGATCGTGACCTCGCTTGCCATCGGCGCGCTACTTGCAAACTTTTTCTCGCTAATTTTAATAGCGATCGAATCGGCAAAAACTAAAGACGAATTCTAGGAGCGCAAAATGCCTTACGATAGTAAAAGTATTGAGCTTAAATGGCAGAAAATTTGGGATGAAGAGGGGGCTTTCGAGCCTAAGGATGATTATAGCCTGCCTAAAAAATATATCCTTTCGATGTTTCCCTACCCAAGCGGCCGCATTCACATGGGGCACGTGCGAAACTACAGCATCGGCGACGCTTTGAGTCGATACTACAGGCTGCGCGAATACAACGTGCTTCAGCCGATCGGCTTTGATAGCTTCGGTATGCCTGCAGAAAACGCGGCGATCAAACACGGCACGCATCCTAAAGCTTGGACCTACGAAAATATCGATTATATGAAAAACGAGCTGCACCGCCTAGGCTTTAGCTTTTCGGCTCGTCGCATGCTCGCTACCTCCGATCCGCTTTATACGCGCTGGGAGCAGGAATTTTTCATCAAACTTTTTGAAAAAGGACTCATCTATAGAAAAAGCGCCGTGGTAAATTGGTGCGAGCACGATCAGACGGTGCTTGCCAACGAGCAGGTCGAGGAGGGCAGGTGCTGGCGCTGCGGCAACGAGGTCGTGCAAAAGCAGATGCCGGGCTACTACCTAAAAATCACCGCCTACGCGCAGGAGCTTTTGGATTGCTTAAAGGAGCTTGAGGGCAAGTGGCCCGCTCAGGTGCTTACGATGCAGGAGAACTGGATCGGACGCAGCGAGGGTTTGGAATTTAGCTTTAAATTTGACGAACAAAGCAGCGCTAAGCTCGGCGACATCGAGGGCTTTAAGGTTTTTACGACGCGCCCCGATACGATTTACGGTATGAGCTACGCGGCGGTCGCGCCCGAGCACGAGGTCGTAAAGAGGCTTTTGGATAATAATTTACTTGACGCCGAAGCTGCGGCGAAGGTGAGAGAAATTTTAAATCAAAGCCCGCGTGAGCGTCAAGCAAGCGATAAAGACGGCGTGAGCCTCGGGATCAGCGTGCTTCATCCGCTAAGCGGCAAAAAAATCCCCGTTTGGATCGCAAATTTCGTCCTAGCAGAATACGGCGGCGGTGCGGTTATGGCTGTGCCTGCGCACGATGAGAGGGACTTCGAGTTTGCAAAGAAATTTAACCTGCCGATCGTTCAAAGCATTGCTCCAAAAAGCGGTGATTACGACGCTAGCAAAGCCTACGTAGAGAGCGGAGTTTTGGTAAATTCCGCGGAATTTAGCGGCATGGATAGCGAGAAGGCAAAAAGCGCCGTCATCTCAAAATTTGAGGAGTTAAAGCTCGGACGCCGCGTGGTAAATTTTAAATTGCGCGATTGGGGAGTGAGCCGCCAGCGCTACTGGGGCGCGCCAATACCTATGATCCACTGCCCAAAATGCGGGCTGGTAAGCGAGGAAATTTCAAATCTGCCCGTAGAGCTTCCGCAGGATATTAAGATCACCGGCAAAGGCAATCCGCTCGACGCGCATCCTAGCTGGAAGTTTTGCAAATGCCCTAAATGCGGCGGCGACGCGATGCGTGAGACCGACACGCTCGATACATTTTTTGAAAGCTCGTGGTATTTCGCGCGCTACGCAAGCGACGAGCGGACGTGGCAGCAGCGGGCGTTTGACGAGCAAAGCGTGAATTACTGGATGAACGTCGATCAGTATATCGGCGGCATCGAGCACGCGATTTTGCACCTTTTATATGCGAGATTTTTCCAAAAGGCTCTTCGCGACATAGGCTATCTGCGCGATAGCGAGCCGTTTGAACGGCTGCTAACCCAGGGCATGGTGCTAAAAGATGGCGCAAAGATGAGTAAAAGCAAAGGAAACACCGTCGATCCCGATGACATTATCGAGACCTACGGCGCTGATACGGCGAGGCTTTTTATACTTTTTGCCGCGCCGCCGCAAAAGGAGCTTGAGTGGAACGACAGCGCGGTAGAGGGCGCGTATAAATTTCTTAGTCGCCTATACGATCGCGCCGAAAATGCTTATGCTACGGATAAAATTCCGAAGATCGACCATGCCGCTTTAAATAAAGAGGAAAAATACGCCCGCCTTAAAGTTTACGAGGCGCTTAAGAAATCACAGCAGGTTTATGAGAGCAGTTTTGCTTTTAATACCCTAATCGCCGCGTGTATGGAGGCGCTAAATGCGCTAAATGCGCAGAGCAACAAAGACGTATTTACTGAGGGTTACTTTGTGATTTTAAACCTGCTCGAGCCTATCGTGCCGCACATCTGCGCCGAGCTTAGCAAGAAGCTGTTTGGGCGGGCGAATTTTTGCGAGCTGAGAGTTCGCGAAGAGGTCTTTGAGAGCGATACGATCAAGCTTGCCGTCACGATTAACGGCAAAAAACGCGCCGAGTTTGAGGCGAGCGCTGGCCTAAGCGAGGGCGAAATTTTAAGCCTTGCGAAGCAAAACTGCGCCAAATGGCTAGAAGGCAAGAGCATCGTAAAAGAAATTTACGTCAAAAACAAGCTCGTAAATTTGGTAATAAAGTAGGTGAAGATGAGAAAAGCTTTAACCGTTTTTTGTTTGATTTTTTTAATCGGCTGCGGCTACAAGCCCGTTTCAAGGATCGCGAAAGAGACGATGAGTGGAAGCGTATTTGTGGATGTGATGATGAGCAAAACTGATCCGCAAAACACCGTCGCGATCAAAGATGCGATCAGACAGGGTATAGTTCAGCGCCTAGGTATGAGCCTTTCGGATAAAAACTCGGCGCAGACGATTGTAGTAGCGAGCATAAAAAGCCTAAGCTTTAGCGAGCTTTCATACGATCAGTTCGGCTACGTCACTAGCTACCGCGCAAATCTCATCGTAAATTTCAGCACCAAGCTTAAAAACGGCGAGGTTTTCAGCAAGGATTGCGTGGGCGATTACGATTTTAAAGTTAGCCGCCTAGTCAAAAATAGCTACGATACGAGCTCGATCATTAGCGATAAGGACCGCTACAAGGCGATCGAAAATGCCTCCGCGCAGGCGTTTGACGAGTTTATTTCGGCGCTTGCGATTAGGGGATTTAGACTTGAGCGGGCGCAGCATTAAAGAATTTTTGCAAAATCGCCCGATTTATTACAAAAAAATCGACTATGAGCGCTTCCCGCGGGCGTATGCCGCCATTAAAGATAAAATTCCGCTCAAAAACGTCATTCAGATCATCGGCACCAATGGCAAGGGCAGCACCGGACGGTTTTTGGCTAACGCGATCGCCGCAGCGGGCTTTAACGTCGGGCACTACACTAGCCCGCACGTTTTTAAGCTCAACGAGCGCATCTATCTAGGCGGACGCATCGCGCAAATCCCAGTTTTTGCGTTAAATTCCGATGCTTCAAATTTTAAAAACGAGCAAAATTCCGCTTCGGCGTCAAATTTTACAGAAAAACAAAATTCCATAAAGATGCAAAATTTTGCGAACAGAGAAAATTCCGCCTCTCAAATTTCTATTTCTAATTTGCAAAATTCCACCACGCAGAATTTGCATAGCGAGCAGAATTCTGCCTTGCAAAGCTTCGTTTCTACCACGCAAAATTCCATCGATACGCAAAATTCTGCTTCTATACAAAATTTATGGAATTCTCAAGATCTCAAATCGTCGTCTGAGCAAAATTTCAATTTCTCGCCGGAGCAAAATTTTAAATCTCCGCTAAGATCAAATTTTAAATCCGCTCAAAGCTCGCTTCCCATTTCGCTAGGGCGCGATGCTACGGATGAGGAGCTTGATTTCGCGCATGAGTTTTTACAGGCAAACTTGCCTGCGGAGTTTAAAGATAGCCTGTCGTATTTCGAGTATCTCACTCTTGCGGCGGCAGTGCTTTTTAGGGATTGCGATTACTGCGTGATCGAGGCTGGGATGGGCGGCGAGTTTGACGCTACGTCGAGCTTTGGGCGCACGCTGTCACTTTTTACACCGATCGGCACCGATCATTTGGGTATGCTAGGACAAAATCTAGAGCAGATCGCCCACACCAAGCTCATTACGATGGATAAGGAAGCGATTTTAAGCGATGAGATGAGCGAGGTTCCGCTTCGTATCGCGCAGCAGATCGCAGAGCAAAAAGGAACTAATTTGAGGTTTGCAGCAGAGCTTTTAAGCGAAAGTGAGCAAGCGCAGATCGCGGAGTTTTGCGCACACAATAATCTGCCTAAATTTCAAATTTCAAATTTAGCTCTAGCGCTTGCTGCGATGAAATTTTTAAATTTGAAATTTGAAATTTCGCAGCTGCCACCTCTAAATTTACGCGGCAGGATGGAAGTTTTGGCGCCGAATTTGCGCGTAGATGTTGGACACAACGAGCTTGCGGCGCAGCAAGTAGCCCACGAAATTACCGAAATCTACAGGGGCAGAAAGATTGTGTTGATTTACAACGCTTTTGCCGATAAAGACGTAGCCGCAGTGCTGCGAGCTTTAGCACCCGTGGTAGAGCGCGTGGAGATCTTTAATTACGAGGTTGCGGATCGCGAAATGGCGGCAGAGGCAATAACCCGCGCGCTTGACGCGCTTAAAATTCCGCATTCGCCGTTTCGCGGCGAGCTTAGAGCGGAGGAGGAGTATTTGGTTTTCGGCTCGTTTCATTTGGTAGAAAATTTCATTTTATGGCTTGAGGCACGTCGTGGCTAAAACTAAACTCACCCTAAGCGATCACTTTGGCACCAAGACGCTGTATTTTGGCGAGAATTTTAGATTTCAACTTAAAATTTTATCCGCGTTTTTTGTAATTTTTCTGCTTGTTCTGTTTTTTGCGATATTTAAACTCGCGAGCGACCGTTCAAATTTAAAGGAGCTAAACAAAACCCTATACGCCGAAAATCTCGCGCTAAAAGAGCAAAATATCGCGCTTGAGGGCAAAAACGAGGAGGTGCTTGCCAAGCTGGACGGACGCGAAGACGATGGAGGCGGGCTGGATAGTGATATCCAAGTAATGCTTGCGATGAATGAGATGAAAAAGGAGCGTAAAAAGGGCTCCGGCGCGCATATCGCAGCTAGCGAAAAAACGGCGAGCGCGATTCTTAGCGCTGTGCCTAACGGACTTCCGATGCAGTATCGCGGCGTAACTAGCCCTTTTGGGATGCGCACTCATCCAATCAGCGGCGTTATGAGGATGCACCACGGCATCGACTTGCGAGCAAGCGAGGGCACTCCGGTGTTTGCGACAGCAGAGGGCTTTGTGCAGTTTGCAGGCGGTAGTGGCAGCGGATATGGAATTTTAGTGATTCTATCGCACAATTATGGCTTTGAGACCCGCTACGGCCACCTTAGCTCCGCGGTCGTAACGCCCGGTTCTTGGGTTAAAAAAGGCGATCTCATCGGCTATAGCGGTAACACCGGCTACAGCACCGGTCCGCACTTGCATTACGAAGTTAGGTTTTTGGCTCAAAGCGTTGATCCTGCAAATTTTATGAGCTGGAACGCGCAAAATTTCAAAAATATCTCGACCTTAGAGCCTAACGTATCGTGGCAGGAGATCGCAAACGTCGTGCAGCACCAGATCGAAAGGTTCAAATAATGCAAGCCGAGGTTTACGAATACTTTTTGCAAAACCAAAAAGAGATTTTGATCTGCGAGGATGAAAAAGAAGCCGCGGCGTGCGAGCAGGTGCTTAAATTTATGGGCTACGCGGCCTTTTGCCTGCCCGATTTTAGAGCGAGCTTCGGCGAGGATCTGCGCAGCTACATGGGCGAGCTTGCGGGTATCAGCACCGCTCTTAGCGCGTTTTACAAAGCAAGCGGCAAAAAAATTTTAATCTCGCCCGTCCGCACGATCCTAAACAAACTCCCCGCAGCAAGCCATCTGCGCCCGCTAAATTTAAAATTTGGCGAAGAGTTAAACTTAAGCGAGCTGAAAGATGAAATTTTACGCCTGGGATACGACGTGCGCGACATCGTCGAAAGCATGGGCGAGGTGAGCTTCCGTGGCGAGATCATCGATATTTTTTCGGTAGGGAGCGAAAGCGCGGTTAGAATTCTACTCGACGGCGAGACGGTCGAGAGTATCAGGCGCTTTGACGTCGCGACGCAAAAAAGCGAAAAAGATGAGCTTGCGCAAGCCGAGATAGCGCCGTTTTTGGCAAATTTAAGCGAGGACGAGTTTGAGAGCGTGAGCGAAAAGATATCGCGCGCGGATAGCGACGCGTTAGCGCGCGATCTGGGCTCGCTCGGGTTTTGGTTCATCGATGGCTTCGTCGATTACGCGGAGGCGTTTGATTGCGTCTTGCTGCACGAGATCAAAAAGGATGAAATTTTTTCCGAGCGCAATTTGGATTTTTTAGACGCGATCGAGGTGCTGCCCGCGGCGCGTAAATTTAAAGACCTCGCCGTGACGCCGTCGCAGGAATTTTTTGAATTCCACCGCAGTGAGGCTATCGCGCTGATCGCGCGAAACGACGCACTGCTCGCGCCGTTTGATCTTAGCGGATTTAGCAATATCGAAATTTTACGAGAGGATTTCGTCGTAAATTTAATAAGCGCCGAGCGGATCATCCTTTCGCTAAACAAAGCGGCGCCTAAAAAGCGCGTGCGAAGATCGAGCCTAGCTCTGGATGAGCTAAACGTGGGCGATTTTGTCGTGCACGAAGATCACGGTATCGCTAAATTTAACGGGCTTGAGCTCATCGAGGTGATGGGGCGCAGCAAGGAGTTCGTATCCCTGCTCTACGAGGGCGGCGACAAACTGCTGCTGCCGGTAGAGTACCTAAATAAGATCGATCGCTACGTCGCAAGCGGCGGCGCGGTGAGCTTGGATCATCTGGGCAGGGCGAGCTTTTCAAAAATTAAAGAGCGAGTGCGCGAAAAGCTCTTTGCGATCGCTTCAAAGATCATCGCACTGGCTGCCAAGCGCGAGCTGGTGCGAGGGCTCGTCATCAAAAATGAAAGCGCGGATTATGCGAAATTTTTAAGCGCGAGCGGCTTTAGCTACACGAGCGATCAGCAAAAGGCGGTGGGCGCGATTTTAGAGGATCTGCAAAGCGGCAAGGTGATGGACCGCCTACTTAGCGGCGACGTGGGCTTTGGAAAGACTGAGGTTGCGATGAATGCGATCTTTGCTTGCATCCGCAGCGGGCATTCGGTGCTGTTTTTCGTGCCTACGACGCTGCTTAGCTCTCAGCATTACGCCACGCTTAGCGAGCGCTTTAGGGAGTTTGAAATTCCTGTTTTCAAGCTCGATCGCTTCAGTAGCGCGAGGCAAAAGAGCGAAATTTTAAAACGCCTGCAAAGCGGCGAGGCGATCGTCGTGGTCGGCACGCATTCGCTTTTAAATTTAAACCCCGCAAATTTAGGGCTCATAATTATCGATGAGGAGCATAAATTCGGCGTTAAGCAAAAGGAGCGGCTCAAAGAGAAAAGCGCCGCCTCGCACCTGCTTAGTATGTCCGCGACACCGATACCGCGCAGTCTAAATATGGCGCTAAGCTCGATTAAAAGCTACTCCACGCTGCTTAGCCCGCCGCAGGATCGCTTGGATGTGCGCACCTTCGTCAAGCAGTGGGACGAAAAGATCATAAAAGAGGCGATCTCGCGCGAGCTGCGACGTGGGGGGCAGATTTTTTACGTCCATAACCACATCGCGACGATGCAAAGCGCCAAAAAGAATCTGCTTGAAATTTTGCCGAGCCTTAAAATTTTAATCCTACACTCCAAGATCGACGCTAAAACTACGGAGGATGAAATTTTAAAATTTGTAGCGGGCGAATACGATCTGCTGCTTTGTACCAGCATCGTAGAAAGCGGCATTCACATGCCACGCGTAAATACGATCATCGTCGAAAACGCGGATAAATTCGGTATCGCCGATCTACACCAGCTGCGCGGCCGCGTCGGGCGCAGCAACAAACAGGGCTTTTGCTACTTTTTGATCGAGGATAAAACCGCTCTTACGCAGGACGCGCTAAAGCGGCTCGTAGCGCTTGAGAGCAACTCGTTTTTGGGTAGCGGCTCGGTGCTAGCGTATCACGATCTTGAAATTCGCGGCGGCGGAAACCTACTCGGAGAGGCGCAGAGCGGGCATATCGAAGCGATCGGCTACTCGCTTTATCTAAAGATGCTCGAAGAAGAAATCGGCAAGCTGCTAAGCAGAAAGAGCGCTGCTGCGAGCGTAGAGCTTAAAATTTCCGTAAACGCATTTTTAAACTCGGAATTTATCAGGGAGGATCACCTACGCTTGGATCTTTACAGGCGGCTTAGCAAGTGCGCCGAGGCGAGCGAAGTGATTGAAATTTTCGGCGAGATCGAGGATCGCTTCGGGCGCGCGGACATTTACACTAAGCAATTCATCGACGTGATGATGATTAAGGTTTTGGCTACGAAGCTTGGCTTGCGCGTGATTTCGAGCATGGACGAAAATATCTTGATCACCCTTGCAAACGGCGATAAGGTGCGATTAAAGGCACAGACGCGCGACGATGACGACGTGATAAATGAAATTTTAATCTATCTGCGAAGGGAGCTAAAAAATGCGAACTTGCGATGAAAATATCAAAAAAAGCGCGAGCAAAAGCAGAAGCGAAGAGCTAAATTTAAACGCGGCGTGCGGTTTAAATTTAGCGCCGAAAGCCGTCCTAAAAAGCGTGCAGAGCGGCGCCGGCGAGCAAATTTATTTCAGCGATTTTAGCGCGATTGATTGGCGCACGGTGCAAGCCACCGTCTTTCGCGCGAGCAAAAAGGCGCTAAAGATCGTCCGAGACATCGATTTTACTGATCTTGACGCACTCGTGGGGCTAGAGAGCCAAAAATCGGCTCTTATAAAAAACACGGACGCCTTCCTGCGCGGCCGCAGCGCCAACCACGCGCTATTGTGGGGCGAGAGCGGCTGCGGCAAATCAAGCCTTGCGAAGGCGATTTTTTCTAAATTTATCCCGCAAGGCCTTAAGATCATCGAGATCGGTAGGGACGATCTGAGTTGTCTCGTGGATATAATCGACGCGATCCGCGAAGCAAGCTTTAAATTTATCATCTTTTGCGACGATTTGAGCTTTGAGCTCGGCGAGAGCGGCTACAAGCACCTAAAGCCGCTACTTGAAGGCTCACTGGAGTGCGCGCCGCGTAACGTGCTGATGTATGCGACGTCCAACCGTCGCCACATCGTAGGCGAATGCGCAAGCGATAACGAGGCCGCGCAGATAAGCCGCGGCGAGCTGCACCTAAACGACGCGGCGAACGAGCGAATCAGCCTTAGCGAGCGCTTCGGGCTACAGCTAAGCTTTTACGGCGGGAGCATGCAGGAGTATTTGGGGATCGTAGATGCCTACTTTGCGGCTGCGCAAGGCATGAGCGCGGCGGAATTTCGCTTGAGCTTTGCTGCAAATTTAGATGAGCTGCACGCAAAGGCGAGGGAGTTTGCGATGCTTCGCGCAAGCCGCAGCGGCCGCGCGGCAAAGCAGTTTTTCTTGAGCTTTGGCGAGGAATTTTTTGCAAATTTAAAAGGCGGCGGCAGATGAATACGGCGCGCGGATTTCAAAATGTCGTAAGCGAGCTTAGTTGCAGCGTAAAGCGGCTTCTGGAGCGAAGCAGGGCAGCGGCTGCACTAAAATTTAAAGTTGCCGCTACGTGCGCGACGATCGTTAAATTTAAGCCTAGCGATGCGTCGAAATTCCTTCTCATCGCAGGTGTCTTGCAAGAACAAACCCCGTTTGCGTCTGTTTTTGCAACGCATAAATTTCAAATTTTTATGCGTTGCACGGCACTCTTTAAGCGAAATTTAAAAATTATTTCGGCGTATGCATCGCTTGTCGCAAGATGCGGCGAGGTACGGATTATAGAGCCGAAATTTGATACCCCCAGCGTCCTTGGAGACGGCAGATGAGCGCGACCGAGCTTTTTATCGCGCTTTTTCGCGCCGTGAAGATCAAGGATTTTCGCTGGTGGCCCGCGTTTGGAAGCTTTGAGGTGGTCGTGGGGGCGATTTTGATCCAAAATACGGCGTGGCGCAATGCCGATGCGGCACTGCAAAACCTGCGTAGCAAAGGGCTTTTGAGCTTAGAAAGCATCGCCGGGTTAGAGGAAGCGGAGCTTGCGGAGATCATCAAAGTAAGCGGATTTTATAATCAAAAAGCTAAACGTCTAAGCTTGCTTTGCAAAGCGATGATCGCGGATTTTGGGGATTTTGAGAGTTTTAAATCGGGTGTTAGCCGCGAGTGGCTGCTAGCGCGCAAGGGGATCGGCGCGGAGAGCTGCGATGCGATCCTGTGCTATGCGTGCGAGCGCGCGGTGATGGTCGCGGACAGCTACTCGGCGCGCCTGCTTGGGGCTTTAGGCTATGAGTTTGAAAGCTACGATGAGCTTAGCGCGTGGCTTGGCGAGCTAGAATTTGAGCGGATCTATGAGTTTGTAAATTCCGCCAACTCTCCCTGCGATGCGGCGGCAAAAGCAGATAAGCTGGAGAACGAAAACGGCGCGTATGCACTATTTCATGGGCTCATCGTGGAATTTTGCAAAGCACATTTGAAAGGTAAAATTTTCGACGAGAGTGCGAAAATAATTTTAAATGATTTGAGGTAGATATGTTTAATACTAAAATTTTAGAAAATTTAATGGTTGCTTTTTGCTTTTGTATAACGCTTGCGTTACATTTACTGATATTTAACCATTACTTCTCACTCCAAGAAGGATGGTGGGAAACCTATGCTTATTTAGTAAATAGGGGAGAGGTGATAAATAAAGATTTTTATCTAGCATGGACTCCGTTATTTGTCTATATAAATGCCTTTTATCAAAAAATATTCGGGATAAATTTCTTTGCTTTTGCCTGCATCGGTGTAGTAGCTGCAATGATACAGGTAATCTTGCTTTATGCTGTTTTGAGGGAGTTTTTTTCAAAACCGGCTAGTGCTATCGCAGCTCTTTTTGCGACATTTTTAAATATAAATAGCGGTACTTATATTGCCAAAGATTATCATACGTATGTATATATTACCGAATTTTTAACATTACTATTTTTGATAAAATATATAAAAAATTATAATTCCAACATAGGCAGATTTTATCATATAATTGGAATTTTATTTTGTGTTTTATTGTTTTTTGTTAAACAAAATGTGGGCCTGGTCCTTTTTGCCGGTTTGTTTGTTGCATATGCATTTGTCGCTATAAACTTTAAAGATTATATAAAAAGAATTTGTTTTTTACTCATTATTTCGGCTATATTTTTTACTATCATGAATTTTATCATTCCTTTTAATTTATCTTCTATAACAGAAAATGATTCCAAGGGCAGTTTTTTCGCTATGGCCACGAGATTTGCTACATATCCTTTAAACCAAACTATATTAAAAAATTCGCTTATTGTATCAATGGTTGCACTTATCTTGTATATTATTAGATTAAAAATAGCAGAAATTTATACTAACCTATATAGAAAAATGATAGCCAAAACTACAATAGAATTTCGTATATTAATGCTTATTATATTACATATAATTATAATATACTGTATGTTTGTCAGGATGAGTGGAATTGGAATAGAAATAAAGAATTTTATATCTCTTTCAATAGGTATTATTTTATTCTTACTGTATATATGCTTCAATAGAAATAATATAGTCGGTAATTCATCAAAGATATATGCCTTTATGATTGTAGCCATGGCCGCCATATCTTATTCGGGTACTTTGGCTGATGCTTTTACGGCGAGTGGTAATATGATATGTATAGCTTTTGCCAGCGCATTTATTATAAATATAAGTAGATTAAGACAAATAAAATACATTACTATATATATACATTTAATAATAATATTTTTTATGTTTTTAGCAACTATAAGAATGCCGTATTATTGGAATTTCAATACTCAGGTAGATATCTTTAGCGCCAATTCTAAAAGTTCATACGCTCAGTTAGATGGTATTTATATGGATGAACGAATATCAGATATTTTTGATTATTTTGATAAGTATGTATCTACTAAATCTAAAAACCAAAAAGATTTCTATTTTTTTAACTTTCCTATAATGTACTTATTGAATAATAAAATTCCACCGTATTATTTAGTAACTCATTGGCTAGATGTGTCATCATCCAAGGCTATATCTAGAGAATATGATGAATTTGTCAAATCTCCTGCACAAAATGTTGTTATGTATCAATATCAGACGTTTTTCTTTACTGTGCACCGAAATTTTCAAGTTAAAAGCTCTTTTAAACAGCTTGATTTCCATGAAACCATGAATCAATGGGTGCAGGAAGGGAAATATAAATTTATAAAGTCATTTGTAGTTCCATATGATAATGTGCCGGTCGAGGAAGAAAAAAACCATCTTCTTAAAAATATGTTGATTATTTTGCAAAATGAAAAATTTTTCGGTATGGATAGGTCACAATTTACGGAGTGGTTAAAGGAAAACGGTATAACATTAGTTACTATTAGACGTGATAAAAAAATAGCTACTGACCAAAATGGCACAAAGCAAGAAGACGACCGTTTGCAAAATGGTGATGTATTACAAATGGATGGTAGTATCGTTGATCTGTGCAGGGTATTTCCAACTCTAGGAGTAGCTCCGACTGAAGCAACCTTTTTCAACACAATTAACGTATATGAAAAGCAAGGAGATCGTAGTGAATAGCTCCGTTAGAGATAAATTTGTATTAATACTGTGCTTGAGCATAATATTAATACTACATCTCTTTATCTTTAACCATTACTTCTCACTCCAAGAAGGATGGTGGGAAACCTATGCTTATTTAGTAAATAGGGGAGAGGTGATAAATAAAGATTTTTATCTAGCATGGACTCCGTTATTTGTCTATATAAATGCCTTTTATCAAAAAATATTCGGGATAAATTTCTTTGCTTTTGCCTGCATCGGTGTAGTAGCTGCAATGATACAGGTAATCTTGCTTTATGCTGTTTTGAGGGAGTTTTTTTCAAAACCGGCTAGTGCTATAGGAGCCACTTTTGCTAGTTTTTTATGGTTTAGTATGGAGACATATATACCGAAGGATTATCATACCTACGTCTTCATCATAGAATTTTCTACTTTATTATTTCTAGTAAAATCCATAAAGAATGAGAATTCTAAAAAAGGTACCATATATCAAATACTTGGAATTTTATTTTTAGTCCTGCTTTTTTTCATAAAGCAAAATGTGGGATTGGTTCTTTTTGCAAGTCTTTTTGTATCTTATGCTTTTATATCTAGTAGCGTAAAAGATTATTTTAAAAGAATAGGATTTTTACTATTCTTTACTGCTATATTCTTTGCATTCATAAATTTTATAATGCCTTTCGATCCTTCATCGATAACCGATAATGATTCAAAGGGAAGCTTATGGACTGTAGCGACTAGATTTATTTTTGAACCAGAGCTTAGTCGGATATTAACAATAAGCGTGTTGGAATTTTTTATAATACTAATTCTTACATATTTTGGAAAAAATATTGTATATCTATATGATGTATTGGTAGGACAAATTGCAGCAAGAACAACTATCTTATTTCGATTTACTATCGTAGCTATTGGACTGACTGTGCTTACTTATATTGTTTTATTTCATAATACTGTTATATTATATATTATTAAATATATCTCTTATATTAGCTTTTCCATAGCTATGATTTTGTATATCATGTTTGCTGCTATGTTCTATAAAAACAGTAGTATTTTTGGATCAAAAATTTACATTTTCATTACTTTTTGTGCTGCTGCTATAGTTTATAGTAATACTTTCACTACTATCGCCTTAAATATGAATAGCATTCTTTTGTGTGCAGGGTTGGCATTCAGCTTTTTATTAAATCAAAATTTGCGCAAAATAGCCAGGATTTTACTGATCTATTGGATGCTTGTAATGGTATCTTTCATAATATACGTAAAATTTTTAATACCATATAATTGGCTTGAAAATTATCAAGGTAGTGTATTCGAGGCTAAATCCGAGACCTCATATATTCCTTTAAAAAATATTTATATGAATCAGAAATTATCTTATATTTTTGACTATATTCATGATTATGTACCTAAAAATACAGTATCTGACAAAGATTTTTACTTTTTTAACTTACCGATAATGTATCTTTTAAATGATAAAATTCCACCATATCACTTAGTAACACAATGGTTTGATGTAACTCCAACAAAACTGATTAAACAAGAATATATTAATTTTACAAATAGACCAACCAAGAACATCGTTTTATATCAATATTATAAAAAAGCGTTTGATATAAATAAAAGACTTTTGAGAAAAGATGATTTTATTCAAGAGGATTTTTATAAAATAATGAATAAATGGGTAAAAGAGGGTAGATATAAATTTATAAACTCCTTTGTTGTACCTAATAGCTTGATGTTTAATAATGCATCTAAAAATTTAAATATTCAAACAGATGTAATAATTCAAAATAGTAACTTTTTTGATCAAAGTTATGAAAGGTTCTATTTATGGCTACAGGATAGCGGCGTAAATCTCATACAAATCACTAGAGACGGAGTCGTTTTGCAAGATATTAATAATACAATTAGGAATTCGGATATAGTAACCTTGAATGGTAATGTAGCCAATATAATGGAAATTTTACCTCAACTTGGGGTTGAGCCGATTGATAAGGCAAATTTTAATACTATAAATATTTATAGACGAAATGATAGCTATGATTAAACGACAAGCCGTCAAGTTTCTCCTCGTCGGTATTCTAAATACTGCCTTTGGGTATGGGCTATTCGCTCTTTTTATCTATTTGGGTCTATATTATCCTCTTGCCGTATTGTTTTCTACGATACTAGGCGTATTGTTTAACTTTAAAACTATAGGCAAGCTGGTATTTGGTAGCAGTGATAACGGTCTGATATTTAGATTTATACTAGTTTACATCATTACTTATTTTTTAAATATATTTTTTCTATGGCTTTTCAAGTGGCTTGGATTTGATAATATGTATATAAACGGTTTTGTACTTTTGATCCCGCTGGCCGCGGTATCATTTTTATTAAATAAATTTTTCGTCTTTAGGAGATGATATGAAAAAGATCAGTATAGTTACTGCCTGCTTTAACGAAGAGGAGAATGTAGAGGAAGTCTATGCGCGCGTAAAAAAAGTTATGGAAGGATTTTCGGAGTACGCCTACGAGCATATATTTATCGATAATGCTTCGACCGATAGGACGGTTGAAATTTTAAAACGCCTAGCAAAGGATGATAAAAATTTAAAGATCATCGTAAATTCCAGAAACTTTGGTCATATTAAATCGCCAACCTATGCGCTTTTGGGTGCAGACGGAGATGCTGTTATCTCTATCGTAGCCGATTTGCAAGATCCCCCCGAGATGATTGCGCAGTTTATAGAAAAATGGCAAGAGGGCAACGACTTGGTTTTGGCTATTAAGCGAGATAGCGAGGAGCGCGGCGTGATGTTTAAAATCAGAGAGTGTTATTACGAGCTCTTATCAAAACTATCTGAGATCGAAATTTTTAAGAATTTTACCGGCTTTGGACTTTTTGATAAAAAGGTCATCGCGGCTCTTAGACAGATGCATGATCCGTATCCGTTTTTTCGAGGAATGCTCGCGGAAGCTGGTTATAAGGTAGCTAAGATCCCTTACGATCAACCGGTAAGAATTAAAGGGGTTACTAAAAATAACTTCTACACGCTTTATGATATGGGGATACTTGGTATAATCTGCAATTCCAAAGTACCGCTTAGGCTCGCAACCTTTATAGGTATGATAACGGGCATTTTAAGCATAATAGTAGGACTTGTGTATTTTATACTTAAGCTAATTTATTGGGACGAGATGAGCGTGGGTATCGCACCTCTTATTATACTTTTTTCGTTCGTTTCATCTGGAATTCTGTTTTTTATCGGTATAATAGGCGAATATATCGGGGCAATTTATACACAAGTGTTGAATCGCCCATTAGTATTTGAAAAAGAAAGAATAAATTTTGATTAAAGGGAGCTTTAATGAAAGTTTTAATACTAGCAGGAGGTTTCGGTACTAGGCTTGCCGAAGAGACGAGCATTAGGCCAAAGCCAATGGTAGAGATCGGCGAAAAACCGATTTTATGGCATATTATGAAAATTTATAGTTTGTACGGATTTAACGAATTTGTCATTCTGCTTGGCTATAAAGGCTACTATATCAAAGAATATTTTGCCAATTATTTTTTGCATCAAAGCGATATGACTATAGATTTGAAAAATGGCAAAATGGAAGTTTTGAGTAATTTTAGCGAGCCTTGGAGCGTTACGCTGTTAAATACCGGGCTAAACACCATGACTGGCGGTCGTATTAAGCGGGCTCAGAGCATAGTGGGGGACGAACCATTTTTGCTTACTTATGGAGATGGTGTTAGTGATATAGATATCCACGAGCTTATAAAATTCCATAAGTCTCATGGCAAAGCGCTTACGATGACTTCCGTTCAGCCGGAAGGTCGCTTTGGAGCGCTAAATATAGATGACGAAAGTCGCGTGCATGAGTTTAAGGAAAAACCAAAAGGAGATGGCAATTGGATCAATGCGGGTTTCTTTGTATGCGAGCCCAAGGTTTTTGACTATATTACGAATGGAGATGCGACGATATTCGAGCAAGAGCCGCTTATGAATTTGGCTCACGACGGCGAAATTTTAGCGTATAAACACAGCGGCTTTTGGAAGCCGATGGATACGCTTAGAGATAAGCTCGAGTTAAACAAAATTTGGGATAGCGGCAACGCTCCGTGGAAAAAGTGGTAGCAATGCAAGATATGCAGGATCTATACTCCGGAATTTATAATGGCAAAACAGTTTTGCTTACCGGGCATACCGGTTTTAAGGGCTCATGGCTTAGTCTATGGCTGCAGCGCTTGGGCGCGAAAGTGATAGGGTATTCGCTTCCGGCGCCTACAGGGCCAAATCATATAGGACTTTTAAATTTAAATATCGTCCAGGTAATCGCCGACATACGAGATCTTGCTAAATTAAACGAAGTCTTTGCGGCTTATAAGCCCGACATTGTATTTCACTTTGCCGCTCAGGCGCTCGTACGCCCATCTTATGCCGATCCTATCACAACCTACGAAACCAATGTTATCGGCACATTAAAAGTCTTTGAAGCCTGCAGAAAAGCAGGCGTTCGCGCGATCGTAAATATCACAAGTGACAAGGCTTACGAAAATAAAGAGTGGGTTTGGGGATATCGCGAGAGCGATCCTATGGGCGGATATGATCCATATAGCTCGTCGAAAGGCTGCGCGGATCTTCTGGCTAGTTCATATCGAAACTCATTTTTTAACGAAAAAGATTACGGTGCAAAGCACCAAACGCTGCTTGCCACATGTCGTGCGGGTAATGTCATAGGCGGCGGGGATTGGGCGCAAGATAGATTGATCTGCGACGTTATGCGCGCAGCGGCTAAAAATGAAGCGGTAACGATCCGCAATCCGCATGCGACACGCCCTTGGCAGCACGTACTTGAGCCGCTTGGCGGATATTTGCTCGTGGGGCAAAAGTTGCTTGAAGGGCGAAAGGAATTCGGCAGCGCATGGAATTTCGGACCTAGCGATGATGGTGCGATTAGGGTGCTTGATGTACTAAAGAGCGCCAAGCGATATTGGGATAAGATAGAATTTCAAATCAATTCCGACATAAACCAGCCTCATGAGGCAAATTTATTAAAGCTTGATTGCTCTAAAGCGCATGCGCTGCTTGACTGGAATCCAGTTTGGGATAGTGAAACGGCATTTGAAAAAACTGTAAAATGGTATAAAAATTTCTACGAAAACGGCGCGATCGATACCGAACAAAATTTAAACGACTACGTAAAAGAGATGATGCGATGATAAAAGTTAGCGATTTTATAGCAAAATTTATAGCCGAACACGAAGATACTGCAAAGACCGTATTTATGGTCTCAGGCGGCGGCAATATGCACCTGATAGATTCGCTTGGCAAAAATGAAAATTTAGAGTATGTCTGTAACCATCACGAACAGGCTTGCGCGATAGCCGCAGAGGGATATGCGCGCGTCTCAAATAAGATTGGTATCGCGTATGTTACCACAGGCCCCGGCGGAACGAATGCGATTACCGGCGTTTACGGTGCCTGGGTGGATTCGATCCCTACGATGATCATATCGGGGCAAGTGAAATTTCAGACGACCATTGCTTCGCAACCCGAGTTAAATTTACGTCAGCTCGGCGATCAAGAGGTTAATATCATTGATATTGTAAGACCTATCACAAAATACGCCGTAATGATAACGGATAAAAATAGCATAAAATTTCATCTGCAAAAAGCTATTTATGAGGCTAAGCACGGCAGACCCGGACCCGTATGGCTGGATGTGCCGCTAGACATACAAGGCGCGATGGTGGACGAAGCAGATCTGATAGAATTTGAAATCCCCGAAGCGCCGAAGTTTGACACAAAAATCCCGCAGGTTCTAGATGCATTAAAGGTTGCGAAGCGTCCCATAATTATTGCCGGTAACGGAGTGAGGTTAGCCAATGCAAAAGATGATTTTAGAGCCTTGATTGACGAGTTAAAAATCCCTGTTTTGACTGCTATTTCAGGAGTTGATTTAATAGAGACTTCAAATAAGTATTTTTTTGGTAGACCGGGAATTTTAGGTGAGAGGGCCGGAAATTTTGTAATTCAAAATAGCGATTTGGTAATAGTATTAGGTACAAGATTAAATCTTAGAATTTTGAGCTTTAATTGGGAATTTTTTGCGCGAGAAGCCAAAAAAATTATGATTGATATAGATGAAAACGAACTTAATAAAAAAACTTTTATTCCGGATATAAAAATTAAATCCGATGCAAAGGTTTTTATAAACGATCTTAGAGAAAAAACTAGAGATTTAAATCTGGAAATTAGAGACTGGCTTAAATATTGTAATAGAATAAAAATGAAATATCCTGTTTTTGATAAATCCGTATTGAAAGAGAAGAATTATGTCAGTTCATATTATTTTCCAAGATTACTTTCGGAAAAATTACCAAAAAATTCTCTCTTGCTTACCGGCAATGGAATAGCATATACATCAACATTTCAGAGCTATCCGGTACGAGCAGGTGATAGGCTTTTTGCAAATGTCGGATGTGCTTCTATGGGCTATGATTTGCCGGCACTAATTGGTGCATGCGTAGCAAATAATAAAAGACAAACTATATGCTTAACCGGTGATGGAAGCATTCAGATGAATATCCAGGAATTGCAAACTATTATCCATTATCGGCTTCCCGTTAAAATTTTTATGTATAACAATAACGGATACCTTTCTATCCGCATAACTCAGCACAATTATTTCAATAACAATTTTGTCGGCGAAAGTCCTATGAGCGGTGTAAGTATTCCAGATATGAAGGCGCTTGCTAAAATTTATGGCTTTAAAGTTTTTCAGGTTAAAAACAACGATGATGCCAACGCAAGGATAGATGAAATTCTATCATGCGAAGGGTCGGTGTTTTGTGAGGTGATGTTGCCGCCGAATGAAACTATAGGGCCGAAAGTCTCATCTATGAAACGCGAGGATGGGACTATGATATCAAAACCGCTAGAAGATCTGGCTCCATTTTTACCTCGTGATGAATTTTATAAAAATATGATAGTAAAGCCTTTGGATTGATATGAGATTTTTATTTTTGGACTTTGACGGAGTTCTTTTTGATACAGCATCCGAAGCCTATGAAGTTTGTAGATCTACGCCAAGCTTTTCAAGTCAAAAATTTGGTAAAAACCAATATACGGAATTTTTTAAATTTAGGCCCCTTGTGGGCCCTGCATGGAATTATTATTTCGTTATGAGAGCTATAGCCGATAACGATAAAGAGCTTTTGGCTTTTGATTATAACGACGAAGCAAAAAAATTTGAAAAAGATTTTTTTCAGACGCGTGAAAAATTAAAAGTAAATAACTATGAAGGCTGGTTGGCTTTAAATAGGCCATATCCGTTTTTATCAGAGCTATCAAGCATGAAGCTTAATTGGCAAATATTTATTGTAACTACTAAAGATAGTAAAACTGTATTGGATTTAGCCAAAAGATTCAATATTCAATTTATAGATAACGATAATATATTAGGAGCAGATATATTTGCTAAATTTAATTCAAAAGCCAATATAATAAATTCAATCTTAAAAGATGACGATAGGGGGATTTTTATAGATGATTCGGAGATACATTTAAAAAAATGTGAGCACATAAAAGGACTTAAGTTATTGCAGCCTGATTGGGGATATGTAAAAAATGATAGCAAGTATATTTGCGATATTAAAACGATATTAAGTGTATTGGAGGAAGAGGTATGAATATAAATGAATTTGAGATGATAGACGTACTTAAAAGGCTTAAAAACGAATATGGCGTATTTGAGTTAAAGGCCGAGTTTGAAGCCGAGGGAAGTCGTATGGAGGAGATGATGCGTTTGCGAGATATTGCCAATCGAGCAGAATTGCCTATCATTTTAAAAATCGGCGGAGCCGAAGCAGTTACTGATATTTATAACGGTATAATTTTAGGCGTAGAAGGGCTTATCGCGCCTATGGTAGAGACTCCATATGCCGTTTATAAATATCTAGGAGTTATAGAAAATTTAATAAATCCAGACAACCGAGATTATATAGATTTTGCTATAAATATCGAGACAAAAACCGCAGTAGAAAATATAGATGAAATTTTAAAATTAGAAAAAATTTCTCTACTAAGAAGCATTACATTCGGTAGAAGCGATTTTGCGCAGTCATGCGGTTTGGCTAAAAAAAATGTAGATAATGAGAAAATTTTAAATGCCGTTCAGCGAGTATCTCGCGCCGTAAAAGCGAAAGGTTTAAAATTTGCAATAGGCGGAAATATTACGGCTAAATCTATTGATTTTATCAAGACCCTAAAAGCAGAAAATTTAATAGACAAATATGAAACCCGCAAAGTAGTTTTTGCTATAGACTCTATTAATGCCAATCCGCGCGAAGGAATCAATACGGCACTAAAATTTGAACTGTTGTGGCTAAAGTCAAAAAGAAGATTTTATGCAAGGATAAAAGCTGAGGATGAACAGCGTATAGAAGATTTAGAAAAAAGGCTAAGTAGCAGATGAATCTTTTCATCACGGGCGGTAGTGGTTTTATCGGCTCACATCTAAAAAAGCGTCTTGCGCTAAATGAAAATTTAAACGTTTTCGCTCCAAAAAGTAGCGAGCTAAATTTGACTGACGAAAGCGCAGTTGACGATTTTGTCTGTGCGCATAAAATCGATGCTATCGTTCATCTAGCCAATCGTGGCGGCGGTCGTGATACGCTGGATATGACAAATGTGACTGAGTATAATTTGCGGATTTTTTTCAATATTGCTAAGCAAAAAAATAAGGTTGCAAAGATCATATCGTTTGGAAGCGGTGCAGAATACGGCAAACACAAGCCGATAATAAATGCTCGCGAGGATGATTATAAAAAGGCGCTTCCGCTTGACGAATACGGTTTTTACAAGGCTATTACATCGCATTATATTGAGGATTGCAGGGATAATATTATCCAACTTCGTTTATTTGGAATTTACGGCGAAATGGAGAATTACCGCTATAAATTTATCACAAATGCCGTAGTAAAAAACCTACTGCACCTACCCATCACGATCAATCAAAACGTATTTTTTGACTATATGTATGTTGAGGATCTGCTAAACGTAGTGGAATTTTATATAGAAAATGACGTACGGCATAAAATTTACAACGCAAGCAGCGGGACAAAAATCGATCTGCTCGGCCTAGCTGCGCTGGTAAATGAGGCGAGCGATTTTAAATCGGAGATAAGCGTGCTAAATGAAGGGCTGAATAACGAATACACTTCCGACAATAGCCTATTAAAATCCGAAATGAAAGATAAATTCAAGCTTACGCCGCATTCGGAAGCGATCGGTAAAATTTGCAAATATTTTAAGCAAAATTTTACTAGCTTAGACTTAGATACCATAAAAAAAGATCCATATTTGGGAAAAATCAATGAAATTTGGAAAGGCAAAAAATGACCCCGCAAGAATTAAAACAAGAAATTTTAGAAAAAACGAAAGAGTATTATAGGCTGGTTCATGAGCCGGCGCAGAGAGCTAAATTTGAACCCGGCAAAAGCCGTGTGAATTACGCAGGTAGAGTCTTTGATGAGCATGAAATGGTAAATTTAGTAGATAGTTCGCTTGATTTCTGGCTCACATACGGCACATATTCTAAAAAATTTGAAAAGGAATTTGCCAAAATGCTTGGCGTAAAATGGGCGTTTTTAGTAAATAGCGGAAGCAGTGCGAATTTGCTTGCATTCTTTGCGCTTATCTCGCCGCTTCTAAAAGAGCGCCGCATAAAGAAGGGAGATGAAGTTATAACCGTAGCGGCAGGCTTTCCTACGACAGTTGCACCTATCGTGCAATACGGTGCCGTTCCAGTTTTTGTCGATATGGAGCTTGAGTATTTTAACATAGACCATACGAAGCTTGAGCTTGCGCTTAGTCCAAAAACGAAAGCCGTCATGGTAGCTCACACCCTAGGAAATCCTTTTAATATAAAAGCCGTGAAGGAATTTTGTGATAAGCATGATTTGTGGCTTATCGAGGATAACTGCGACGCGCTGGGTTCTCTGTACGACGGTAAGCCGACCGGCACATGGGGGGATATAGGCACAAGCAGCTTCTACCCGCCTCATCATATGACGATGGGCGAGGGCGGCGCCACATATACAAACAATCCGCTGCTTAAAAAAATTATGCTAAGTATGCGTGATTGGGGACGCGATTGCTGGTGTGAGAGCGGCGTAGATAATACCTGTGGCAGGCGCTTTTCGCAGAAATTTGGTGAGCTACCGCTTGGATACGATCATAAATACGTTTATTCGCACTTCGGATTTAATTTAAAAGCCTCCGATATGCAGGCTGCGGTGGGGTGCGCTCAGATAGGGAAATTTTCTAGCTTCGTGCAGCGTCGTAGGCGAAATTTTAAAAAGCTTTATGACGGGCTGAAAGATATAAAAGAGCTCATCTTAGTTAAAACCCAGCCGCATTCCGAACCTAGCTGGTTCGGCTTTATGATGACGGTTGCGGACGGGGTAAAATTTAGTAGAAACGAGCTTAGCGAGCATCTAGAGAAGGCGGGCGTGCAAACAAGAAATTTATTTGCGGGCAATATGATCAAGCATCCGTTATTTGCAGATCTTAAACGCGGGATAGATTATAAAATTTCAGGCGAGCTAAAACATACCGATAAGATAATGAACGATAGCTTCTGGGTCGGTGTATATCCCGGAATGAGCGATGAAAAAATAGAGTATATTATAAAAACTGTTAGAGGATTTATATCTACTAAAAGCTAAAATATAAATCAGATCAAAATTTTAAAGCTATATGCAATGTAAATGGTGTCATTTTATTTGGTTAAGCGCCGATATAGCAAAATTTAATTAAAATTACGACGATAAATTTGGTTAAAAAACCGATATTTAGGGGAGTTTATGACGAAAAGAAAAATTTTAATAGTATTTGGGACGCGTCCGGAGGCCATTAAGATGGCTCTGTTGATAAAAGAATTTCAAAAGCACGCGGAATTTGAAGTGAAGGTTTGCGTCACGGCGCAGCACAGGCAGATGCTCGATCAGGTACTTGAATTTTTTGAGATCAAGCCTGATTTTGATCTAAATTTAATGAAGCAAGGGCAGGATCTGTACGATATTACGTCAGGCGTTTTGCTCGGTATGCGCGATGTATTTAGAGAATATACTCCAGACATCGTGTTTGTGCATGGAGATACGACTACTACTTATGCCGTTTCTTTGGCGGCGTATTATCAAAAGATAGATGTTGCTCACGTCGAAGCTGGACTTAGGACGCATAATATCTATTCGCCGTTTCCTGAAGAGATAAATAGGCAGATGACGGGGCTCATAGCCAAATATCACTTCGCACCGACCGTCGATGCAAGAGACAATCTCTTAAAAGAAGGCAAAGATTCAAAAAATATAGTTGTTAGTGGCAACACCGTTATAGACGCGCTTTTGTGGACGATAGATAAAATCGAAAACAACGAGCTGCTAAAAAATAAAATTTTATCCTTTATAAATTCCAAATATAAGCTTAGTGATAGAAAATTTATTCTCGTTACAGGACACAGACGAGAGAATTTCGGAGAAGGCTTTGTTAATATTTGTGAGGCCTTACGTGAAATAGCGCTAAAAAATGAAAATATCGACATCGTTTATCCCGTGCATCTAAATCCAAATGTAAGAAAGCCTGTAGGAGAAATTTTATCGGGCATTTCGAATATATTTTTAATTGATCCGCTAGAGTATGATAGTTTCGTCTATCTTATGAGCAAGTCATATATGATAGTAACAGATAGCGGCGGCATCCAAGAGGAGGCGCCGAGCCTTTGCAAGCCCGTTTTAGTTATCAGAGAAACTACCGAAAGACCTGAAGGGATAAGAGCAGGATGTGTGAAGCTTATCGGCACCAAGCGCGAAAATATCATAAAAGAGGTGCAAAAATTATTAAATTTAAAAGATGAATATGATAAAATGAGTAAAAGTGTAAGTCCGTATGGCGACGGTAAAGCTTGTAAAAAAATACTAGAATTTTTAAAAGGAATATTGTGAAAAAAGTTTGCATCTTAGGTCTTGGATATATAGGGTTGCCGACAGCAGCACTTTTGGCAAATAGGGGCTATAAAATCCATGGCGTTGACGTGGTGCAGAGCGTTGTGGATACGATCAATCAGGGTAAAATTCATATCGTCGAGCCGGAACTTGACGTATTTGTTAAAAAAGCAGTAGAAAGCGGAAATTTCAAAGCAGATGTTAAGCCCGATTTTGCAGACATTTTTATTATAGCTGTTCCGACGCCGTTTCGAGACGGGTACGTGCCAAATATCGATTATGTCATAAGTGCGGCAAAATCTATAATACCATACGTAAAAGACGATAATATGGTCGTTTTAGAATCCACTTCACCGATAGGTACTACCGAAAAGATAGGCGAAATTTTAAAAAATGGCGGTGTTGATATTTCTAAAATTTATATCGCTCACTGCCCTGAGAGAGTTTTGCCAGGTAAAATTTTAAAAGAGCTTACGCAAAACGATAGAATCGTGGGTGGAACTACAAAGATTGCTACTAAAAAGATAGCGGAATTTTATGGAGAATTCGTAGAAGGCGAAGTTTTACATACTGACTCGAAAACTGCAGAGATGTCAAAGCTTACAGAGAATTCTTTCCGCGACGTAAACATAGCCTTTGCAAATGAACTTAGTATTTTGTGCGATAAATTCGGCATTAACATCTGGGAGCTTATTTCGCTAGCAAATCGCCATCCGCGAGTTAATATTTTAAACCCGGGTTGCGGCGTAGGCGGGCACTGCATAGCGGTCGATCCGTGGTTTATCGTCCATGCGGGTGGCTACGAAGCGAGGCTGATCAAATCCGCAAGAGAGGTGAATGATCATAAAGCTGAGTGGTGTATAGAAAAGATCAAAAACGCCGCTTTGAAATTTGAGCTGCAAAACGGCAGAAAGCCTAAAGTCGCGTGCATGGGGCTTGCTTTTAAGCCCGACATCGACGATTTGCGGGAGTCGCCTGCGCTAAATATAACCAGACGCCTGATCGCAGACGGCGTCGATGTGGTCGCTGTAGAGCCCAATATCAAGGCTCACAAAGATTTTGAGATAGTGGATTATAAAAAGGCTATTGAAATTTCGGACATTATCGTATTTTTAGTCGGACACAAGGAATTTAAAGGGCTAAAAATAGAAAAAGAAGTTTTGGATTTTTGTGGAATTTGTAAATGAGTTTTCAAAAAGTAATAGATAGAGATAACCATCTGAATTTTTTTAGATTACTTTTTGCTTTGCAAGTGGTATATATGCACTCGACAGAATGGCTAAAAATACCGCTTTTATGGGGGGGGCACGTGGATAAATTTCTTAGACTATTTCCCGGCGTCCCATTATTTTTTCTGGTTTCGGGATTTTTAATTACCGATAGTTATTTAAATAGCGGGAATTTGAAAGAGTATTTTATAAAAAGAGCGCTTAGAATATATCCGGCTCTATTCGTAAATATTTTAGTACTTGAGCTAGCTATGTACGTGGGCAAAAATTTTAATGATATCTCGGTATTAAAATACGTGGAATACTTCATGCTGTATGTCATTACCGCCGCTTCAGGCATAGCGGGCTTTATAATCGGTATAAAAAACGATGCTTTATATAATTACGACGGCTTTTTTAGCTCATATCCGAGCGGCGTTTTATGGACGCTTAGCGTCGAGTTATCGTTTTATATCGTCCTTCCATTTATTTTGTGTATTAGAAAAGCAATTATAAGAAATTTATTACTAGTTTTCCTATTTTTTACATCAATGATAATTCCCGCAATCGCCGATAAAAATTTTTACTCCGCTTCAAATTTAAATAAGCTTCTTGAGCTGATATGCTTACCGTTTTTGTGGATATTTATCATCGGCATAGTCATGAGGCTTTATTGGCTGGAGATAAAAAAATATCTCGTAGGCTACGGCTTATATTATATTGCGCTCTATTTGATATTTTGTTTTGCGGCTATAGAGTTTGGAAGCGGGCTAGGAGATTATAAGAGGGGCTTGGAAATTTCTACTGTATTTCAAATTGTCCTTTTGGCGCTAGTAATCTTTAGCATGGCTTTTTCCTACACAAATTTAAAGATAACTAGAAGCACCGATCTCTCTTATAGTACATATCTTTATCATATGCTGATAGTTCAAATTTTAATTAGCCTGGGCTTCGGCGGCTCTTTATGGCTATATCTCGTAGTAGTAGCCGCGACGCTCATGGTAGCTTGCGTCTCTTGGAATTTTATAGAAAAGCCGGCATTGAAATTAAAACAAATAAAGGTTGTAAAATGATACAAGCAATAGTTAAAAAAGGTAAAGTTTTAGCAGAGCAGATCCCGGCTCCAAGCGTCTCAAAGGGATGTGTTCTTATAAAAGTAGTAAATAGCTGTATATCAGCAGGCACCGAGATAAGCGGCGTATCAAATAGCGGTAAAAGCCTGATCAGAAGGGCCTTAGAGCAGCCGGAGAACGTAAAAAAAGTTATCAATATGGTGAAATCAGACGGCATAGCTAGCGTCTATGCGAAGGTAAAGGGCAAGCTTGATAGCGGAAGCCCGACCGGCTATTCGCTTAGCGGCGTCGTCATAGCG
>CAURGM010000012.1:0-64640 GCA_963524395.1 uncultured Campylobacter sp.
CTAGTTTATGCTTCGGGATTTGTCGCTTTTGTCCCGCTTGCGGCATATATCTATTTTTTATATTCGCTCTGCGTCGTTGCCTGCAGCATACGTGAAAAATTTCAAAGCTTACGCTAAATTTGCGATCAAAATTTTAAGCTGCTATTGCGTATAATTTCGCAGAATTTTAAGGATTGCGTATGAAAATATATTTCTACAAATTGCTTTTAGGCATCTTACTGACGGGCATATTCTCGTTCTCGCTCGGCTTTACTTTATTGCGCGTAGGTATGATTTTTGACGCACCTTTTTTGCATTATGCTTCCTTAGACGTTCAGATCGCAGAAGCTATCCTAACGATAATTTTAGCATTTTATATTGCCGATAAAATTATCGACTTTCGCATTTTAGGCATCGATTGCGAGCTAAATTTCATATTTTTCATCGCCTTTGCGACGATAGGCATATCGATCGTAAGCGTACTATCGTTTTTTATGATCTTCGGTATATTCGTATGGCAAAAGTCAAGTGCAATATTTTCAGCAATGTGTCTATTTTTAGGGATAATTTGGACAGCTCGGCTATTTAGGAATAGCGAATACGAACTTGGGAAATTTTTGCAAAATTGCAGTATCAAAAAATACTCCAAAATTGACAAAGCACTATTGATCGTACTGCTTATAATCGCGTTCTTTGTGATTATACCGATACTATGTTTAGATATTTAAAGTCGCTACTGCTTTTTACCAGGCAAACACAAGATTTTGATTAAAATACTATTTCTGCAGTTACAGTACTGTCTTGCTCTACTTTAAAATTTTAAACCAGCCGTAGAATTCGTTCGCTTCCAGGTGCAGATCGCCCGTACGGGAGATAAAAAGCGGCTGTAGCGCGGAATTTGCTCTAAAATTTCCCCCGTCCCTCATCTGCGCGCTGTAAAAAATAAGCGCGTGGCTCGCAAACTGCGCAAACTCGTCAAACGAACTCACCCCCGCCTCTATCATCGTGATTTTCGCATCCGCAGGCAGCGACTGCGAGACCTCCACCTTGCGATCCGCAACGCCAAAAAGCGGAATGCTTGCATCAAAATCCAAAAGTGCGCGGCGCGAGTATATCCAAACATCGGGCGCGCGCGGCTTTAGGTTTTGCGGCGCGACACACGCGTCTAGCGCCGACATATCGGCTCTGTTTGCTAAAGCGCTAATTTCATCAAATTTAGCCGCCCGCACATCCAGCGTCGGTCTGTCGGCGCGCACGGTCTGCCCGCCCACGCCTACGTAATCGCACACGCCGCGCAGCTCGTGCACGAACGCGCGCTGCTTCTCGCTGCCGATCCGCCCATGCACCGCGCCGTTTAGCGTGGCGTTGATTTTGATGAAGCAAAAGCCGCCCTCGCGCGCCATATAAAACGGTTCCGCAAGCTCCTCTGCCGCGGCAGAGCAAACGTCAAATTTCACCTCTATGCCCCCGCGGCGTAAAATTTCCGCGCCGCCCGCAGCCTGTGCGTTCGTATCGCGCGTGCCGATTACCACGCGCGATAGGCCTAGCTGCGCCAAAAGCTCGGCACAAGATGGAGTCTTGCCGCGATGCGCGCAGGGCTCAAGCGTGACGTAGGCGCAAGCACCGCGCAAAAGCCCGCCGTGGCGGTTTAAGATAAAATCGTAGGTAAAGCTCGGCTGCAAAAGTGCGCTTTTTAAGGCTTCTAGGTTTTGAAATTTAACGCCGAATTCGCGGGCGTATTCGCGAGCGAAATCCTGCGCGAAATTTGCGTCCAGATCGCACAGCGCAGCGAAAACGGTGTTTACCTCGGCATGCAAAAAGCCCGCCTTTTTATGCGCGCCTATGCCAAGAAGCCTGCCGCTCTTATCCAGAAGCACGCAGCCCACGGCGGGGTTGGGTAGCGTCAAGGCCTGATAGCGCCACGCAGCCCGCAGCGCTAAATCCATGTAAAATTCGTCGTTCATACAAAATCCAAAATTTAAATTGTCCCGCTCCGCTGCGATCGCTTAGCCGAATTGCGACTAGTCGGCAACCTCGTCTGCCCGCAACGGATTACGCCTCGGACGAAACCCGCTTGCCCGCCTACGCTCGCCCCTGCCGTACTGGTTCGCCGACTCACGTTCCAAATACATTTGCCGCTACAAGCCTCGCTTTAAGCGCCAAATTTACCAGAGTGCAAGCCGCGCGCCGTATGTGTAGGAGCAAGATTCCGCGCGGGAACGAAACTGAGAAATCTTACCACAGGTTTTAGAATTTTATCCTAAATCGTAAATTTCGCGGCGTCCGTTTCGCGCGCGAACGGTACAAAAATTTACGCTTATCGTGTAAAAGAGCGTCTGCCGATAGCGCGGAAAAGCGGGCTTTGCGAAGTAAAATTTTAATAGGCGCCATGGCAGAACCGCAATCGAGCGTGAATATATAGTCCCAAAAGGCACGGCTTAATTTCAGCTCAAATTCAGGGGGGGGGGGGGTTGAATTAAAAAATTTTTTTAAAAGGATTAAAATTTATGAACAACAAACCCTTGAACCCCCATAAAACGGGGGTGGGATACTCTACATTGTGGTCGGGGTTTTTGGGCTTTTTTTTCTAGGGATCGTCTTTGTTCCGCTTGCATTTTTGTGCGCGATCGCCGCGACCTATCAAGCCGTCAAAAAGCAAGCCTCGCTCGTAATAGCGATATTGGCGTGGATCCTTACGATCGTAGGGCTCATGACGTCGCCTGTACTGCTAGCCACAATCGGCATCTCCGCTTCGTAGCCGCAAATATCCGCGCCGCTCAGCCGGCAATCGAAATTTCGCTAAGCGGCGCGCAAATCTCCGCCCGCAGAGTTTTAAAACGTAAATTTATCGCGGAATTTCCCGCTTTGCTATGGATTTTGCCTTGCGAGTTTTGCGTGCCGTCTATGTCTCGCGACACGGAATTTTCCGCACCGCTTTGCGTAAAATTTTGCGGCGCGCCTTACTCGATTTTGATTTTCGCGTTCTCGCCGAAATTTTATCGCCAAAGCAAAACCGCCGAAATTTTATAAAAAGCTTCATCGATGAAATTTTGCAATCAAGCCGCACTTGCAAATAGTTACTAGGGGCACGATCGCGATACGGACGCCGCAAAGCTCGCAGGCGCAATATTCTGGTGCGGACGGTAAAATCTAAATTTATGGCAAAGCATAAAATTTAAAATTCTACTTTGCGGTAAAAGGCGTGGAATTTTACCGCGCCGAAACAGCGCGTAAATTTTAAATTTAGCCGCTTCCAGCGACATGCCGTGAAATTCCAAAGTGGCGCGCAAGTATCATGCAAAACTTACCTTTTAACGGTGCGGTGTGAAATTCCAAAACGGCACGCGCGGCATGGGAATTAAAAATTTGCGCAGCAGCAATCGCCGCCAAGCTTGCTTTTTAGCGGTACGATCTGAAATTTCAAAGCGCCGCTCGGTGGCGTAAAAATTATCTTTTGTCGGCGCGATCTGAAATTTCAAAACAAACAAGCGGCGCCGGAATTTTAAAATTTTGCGCCGAGCGCCGCGAGAGATCAAAAGCGACCGACAGCGGCAAATTTTTAAAAAATCCAAAATTTAACATGCTCGCGTGCCCATGCGACGCAACAAGGCGGTGCTGCGGGCACGTCCGCGCGAGAGACTCATATTTATCGAAATTTTCGCTCTGCCCGCAGCACGCGCGCTCGTATCACATGCCGATAATCGCGGGCGCAAGCTCCGCTGAAAGCTTGGCGAAACAGCGTTTCGCCGCGGTGCGCATGCGAACAATTGCAACGCGGAAATGCTTTCGTGCGATACGATCAAGCTCAACGCGAAAGGTTTACGCGCGGTATGTGTTTTTGAAAGCCGCACCGAATATCGCGCACCAAATTAAAAAGCGAGGCAAGATGCCGCGAGCCGTGCATCGCTCGCGATAGACGCAATACTTAAAAGCGCGCAAAAAGCAAGGCAAATCCAAATTAGCCTCGCCGCTTTAGCTTAAAATTTAAGTCTACGCTTCTCAAACACCACACCCCAAAGCCCTGCGCGCAAAGCTTTAAAATCCGCGCCGCTACCACTGCACGTAGGTTCGCGCCTTTTTGATCTCGTCAAGTCGCACGCTTACCTCGCCGCCGTCCGTACGCAGCCTAAGCACGCCGCCTTCGCAGTCTAGCACCTCGCCGCTTAGCTTCTGCCCGTCCGTGCGGCTTAGGCGCACCAGCTCGCCCACAGAGTTTGCGAAATGCTGCGGTTTGCTTAGCTTGCGCTCAAGTCCGGGCGAGCCGACCTCCAGCGTCCATTCGCCCTCAAGCGGCGGCTCCACGTCAAAAATCGGCGAAAGCAGCCGTGATAGCCGCTCGCAGTCGTCTAGGCCCACGCCACCCGCTTTCGTGATACTGATGCGATAGATCGTTTTGCCGTTTTCGCTCACCGTCTCCACGTCGTAAAGCTGTACGCCGCACTCGCGCACCAAAGCCTCTAAATCAACCATTTTTGCGCAGCTCCTCCTCTATTTTATCAAAAAGATCGTCCATTTTGTTTTGATACTCCAAGCGGTCGTCAAATTTGAAGTGAAACGCGGGGCAGCGGTACCAGCCTTCCGCCTCGGCGCAGAAGTTTTGCAAATATCTCGCCACGCGGCCGAGCTTTTCGAGCACGAATTCCTGCTCACGCTCGTCGAAAGCGTTTTTATCCAGATACACAAACGCGTCGTAGCGCCCGCGCTTGCACTCCACGTCGGTGACGCACAGCTCGCGCAAAAGCTCGTCCTCAAGGCTCGCGAGCGCTTCGGGGATGAGTTGCTTTAGCACGCTTTGCGTGCGCAGTCTTCTGAGTTCGGTCGGATTCATCTTTACCTCGCTATCTTAAATCGCCACAGATTGCGCGGCGATGGAATTTTATTTTGCGTCTTGCGATGACGGAATTTTATTGCTTTGTCGCAGCGGAGCGTCCGTCTTGCGGCAACATAGAATTTTATCTCGCATCCGTCTTATGGCGACGCGGAATTCTATCTCGCTTCGGCGCGGCGAAATATCCGTCCTGCGGCGAAGCGGTTTGTTTAAATTTGACGCGGCTTGCGTCGCGCTGGAGCGTCCGTTTAAATTCTGAGCGGTTTGCTGCGCACAGGTATTGCGGACAGCGACTGCGCCTTTTGAAATTTCGCTTTTAAATTTTAAAAAGCGCAAGTTCGGCTTTGAAATTTTACTCTTAAATTTAGCCCGCGCTCTTCGCACTTAAATTTCAAACGCAGATCGCGCGGAAATTTCATGGCTCGCGTACGGAAGCTCATCGTATAACCATACCGCTACCGCAGAAATATTTCCGCGCCAAGACGCGGTGCTATTCTGCGCCGTGCTCTGCTCGCCACGGCGCTATATCGCTACCGCGCGCTCGTCTTGGCGACGCAATAATACAGCGCGCGGCGGCACTCTCTTTGCGCTACGCTCGCTCACTGCGTCGCTTTTACGATACCCACGCTGCCGTCTTTTGGCAACGCCGCGATGACACCACGCGCCGTTGCGGCGTCATTTTGTGCCGCCTGCGCCGCACTATTCTTCGCGCTGCTGTTTTCCCACACTGCGTCGCTTTAGAATTTATCTTAAATTTTAAAAGCGCTTCGATACCGCGCGAAATCTAAATTTTGCCGCTTTAAAATTTCAACTTTGCGATTAAATTTAAAATTTAAGTCGCGCGGAAAATTCGCAACCTGCAAGCGGCATAAAATAAAATTTGATCGCAAAGCTGCGCCGTAAAAAATCTAAACATTAAAATTTCAAAACTGACGCTACGCAGTAGAGCCTCGCGCAGAAACCGACAAAATTTAAAGCCTTACTCGCGCGCTCTACCATTAAATTTAAAAGGCGAAATTTCGCACTCAAATTCTGCGAGCATAAAATTTCAAAGCGCGATCGAGGCTTAAAATTTAGCCGCAAGCCGTACAAACGAAGTCAATGCCCACGCGAAATTCCGCGAGCATTAGTCGATCGTAGCCTGCTCCTCTTTTTGCTTGTAGCTTTCGATAAAATCGCCCACGCGCATATCGTCGTAACCCTCGATGCCTACGCCGCACTCGAAGCCTTTGGCGACTTCTTTGGCATCGTCTTTGAAGCGCTTGAGCGAGCTGACGTTGCCCTCAAAAACGATGACGCCCTCTCTGATGACGCGGATCTTTGCGCCGCGAGCTATGAGCCCGTCGGTAACCATACAGCCCGCGATCTGCCCGATCTTAGGCACGTTGATGACCTGGCGGATCTCGGCTTGACCCAAGGCCTCCTCGCTGATGATCGGGCTCATAAGACCGCTCAAAAGCGCCTTGATATCGTCGATTAGGTTGTAGATGACGTTGTAGGTCTTAATCTGCGCGCCGCGCTCTTTGGCAAGCTCTTTGATCTCGCCCGTAGGACGGACGTTGAAGCCCAAGATCACGCAGTTTTCGCTGGCGCTTGCTAAGGCGATGTCGTTTTGCGTGATACCGCCGATACCGCTGTGGATGATGTCGACCTTGACCTCGTCGTTGCGAAGCTTTTCAAGGCTTGCTTTGATAGCCTCCAGCGAGCCCGCAACGTCGGCTTTGACGATCACGGGTAGGCTTTTTAGCGAGCCTTCGGCGATCTTGGCGCTTAACTCGTCGATAGTGACCTTGGTCGATTTGCTAAGCTCTTTTTGGCGCTGATGCTCGTAAATTTTACTCGCGTACTCGCGCGCTTCCTTATCGCTTGAAACGCCGATCAGCGTCTCGCCGGCGCCCGGAACCTCGCTAAGGCCTATGATAACGCCGCATTCGCCCGGTAAAATTTGCTTTAGCGCCCTGCCCTTATCGTCGCTAAGCGCGCGCACCTTGCCGTATGCGATGCCTGCTACGACGGTGTCTCCTACATGCAAAGTGCCGTTTTGCACGATGACAGTAGCAACGGCGCCGCGCCCCTTCTGCAGGGAACTTTCTATGATGGTTGCCTTAGCCTGTTTGCCAGGATCTGCTTTGAGCTCCAAAAGATCGGCTTGCAAAAGCACGATCTCTAATAAATTTTCAATTCCGTCGCCCGTTTTTGCGGAGATCGGCACGAACTCGTAGCTGCCGCCCCACTCGGTAGGTATGATATCAAGCTCTGCAAGCCCCGTTTTTACGAGATCGGGATTGGCATTAGGCTTATCCATTTTATTTATCGCGATGATGATCGGCACGTTTGCGGCCTTGGCGTGCGCTATAGCCTCCTTAGTCTGAGGCTTAACGCCGTCGTCTGCCGCCACTACGATGATTACGATATCAGTAACCTCGGCTCCGCGCGCGCGCATCGAAGTAAAGGCCTCGTGGCCCGGAGTGTCTATGAAGGTGATCTTCCTGCCGTTTTTCTCGACCATATACGCGCCTACGTGCTGCGTGATGCCGCCCGCTTCGCCGCTTGCGACGCGCGAGTTTCGGATGTAATCTAGCAGGCTCGTTTTGCCGTGATCGACGTGTCCCATAATGGTAATGACAGGCGCTCTAGCGATTAAATTTTCTTCGCCTTCGCTGTCCTCGTAAGCCTTGATGTAATCAAACTCCTGCGCCTCATCGATGATATTTACCTCAATGCCAAATTCGCTTGCTAAAATTTCTATCGCGTCCTCATCCAAAAAGTCGTTTTTCGTAGTCATCATCCCAAGCGCAAATAGCTTGCCAATGATCTCGCTAGGCTGCTTTTTAATCTTATCGGCAAACTCATAGACGCGGATCTCTTTTGGGATATTTACAGAGCTTACGATTTCGCTACCCTGCTCGCGAGGGGCTTTTTTATGCTTTTTGCGACCGCCGCGACTTATACCGCCTTCGCTGCTAAAAATTTGATTCTGCGAGGCGCGATAAATATTAGGTTGGTTTTTACTTTTGGTGCGGTTTTCGGTCTGGATCGGCTTGACGGTGAAATCTGGCATTACTACGACGTCTTCGTCCTCGATTACGATATCCGCCATCTCGTGATCAGGAATGATGTCGATTTTAAGGGCATCCTCTTTTTTAGCGGCGGGAGCTTTTTTCTTTTCGATCTTTTTCTTTTTCAAATTTAGTTCAGCGTTTGAGAAGATCGCCTCTAGGCTCGCGCTCATCTTTTCGCGCCTAGGCTCGGTCCTATCTTGTGCCGCCGGGACCTGAACTTCCTTTTTCTTTTTGACTATGACTAGACCGCGGCGCTTTTGCAAGCTCTCGCTAGCTATGCTATCGCCGCTGTTTATCTGCACCGGAGCAGGCTTTGAAGCAGTATTTTGCTTCTCCTCTTTCTTCTGCGCTGCGGTGGAAATTTCTTCTTTTTGATTTTGGGATTTTTCGGTTTTCGCCTCGGGCTCTTGTGTACGCGCTTTTTCGTCGCTAGGCTCTTTAGAACTCTGCGCAGACTCTTTGGATTCGGAAGATTTTAAGCTTTCTGCCTTTTTAGGGCTCTCTTTTTTAGCGGTTTTTTTAGTTTCGCTCTGTTTTTTAGCGGGCTTATTCTCATCTTCTTGCGCTTTTTCAGAGCTTTTCTTTGCGGGCTTTGACTTTTTCCCCGGCAAAATTCCCGTCTGGATATAATCGTAAATAGCGGCAGCTTCCTCTTCGCTTACTTTATTCGACGCGGTTTTTACCTTTTTAAAGCCCATCTCCTGCGCTTTTTCGATTATCTCTTTGCTTGCGTATCCAAGCTCGTCCGCGATATCTTTAATCAGAACACCCATTTAAAACCCTCTCCTTGATATGTCCCAAATCTGCGCTAGACGCAAATTTAGATAGATATTTTGAAATTTTCTCTTTTTGATTTATGCAACCGTCGCAAATATAAAATTGTCTGTTTGAGCTTATATTTTTAAAATTTTGCAAAAAGGCGTGGAGCTCGCGTTTGGCGAAGCGCCCCCTGCAAATAACGCACATCCTAATCGGTTCGCTCATGCGATTATATCTTTATTTTTCTTAGTCAATATTAAAGCCGCCGTTGTCGATCTCTAAAATTTCGACGCGGAAGTTTTTAAAATTTTCGCTAAGGCATGCTTTAAGCTTTGCGGCGTCGGCTCTGTAGGCTAAATTTAAAAAGCTTGAGCCGCTTCCCGAGAGCGAGCTCATAAGCGCGCCGTTATCATAGGCAATCTCGCGCACCCCAAAAAGCTGCGGAAGCACGCCCATGCGCATCTGCTCGTGCATCTTATCGATACAGGCGTAGCGCAAGCTGTCGTAGTCGCGCCGCATAAAGCAAGCGGTTAGAAACGCCGCGTGCGAGAGGTTGCTAACGCAATCTTTGATCGAAAAGCTCTTAGGCAGCTTGCCGCGAGATTCGTTCGTAGGCATCGGCGTATCGGGGATAACGACGACCGCTTGCAGATCTTGCGAAATTTCGCATTTTTGCGTGCGAACCGTCTTGCCGTCCACGACGCTACTGACAAAGCCGCCGAGCGTTGCGGGCGCGATATTATCCGGGTGGTTTTCGTATTCCAGCGCCGTGTTTAAAATCTTAGCGCGATCGATCTCAAAACCGCAAATTTTATAAGCGCTTGCGATGGCGCCTACGATCACGGCCGAGCTGCTACCCAGCCCCCGCGAAAACGGGATGTTGTTGTGAAAAGCGAATTTAAAATTTAACTCTTGCCCGCCGCCTAGTTTTCTGTAAATTTCATTGAAAATATTCAAAAAAGCGTTGCCTTTCTTAAGCCACGCTCTGTCGCTGCCCTCGCCGCTAAGCGATACGCAAAAAAACTTCTGCTCGGTAATCTCTACTTCGTTAAATAGCCCTAGGCTAAGGCCGAGCGCGTCGAAACCGGGACCTAAATTTGCGCTCGTTGCAGGAATTCTTATAATCAAGCTCTCTCCTAAACCGCTTCTATGATGTAATTTGGAAGTATATCATCGCTTTTATTTAAAACCGATAAATCCTGTGGTAAAGATAGCGCGGCGGGAGCGCATTTTTTCATTTTGATTTTGCCGCGATCGTAAACGTAGCTGAAGTTTTTGTTCGCCCTGATCGGCCCGAAGCCGCTTAGCTCAAAGCCGCTGATGGCGTACAGCGGCACATCAAGGGCGATGCTAAGCGTGCGCAATATCACGTAGCTTACCTTCATGCCCATGAAGCTGCCGGGAGTATTTGCGTAGATGAGATCTTTGATTTTGTAATCTTTTAAAATTTCGCTAAATTTAGCGATCAGGAAGTTATCGGCTTTTTCGTCTTTGGCGCTTGCAAATTCCGTTATCTTAGCGCCGTTTTCATACACACCGAGCAGGCACGGAGCGCTAAGAGCAGCGATTAGAATTTCAACCTCTTTGATTTTGCAGCCTCAAGCAAAGACTTTTTGATATTCGCGCACAACCTCGGCGGTAAGATCTACTAGCTCGAAATTTTTCGCATCGGCAAGTACCGCCAAAGTGAGTTTATGATTTAGATCGTGGCTTCCCGCAAACGCCGTATAATCTCCCAAAATCGGAGCACCTACGAGCGCAAGATCGCCGATCGCGTCTAAAATTTTATGGCGGACGAACTCGTTTTCAAAGCGTAAGCCCTCGGGGTTTAAAATTTTATTTTCATCGATTACGACGGCGTTTTCTAAGCTGCCGCCTAGAGCTAGCCCCATAGAGCGCAGCGCTTGCACATCTTTCAAAAACCCAAAAGTTCTGGCGCGTGAAATTTCTTTAAGATAGGCTTTTTTGCTAAATTCAAAAACATGGTGCTGAGTGCCGATGAGCGGATGGCTAAATTTAATTGTATAATCAAATTTCGGGCTCTTGCTAGGACTTAGCCGTACGAGCTTATCTCCCTCGCGAATCTCCACGGCTCGCTTGATGATGAGGGCTTTTTTATTCGCGTCGAGCTCTCTTACTCCCGCTTCGTCCAAAAGCATACAAAAGCTCGCGGAGCTTCCGTCCATCACAGGAATTTCATTAGCATCGACGATGATACGGATATTATCAATACCATAGGCATTAATAGCGCTCATTAGATGCTCTATTGTTGATATATAGCCCTTCTCATTTCCTACGACGGTTGCCATCTGCGTATTTATGACGTTTTTCGGCTCGGCTTTAAAACTAACGCCAAGATCACTTCTATAAAATACGATTCCACTGCCCGCCTCTAAAGGCTCTAACGTAAGTCTGATAGGCTCACCTTTGTGCAGCCCGATGCCGACGTTATGGACTTTCTTAGCTATTGTTGTCTGTCTCATTTCTATCCTCGTTTTCATTAACCCGCGCATTATAGCGAAAATTTTAAAATTTACTTACCTTTTTCTATTACTTTTTTGGACGATTCTAAGACGTCGGTAATGTTATCTTTCATCCACTTAGGATCCATCCACTCCTCGGGTCTTACGTCCACACCCTGAACTACGATGCCAAAATGCAGATGATCTCCGAAAGCAAAGCCGCTTGAGCCCGTCTGTGCTAGAATATCTCCTGGTTTTACGTCGCTGCCGACGCTTAACTGCGTCGCCGAGCAGTGTCCGTAGATGCCGTACAATCCAAAGCCGTAGTAAATTCCTAAATTTAATCCGAAAATTCCGTTTTCCTGCGCGAAAACTACCTTGCCGTAGTTGCTCTCTTTGATATCGGCGTTTGCGACGCTTGCTAGATCGAGCCCCATATGCCACGACTCACTTACTTGTTCATCGTTCATAAAAAATATCCGATGATCGGCAAAGCTTGCTACCGCTGCGCCTTTAGCAAGTGGATAAAAAGGCTTGAGCTCAAATCCATTTATTTTATCCTCGTGCACCGCGCTAGTAGCAGCGTGCAGATCATCTCCATTTTTCTTACGCAGAGTTTCGTTTACAAATTTAAATTTTTCCAAATCGCTCATTGAGTTAAAATTCTGCGCGTATTGGCTAGCCAGATCACTTACTTTGCCGTTAATGAAGCCCGGATTTAGCTTAATAGTAGAGACTTTATATTTTTTGTCCTGATAAAAATATTTGATCTGAGAAATGCTTTCATTGCCTGCACGATCAGTGGCGACCGCTTCTGCGCGAAATTCCTCCAAATTTGCAGGCCACGCTACGAGAGACGCATAATAGCCCTCTTTTACAAAAGGAATTGCTTTAAAAATTTTGCCATAGTTGGTTTTGACATAGACTTCGTTTAGGCGCTCGTCTTTTGCCGAAAATACAACTACAGCGCTACCGCCTTTAGTGATTTTATAGGATTGATTGATGATATTTATGAGGGGCTTTTTGTCATCTATTATTATATTTGCCGTTTTTACGCTCTTATTTCCTTGCGCAAAATTCCACGAGCTAATGTCGTTTGCAAAAACCTCGAGCTTGTAGTTTTTATCTTTATTAAGCATCAAATTTTTAGGAAATTGCACGGCAAGCTCTAGCGTAGTTTGCGGAACGTTCAGCTCCTCATTTAGTAGCGGTATCGTGCTGGCTCCGTCGTTTAAATTAACGCGAACGAGCTTAATGCCGGTATCGTCTGAAATTTTAATCTTTAAAGGCGAGGTTAAATTCCAATAAATTTCATTTTCCAACGCAATTTGCGGAGGATTTTTTTCAAATTTAGGCGAGGTGAAAATTCTAAAAATTCCATAAACTAAAGCGCATATTATAATAAGAAATATTAAAATTTTAAGCTTTGTTCCATTGCCATTTCTACGCATAAAAGAGCCTTTGATATGATTTTAGAGCGCGATTTTACAAGCTTAACTTAAATTATCGGTAAAGCGAGGTAAAATTTAACGCAAATGTTTAGCGATTTACGAAGCGAATTTCAGATTTTAAATTCTAGCAATCTTAGAATCTCAAAATTTAAGAGCTTTAAAATTCGGTGGCACGCTAAATCCCATGCAGTGAAATTCCGCGCATAACAAAGCGGCGTTTATCGTCTATATCGTAATCTTTAAAATTTCAATATTAGAATTTCTTTAAATTCTGCTAATGACTTGTATTGATTTTTTTTAGAACTCTTGTACTTAAAATTTTACCATACGAATGAAATTTTAAACTATCTTGATAAATAAAATTCTAAAAAATTTAAAGCAAACTATACGTTTAAATTTCATCCTAAGCCGAGCGGGATTCCAATTAAAATTTAGCTCAACCCGCCTACAATAATTCGGCTGCAAATTAGCGCGACACGAAAGGCTAAAATCGCGAGCGTTATTAAATTTTAAGGCGTGCGGTAGAAAATTCTACGCACGCCACAGCGTTCGCAAGTCGCCGCGTTTAATTAAATCTAGCGCCGATGCTAAATTCGAAGCTATTTGTGTCGTCGTGCGGTTTTTTATTAAGCGGCTTGACGAAGTATAACTGCAAAGGCCCCATCGGCGTCATCCACTCGATACCAGCACCCGTGCTGTAGCGCTCCTCTTCATTCCAGTCATGATCGCCGATCATTCCGTAGTCAAAAAACGTTACGAAGCGCATTTTAAGCCTATCGACCACCGGAAAGCTTAGCTCAAAGGAGTTATTGAAACTCTGCATGCCGCCTGTTTCGATATAGCGGCAATTATTTGCATTTAAGCAAATCTCTTTTTTCGGGATACTGCGACCTTCGTAGCCTCTAATGCTTTTCATTCCGCCTAGGAATAGCTTTTCGTTGATCGGGATCTTTTTATTACCTTCCCACATATAGCCCGTTGCAGCTTTGTATCTAAAGATAATGTCGTGATCGATATAATCTCGCAAGCCAAAGTAGTAGTTAAACGATCCTCGCGCCTTGGTGTAGTCCATATCGCCGCCAAGACCCGCGTATTCTAAACTAGCACTTGCGATCATGCCGCTTCTTGGCAAGTAATAATCATCGGTGCTGTTGTATGTAATAGACGGGATAATCGAGCTTTTTAAATTCTTGCCATCCAGATAGCCTGCTTTGGCGTAATATTCGTTTAATCCCTTAATCTCGCTTTTTTCGAGATAATATGTAAGGCTTACATCGGTATTACGCCCGATCTTGCGACCGCCCGTGATTGAAAATCCGTAAGATTTCTCATCGTAATCGTCCCAGTCATAGTCGTTGGCAAAGATCGATCCGCCCAAGCTATACTCAGAATCAAATACTCTAGGATTGGTTAAGCTCAAACGTCCGCTTAACTGATCGTCGCTTTTTTCGACCGAGAATGCGCCGTGAAGACCGGTGCCGAATACGTTACGATCACTGATACCGCCGCTAAGTAAAATTCCATCCTCACTGCCATATCCGATACCACCCGTGATAGAGCCCGTAGGAGCTTCTTTAACTGCGACTTCAAGATCGATCTGATCGTTAGAAACGCGGTTTTCTTTAATCTCCACCTCATCGAAATACCCCGTGCGTTTTAAAGAATTTAACGAATCGTTGTAATCGGTTTTGCTATATAAATTTCCCTCGGTCAGATACATCTCGCGACGGATGACCTTATCCTCGGTCTTATCGTTGCCCGAAATCGTTACGTTTCTAATATAGACTTTATCCTCCGGGATGACTTGATACGTGATAGCGACTGTGCGAGCTTCTTTGTCCTGCTTAGTCTTAGGCACGATGCGCACATAGGCGTATCCCTGATCCGCGACTAAAGTCTCTAGCGTATTCATATCGCGGCGCAAACGCTCGGAATTCATTGTATCGCCCTTTTGAAGCTTGAAATCGTCCAAAACCTTTTCTTTATCAAGCTTGATTATATCTGCAGGATACTCGATATCTACGGAGCTTACGGTGTATTGCTCGCCCTCGCTGATATAGTAGGTAAGATCAGCAGTGTAATTATCCATATCAGCATTAAGTAGCGGCGCAGAAACCTGCGCGTCTAAGTAGCCTTTTTTATAATATTCTTCTTGAATTCTATTTGCATCGTTAGGAAGCTCTGCGGTTTTTACCTTGCCATCATTAAAGCCCCACATCCAGCCCAGCGTCTCGCGTTCTTTATTGGCGACAGATGGCTCTATATCGTCATAGTCGAGCTTGTCTGCGCCTACTAAATTTACCTTATCGATGATGATATTTTCGCCGCGATTTACCTCGATCGTTAGCAAGATTACCGATTTATCGTCGTTGATCGGCTTTGGATAAAATTCCACCACGGTGTCGAAAAAGCCCTTGACTTCGTAGTATTGCTTGATGCGGGTCTCCGCTTTTTTAGCAGCCACCTCATCGTAAACCTGACCCGGACGCAAACCGATGAGCTCATTGATCTTGTCGCGATCATTGGTAACTACGTTTTTGATCTCGACCTTAGCGATAGTCGGTTTTTCGGTTACGTTGATAGTGACCGCACCACCTTGTTCGCTGATATAAACGTCGCTGAAATAGCCCTGCTCAAATAGCTTCGAGATCGCAGCATTGGTGTTTTCGCCGTTAAGCTCATCGCCTACCTTAAGTCCTGAAATTTGCTGCGCGACCTGTGGAGAAAGATGCCTTAGCCCTTCAAATTTAATGGATTTGATCTGTGCGGCGCACGCCACGGAAATCCCGCCTACTAAGAGTAAAAAAACGCTTTTTTTCATAAAATTTTACCTAAAAACGAAAATAATTTGCGTATAATACCACATTAAAATTAAAACTTGCATATATCAAAAAGGAATTTTATGAAGATAGGAATTATCGGCTTGGGTCTCATCGGCGGCTCTCTTGGGCTATGTTTAAAAAGCACCAAAATAATTAGCGCCGTCTACGGCTGCGACATCAGCCGCGAAAATGAAAAAGAAGCTCTGAGGCTCGGGCTCGTGCATGAAATTTTAAGTCTGGAGCAGATGAAGCAAAGCTGCGACGCGATCTTTCTCGCGATCCCCGTGGAAGCAATTATTGAGACGTTGCAAAAACTAAGCGACTGCAGAAGTGAAACGACGATCATTGATCTGGGAAGCACGAAATTTAAAATTTTGCAAAACTGTCCTCCGCAGATCAGACGAAATTTCATCGCAGCTCACCCAATGGCTGGTACCGAAAACTCCGGCCCGCAAGCGGCATTTAAAGAGCTTTTAAACGGCGCAGTAGTCGTTATCTGCGACGATCACGGCGCAGACGAAGTGCATATCAAACGAGCGGTCGAAATTTTTTCGTTCGCGGGGATGAAGATCGTATTTATGGACGCAAAAAGCCACGATCACCACGTAGCGCTCATCTCGCACCTACCGCATGCGATCAGCTACTCGCTCGTAAATAGCGTACTAAAAGAGGAAAATCGCCGCAATATCATAAATTTAGCTGGCGGCAGCTTCTCCGGCATGAGCCGTATCGCCAAAAGCTCGCCGCAGATGTGGGTCGATATTTTTAAGCAAAACCGCACGAACCTACTGGGCGCGATCGACGCTTTTAAAAATGAGCTTGAAATTTGCGTACAGATGATTGAGGGCGAGCGCTGGGACGAGCTTGAGGCGTGGATGTATGAAGCGCGCAAGCTAAGGGATATTATTTAAAATTTCAGCGCGACCCGACTGCGCGACGGGTGCTTCAAGAACGCGCCTTTAAATCCTAAAATTTCGTCTTCAGACAGCCCGCACAAATTTAAATTTTAATACGTGCGAGCATGGATGCGAACTCAAAAATCTATGCACTCCTGCGTAAAAATTTTCTTTGAGGGAAACTCCAGTGCGCAAAGCCTCGCCTTCTCGCCCCAGTGCTTTTTATAAACACAGCCCAGATCGATATTTGCGCTAAATTCCGTAATGACGGGCTTTTTCACCGGCGTGTGCCCGTAGACATTAAAAATTCCATCATTCGCGCTATCATCTCCGCGCCCGCTTAGCACATGAGCGGCGAAGCTTTTCGCACGCTCTGCATCGTGTCTAATCCCCCACGCGCGACCCACTGCGGAGTGCGATACGACGAGAGCGCGACCGCTTTCATCACGCAAATCATACTCTAGGCAAATCGGCAGCCGCGAGACAAACCGCAGATGCTCCTTGCATTGCCTCACGCCTCCGTGGCGATAATAAGACGCCAGCGTCGCCTCACCGCCGTTATTAAATAGCCAGCTTTCGTCCAGGCTAAAAAATGCGTAAGGGTCGTTTGAACTCGTAAATTTGCCCGTCTTTGCACACCTCAGAGCGGTTTTTGCATTGCCCACAAAGCGCTTTTCGTGATTGCCCATCACCGCGTCATATCCGCGGACGCGCACTAGCTCAACTACATCCGCGCTCGCAGGGCCTCGGTCGATCAGATCGCCCACAAAGCAAATTTTACTATCAAATTTACGCGGCAGCTGCTCTATTAACGCCAAAAGCGATCTGTAACAGCCATGCACGTCGCCTATGATGTAGATATTTTTCATAATTTCTCCTTAAATTTTAACGCCCTCGCCTTTTAACGTGCGGGCTGTGATTATAGGCAGCAGGCGAGAATTTCGCGGCAAAGCTCTGCACTAAATTTTAAAATTTCGCGCGCTAGGACTTGGGCGGATAAATCTGCTTTAAGACCTCCTTTACGACGATCATAAAAAGAACGATAAATATTAATGCGCTAAGCAATGAGGAATAAAACGTGGCAAGATGCAAATCTGAAACAATCAGCGCCACAATCATCATCCCTAAAAATGGCGATAGTATCCAAACCGCTGCTGTAGGCAAAAATAAATTTACGAAAAAATCCGTGAGCTTACCAAAATCCTTTAACTTTGCGGCAAGTATCGCGCAAATCCCGCAGGAAAATATCCACAAAAATAGGAAATATGCGAATTTTTTCTGCAGCCATTCTAGAGGGTCCCCATCCCAGGCGCTAGATGTGTAAAAAAACGGTTCTATCATAAAATCGGCCAAGCTCGAAACGCACATCAAGTAAAAACTCATCGAAAATGCGCAGGCTATAATTTTTAAAATAATCATCAGAGTTCCTAAAATTCTAAATTTAGCTAAAAAATTCCTCTATCAGCCGAGTCATTTCGCTCTCGGCGGCGGCGTGGTTGATCTGCTCGCGAAAGCTTGCGGCGTTTTCGCGCCCCTTGGAGTATTCGTGCAGATGCTTGCGAAATATCGCTACGCCGTGGCTACCGTAATGGCTTAGCATTTGGGAGAAATGATAAAGCACGACCTCTTTTTTTAGCGCGTCGCTTGCTTGCTCGCCCGTTTTGATCTCGCGAAATATCCACGGCCTGCCGACGACCGCACGACCAATCATCAGCGCGTCTGCGCCGCTAAGATCTCGCACTGCGGGCGCATTGGAGGAGTTTATGTCGCCGTTTGCGATCACTGGGATTTGCAGCGCGCGTTTAGCTCTTGCGATCGCGCCGTAATCCACCGCCGCGCTGTATCCGCCCGCTCTGGTGCGGCCGTGAATCGCGATAAAATCGGCTCCTGCGCTTTGTACGGCGCGCGCGATATTTTCGATATCCACGACGCCGAAGCCCAGCCGCACCTTCGCGCTCGTAAATTTTTTATTCGAATACTTTTTGATCGTCCCAACCAGGCGCGATAGACGGGGCAGATTGAGCAGCAGCGCCGAGCCGGCACCCTGCTTTACGACTTTAGGGACGGGACAGCCGCAGTTTAGATCGATGCCGTCGATGCCGTCAAATTTATTGATGAGCAGAACCGCCTTTTTTATGATTTCCGCATCGCTACCCGCAATCTGCACGAAAAAAGGGGTTTCGGCGGCGTTTTTTTCGAGCATCTTTAGCGTCTTTTCGCCCTCGAAAACAAGGGCATTTGCGCTTATCATCTCGCTTACGGTCGCGTCGCATCCGAATTTTTTCACTACGCCCCGCAGCGGCGGATCCGAAAAGCCCGCCAAAGGCGCCAAAAATAGAGGGTTTCTTTTAAAAAAATCTTCCGTCATTTTAAATTTCTCATTTTGATTTCGTTTGAATTTAAACCTTTAAATTTAATACCGCAATGCTTGCAGCGGGTTTTGCCGCGAGCTTTAAAATTTTAAATTTCATAGGCCGCGTATTCGAATTTAGGCGCGAATTTTATTTTTAAGCTTGGCTAATTTGAGTGGTGGCGAAACGGCAGCAAGGATGATCACCACCAAATTTTATTTGCACGGCAAACCCAGCAAGCAGCTTGCAAAACGCCGCGTGGATTTTAAAATTTCATCACTTTATTCGGCTAGCAAGTCTTGCGCTTTACGTTTAAATTTTAAATTTCATCGCGTAAATGCAAAATCCGTTTACGGGTGCACTACACAAACAAATCTTTTAAATTTTACCGCTTGCGCGCATTGATCTTTCGATAAATTTTGAAATTTCAAATTTGCGCGAGTTAGAATTTTATCTGCACTTTAAAATTTATTGCGCAGGCTGTGTTTGATAGCCGCAAGAGCGTAAAAGCAGACTCTCTTACCCGCGCATAAAACGAACTCGTAAAATTACCGAGCTAAAATAACAGCGAGGCAGGAATGTTTTTGCCGTTGTCACGCAAAAATAGCAGAATTTTAAACTTCTCAAACTCGTCGCCGTCGGCAAGGCTTAGCTGCTCTCTAAACTCGTCGATCATGCCAAGCTCATATAGCGCGTACAGATATGCCTCGGTCGCTTCTTGATTCTCGTTTTTGAGCCGCTCGAAAAAGGCTTTGTATTGCTCTGGAGCGAGATGATTTTTTAGCTTTTTAGCAAAGCCGATAAAATCCTGCTCGCTAAATTTTTCATTATTTACGAGATCGAAAAGTTCCCCGCTGCTGATCTCAAAGCTCGCGTCATTCACCGCGCGATCCACTAAAATATTTACCTCGGCTATATCTTGAGGAATTTTATAGGCCTTGATCTTATCGTAGCTTCCTTTGGCAAGCGCTACGGCATAGGCTTTTTTAGTGATATTTTCGCTATAAACGCCCTTGGTTTTTAAAATTTCATACGCATACGCAGGCTCAGCGTCGAGGCGGTTGAGCTCGTTTTGCAAAAATAGTCCGTTATCTTTAGGAAGTTTATATTTTCGCAGATCCGCCACTTCGCCATTTTTAACCTTCTCGATAACACCTATGACCTCTTTTAGATCCTCATTTTTGACATCTATTCCGGTGCTATCGTACCATGGAGATAAAATTTTAGTAAGCTCGCTTGGGTCTTTAAAATACTCGGTTTTAAAGTCTTTATTGGTATCAAGGCCCAGCAAAACCTCTTTACTCATCGCATCGTATGCGCTTAGATCCTTTGCGATCGCCCTTTTTGTGCGGTAAAACGCAAAGCTGTGAAAAACGATATGAAAAATCGCCAAAATCATATATAAAATTAGCGGCAGTACGATCCACACCGCCACAGGAAGCGTAAGCGTAAAACCGAAAAGCCCCAGCGTATAGCTACTGCTTTGCTGCGTAAAAACTAAAATCGCGACGATTGCGATATAGACGATCGAATATAAAAAGAATTGCTTGGTTTTCATAGCTAACTCCTATTTTGCTTTTCCGCCTGTTCCTTGCACGAAATGCACAATCTCGCCTCCGGATTTACCTTAAGACGCTCTAAGCTTATCTGCTCGCCGCAGCTCTCGCAAAGCCCATAGGTTCCATTTTCGATGCGCTTAAGCGCGCTTTCAATCTCTAAAAACGCCTTTTGTTGATTAACATTGAGCGAGTATTCGATGCTTAAATCCGTATTCATACTCGCTACGTCAAAATCATCCGCAGCTTTATTTTCGCGCAATTCCGAAATTTCATTTACAGAGCTATTAATATTGGCGATGAGTTGCTCTCTTTTTTCTTCTAGAATTTTCTTGTAAAATTTCAACTCGTTTTTCTTCATTACTTCCCTTTATTTGTGATATGGATGGTTTGCGTTAATACACAGTGCGCGAAAAATTTGCTCAAAGAGCAAAAGTTTAGCGATTTTGTGCGCTAACGTAAGCCTGCTAAGACTGATTATTTTATCGGCTTTTGCCTTAAAATTTTCACTAAGCCCGTAAGCGCCACCGATGAAAAATGACACGCTGCTTTTATCTTTTAGCATTTCGGCAAATTCCATGCTGTCTAGCGTCTGCCCGCGCTCGTCCAAAGCCACGACGTATCCGCTAAGGCGCGGTAGATAAGCTTCATCGTACGCCATAAGTGCGAGTTCGCGGGACGCTGCTTGAGCGCGAGCGATATTAGCGTTAAAAAACGTCTCATCTCGCACCGCGGCAAATTTAGCCGCCATTTTTTTATAATCGCTTATCGCGCCTGCGAACTCGTCCGCGCCCTTTTGGATGGAATTTACCGTTATCTGCACTACTACTCTTCACTTCCCTCTTCGTGCAGCGACTTATCGCTCGTGTCATCGATCTGCACGGCGTTTTTGCTAAGCACGTTGATTATATCGCTTAAATACTGCCTCATCTCGGCTCTAGGCACGATCGCATCAATTAATCCATGCTCGAGCAGAAATTCTGATCTTTGAAAGCCCTCCGGCAGATCTGCGCCTATGGTTTGCTTGATGACGCGCTGCCCGGCAAAGCCGATAAGAGCACCGGGCTCTGCGATGATAATATCTCCCAGCCATGCAAACGACGCGCTTACACCGCCCATCGTAGGATCGGTAAGAACGGAGATGAAAGGAATTTTATGCTCGGATAAAATTTTAAGCGCGGCGGAGGTTTTGCTCATCTGCATCAGCGAAAAGGTGCTTTCTTGCATCCTAGCACCACCACTTGCGCTTACGATGATTAGCGGCTCGTTTTTATCCAGACTGCGCTTTACGGCACGCACGATCTTTTCGCCCTCCACAGAGCCCAGGCTTCCGCCCATGAAGTTAAAATCAAACACCACGAGCTGAATTTTTTGGCGACTTATAGCGCCCTCGCCCGCGATCACCGCGCTGAACCTGCCTGTTTTTTCCTTGCTCTCGGAGATGCGCTTTTTGTAGGATTTTTTATCGACGAATTTTAGCGGATCAACGGGCTGTAAAGTTTTATCAAACTCCACGAAAGAGCCTTCGTCGCAGATCAGATCGATGCGAGCCTGCGCGTCAAAACGAAGGTGATAGTTACACTTGGGGCAAACGCTATGATTTTGCTCGACCTCTTTGCTATACATCAGTGCGCCGCATCCCGGGCACTTTATCCAGTGCGTAGGTGCTTCGCTCGGCGCAGGTTGCGTCCTACGTATTTTTGAAAATAGATCTCCAAAATTCATATGATTTCCTTTAAATTCTATGAAATGAAACTTCTGATTATAACCTAAAATTCTTTATTTAAATTTATATGTGAATTTCGCTAAAATAGGAAAATGCAAGGATTTATATTAAAAACGACCAAGGTTAGGGACGAGGACTGCATCGTAGACGTGCTAAGCGAAAGTGCGCTCGTGCGTGCGTATCGCTTCTACGGCGCGCGCCATTCAAACATCATCCAGGGCTATAAAATCGACTTCGAGCTCTCACAAAATCAAAACTTCCTGCCACGCCTTAGCGGCGTGATGCATCTGGGATACGCGTGGCTCGCAAGCCGCGAGAAGCTGCTATTTTGGCAGCAGTTTATGCGGCTTTTACACGCGCATCTAAAAGATGCCGAGCATCTGGATAAATTCTATTATGAGCTGCTAAACCGAGCTGCTGTGCGCTTCGGTAAACAAAACCCGCGCCGCATAATCGTAGAAAGCTACGCCGAAATTTTAAAATTTGAGGGGCGGTTGCACGACGAGCCGTATTGTTTTTTATGCGATGAGGAAATTTTAGAAAATATCGCACTATGCCACGGCTTTTTGCCTGCGCACGAGCATTGCGCGCAAAGAGCGGGCTTCGCGCAGGATGAAATTTTAGAATTTTTACGAAGCAAAAAGACGCTAAATTTAAACGACGAAACAGTCGAAAGGCTCTATGATATAACGCTTGAGGGGCTTTGAGCGCGGCGCATTTGGTGTGGACGTAAAATTCAAAACTCAAGCGCTAAATTTAAAATTTCGTAGAATTTCAAAATTCATGAGCGGGCGGCTTTGCGCTTTATTTGTCTTCTACTCGCGCCGAGCCGAATAATCCCGCATTGCGCGGGGTTTGCATTAAATTTTAACTGGACTAGCTAAAAAGCTTTTTCATCGCCTTAAAAAACATTGCAGTGAGCGGATTTGATTTGCCTGAGACCTTTGCGATCCAGCTCTCATAGGTCTCGCCTTTACTTTTTAGAAAGTCCACGAGCGCCTTTTGGCTGGCCTGCATACCGCCGTTTCTTTCGGCATCCAGCAATGCCCTATAAATTGGCTCTATAGTTTCGATCGCAGATCTTGGCGGAGCCTTGCGGAATGCCGTGTATTCGGTGATCTGCCCTGTCACAGGATCTTTTTTAGAAGTAAATTCCGTAATGACCCAATAAAAGCGCCCGTCTTTGGCTAAATTTTTAACCACGGCGGTAAAATCCTTGCCTTGTTGTATTGTATCCCACATAAGTTTAAACGCTATTCGCGGCATATCCGGATGACGTATGATGTTATGCGGCTGCCCCAAAAGCTCAAGCTCACTATAGCCACAAATCATACAAAAATACGGATTTGCAAACGTGATAATACCCTTCGGATCGGTTTTAGAAACGATATAGCGCTTCTCATCGAGTTTGATTTCCTGATTAATCGGAGTCGGTCTTTGCATTTTTAATCCTTTGCTTAAAAATTTATTGCAGAGTATATAAAATTTTTCTTTTCAGAAATATTAAATTTTTGTTAAATTTTTATAAATGTTAAATCTTTAAGTGAATTTTTAAAATTTAATGTATAATCTCAAATCAAAATTTCAAAAGGCAGTGCGTTGAAAAATCCCTTCCTATCGCTTAAATACTCAAATTTTAGAATTTATTGGATCGGGATGAACCTCTCGCTGATCGGTTCTTGGATGCAAAGCGTCGCACTGCCGTGGCTGGTGCTAAGCATCACTGCAGACGCTTTTAAGGTCAGCCTCGTAGCTGCGGCGAGGTTCTTGCCCGCGCTACTTTTCACGCCGTTTTCCGGTGTACTGCTCGATAAGTTTAATCGCAAAAAGATCCTTTTGCTTGCTCAAATAGGCATGGCGGTGACCGCCTCAATTTTCGCAGTTATGAGCTTTTGCGAGCTATATTCTTTCGGCAAAATTTTATTTTGCGCTTTTGCAAGCGGCATCTTTACCAGCATGGACGCCCCGAGCCGTCAGTCGATGGTAAAAGACCTCATCGACTCGCCCCGTGATCTAGCCAACGCCATAGCGTTAAATTCTATGTCCTTCAACGTCGCTCGCATTGCAGGACCCGCACTTGCAGGGATCGTGATGGCGCTGTGGGGCGTGGGCTTTTGCTTTTTATTCAATGCACTTAGCTTTTTAGGCATCATTGTTTCGCTGTTTTTCATAAAAATTCCGCCATCCGTTACTACGCTATCTAGCAGAAGCGGAGGCGTTTTTGCCTCGATTGGTGCTGGAATTTCGTATGTATCGCACAAAAAAACTCTAAGCGAGCTAATGATAATAGTGCTTATCGTAGCGACGCTGGTGCCAAATTATAATGTAACAATCTCGGCGCTTGTTAAGCTTAGCCTGGGCGCGGATGAGCGAAGCTTTGGATATTTAATGTCGGCTCTAGGCGTGGGAGCCTTTTGCGGCGCACTTTTCGTAGCAATTTTTGATAAACTTGGCATCCGCAAAATCAGATCGTGCGCGATCGCTATGGGGGTGAGCTTAGCTCTCACTGGGGCTGAGAATTCCTTCGCATGGGCTGCGGCAGGGCTTGCCGCAACTGGATTTCTTTTCGTAATCACAAACTCAAGCATCAACTCCACCGTGCAAATGCACGTAAGCAACGAATTCCGCGGGCGCGTGCTTAGCTTATACGCGCTATTTTTAATAGGTAGTACGCCATTTGGAGCGCTCATATCGGGCTTTTTTACCGAGCTACTGGGCGCTCGCGTAGCCCTTGCGATCTGCGGTGCAATTAGCATTTTGCTACTGCTGGCGCTATTTTATGGCTTTAAAATACGGCGCAGGACGCATTTTATCTTTTGAGATAAAGTCTAAGCCAAAAGCTGCATTATCAAAATTAACCTTATTTTTACGATGAAGCCTTAGAATTCCTACCGAAATTTAAAGGTAAGGAGTTTTTATGAATAGACGAAATTTCTTAAAAAGCACCGCCGCGATCGGCACGCTAGCGACGCTAAATCTAAATTTAAACGCTAGCGCGGTTACAGGCGGGACGGAAAAGAAAGTCGCCAGCGTCTGCGAGATGTGCTCCTCGCGCTGTCCTATCGAGGTGACCGTCAAAGACGGCCGCGGCGCTTTAATCGAGGGCAACCACAGGTTTTCAAACAAAACTTCCGTCTGCGCTCGCGGCGGCGCGGGCATCAATCAGCTCTACGACGATCAAAGGCTCATTAAGCCGCTCATTCGCGTAGGCGAGCGCGGCGAGGGCAAATTTAGAGAAGCGAGCTGGGACGAGGCGCTTAAAATTTGCGCGCAGAGGCTGGGCGAGATTTCGCAAAAATACGGCCCGCAAAGCGTAGTTTTTACCTCCAAAACGGGCGAGCACCACACTCAGATGATGAATTTCGCCTGTGCCTACGGCAGCCCGAACATCTACTCGCACTGGTCCTGTTGCCCGGTCACTTATAATATCGCCGTGCCACACACTTTCGGCACCAATATGCAAAGAGACTACGGCGACGCAAAATACATCGTAAATTTCGGTCACAATCTCTTTGAGGGTATCGATATCTCAAAAACCAAAAAGCTCGCAAAAGCCGCAAGTAGAGAAGACGTAAAGCTTTTGGTGCTCGATCCGCGCTTTAGCGTCGTAGCTTCCAAAGCCGACGAATGGCTGCCGATAAAGCCGGGAACCGATGCGGCGTTTTTGATGGCACTAATTCACGTCTGGCTGCGCGATAACAAATACGACAAAAAATTTATCGAAAAATACGCCGTAGGGCTAGAGGAGTTAAAGCAGTCCGTGAAGGATACGACGCCGCTTTGGCAAGAGGCCATCACGGGCATCAAAGCGGACAAGGTAGAGCGCATCGCAAATGAAATTTACGCTGCGGCTCCCGCAGTCGTAATCGACTGGGGTCATAAAACCACGACCGCTAAGGCCGAATATATCCGCACGCGCGCCATCGCGATCGCAAACGCGCTGATGGGAAATGTCGAGAAAAAAGGCGGAATTTACTTCTCTAAAGATTCCAAAACCTTCAACGCACTTTGCAAAGAGGATCTATTCCCTACCATCTCAAACCCGGATAAAGGCTTTAAAATTCCAAAGACCGCGCGCATCGACGGCTGCGGCGAAGAAGGCAGCGAAAATTTCTTCGTGACGCGTAAACACGGCGTTTTAATGCAGATCGCGCCTACGATTTTAAGCGAAAAGCCTTACCCTGTAAAAGGCTGGGTCAGCACGCGCTTTAACCATCTCATCAACGTTGCGGGCGTGGATAAGAGCGTAGAGGCGATCAAAAAGCTGGACTTCGTGCTCGCAATCGACGTGTATATGAGCGACTTTGCGTGCCTAGCCGACGTGATCTTACCCGAATCCACCTATTTGGAGCGCGACGAGTCGATTCAAAACAAAGGCGGCACCGCGCCGGGATTTGTGATGCGAAACAAAGCCGTCGAGCCGGTGGGCGATACGAAGTGCGGCTATGAAATTTTTAGAGAGCTTGCAAGGGTGATGAAGATCGATAAGGACTACACCTGGAACAACATCGATGAATACCGAATGCAGCAAGCCAAAGGCAACGCCGAGCTAATCGCAAATTTAATCAAAAACGGCTACGTAAGCTACAAGGTGCCGAAGCTGTACTACCGAGAGCCGAAGCTCGTGGCTAAATTTATTGATAAATATCCTGCTGCGGCGGAGTTCGTGGACGAAAACGGCGAGATGAGCTCGCAGATGAAATTTAAAACCCCGAGCGGCAAGATCGAGCTTTTCGCGCCGAAGGTGGAGGAGCTTTTCGCGGGATACGGCTGCTTAAACACCGAGGGTATGGACGTATTCGGCGGACACAAATACTGCTTGATGACCGGCAAGACCGCGCTTCACACCAACGGCCACACTCAAAATGTCAAAATTTTAAACGATATGATGAGCGAATCGCCGGTTTGGATCAGCCCTGCTTCTGCAAAAGCGGAGGGGCTAAAGACGGGCGATATCGTGAAGCTCAAAAATAAATTCGGCGAGCAAAAGGCTAAAATTTTCGTCACGCAAGGCATCAGGGACGATTGCCTATTTTTATACCACGGCTTTGGGCACGTAAGCCCCGGGCTAAAGCGCACGAACGGCATAGGCACCAACCAAAGCGTCCTTCTCGATCCCGCTGCGGGTCCTGTGGTAAGCACGATGGTAACCAACGTCGGCGTCGATATAGTTAAAATTTAAGGGAGCGGTTATGAAAAAACTCATAATGATTCACGACGAAAATTTATGTATAGGCTGCCAAGCCTGTTCGGTTGCGTGCAGGAACGAAAACGGCGTACCGAGCGGCGTTTATAGGCTGCAGGTGCACGGCAAAACAAGCGGCGTTTTTCCAAGCTTAAAGCTCGATTATTCGCGCGCCAGCTGCGTTATGTGCGAGGATAGCCCCTGCGTGGACGTCTGCCCTACGGGAGCGAGCTTTAAAACCAAAGACGGCGTAACGCTCATAGACGAGAGGCTATGCGTTAGCTGCAAATACTGCATCCTGGCCTGTCCTTACGACGCGAGATTTGTAGATCCCGTCACGCACGCTATTGGCAAATGCACCTTTTGCTACACGAACCGCACTAGCAAAGGCTTACAGCCTGCTTGCGTAAGCGTGTGTCCGACCGACGCTTTGGTTTTCGGCGACGTAAACGACGCAGGCTCCGGGGTAAACAAGCTGCTAGCCAAAACAAGCGTAGAATATCCAAAAGCGTATCTAAACACCAAGCCGCGTCTAGCGAATATCAAAAACAAAAAAGGAGGACGCTATGAATAATATGTGGGGCGATATGAGCCAATACTCTGAAATTTACTGGCCTTGGCCGATTGCGATTTATCTATTTTTGGCAGGTCTTAGCGCGGGAGCGACGATGGTGGCGCTTTTAGTCAAATGGAATCGCCACGAAAGCGAGCAAAATTCCATCTGGGACGCGATGATTAGAGCGGGAGCGATCACGGCGCCGCTTACGATCTGCGCGGGGCTTTTGCTCTTGATCTTTGATCTGGGCAAGCCATTTAGCTTTTATCTTTTGCTGATCAAATTTAACTTCGGCTCGGTGATGAGCCTCGGCGTTTTGGCGCTTTTGATCTACGTGCCGCTTAGCTTTGTATTTGCGCTATGCGTCTTCGGCGAGGAAATTTGCAAATTTAAACTACTCGCCTTTCTGCGACCTATCGTAAATTTACTAAGCTCATTTGCCAAAGCTTCCAAAATTTTTGAGCGAGTTTTATTCGTGCTTGCTCTTTGCGTGGGCGCATACACGGGCTTTTTGTTAAGCGCGGTGATGAAAATTCCGCTTTGGAATACTCCGGTGCTGCCGATTTTATTTTTGCTGTCGGGCTTTTCCAGCGGCATCGCGGCGAGCATTTTAGTGGGGCTTTTGTTTTTTAAAGGCTCGTTAAACAAAGATAGCATAAAATACCTTTTGGTGCTTGATCTGCGCGCGATACTCTTTGAGATTCCGCTTTTGTTCATTCTGTTTGTCGGGATGTATTTCGAGGGCGGCACGAGCGCGCTTGCGGCACAGCAGGCTTTGACGCACGAGGTTTACGGTAAAATTTTCTGGATCGGCGTTTTAGGCACGGGGCTCATCGCTCCGATCATCATCGCCTTTACGGCGCTGAAAAATCACGCCTACAAGCCTGCGTTTATAGTTTTAAATTCTTTCGTCGTGCTTTGCGGCGTCATTCTGCTTCGCTACTACATCGTATATGCGGGGCAAATTTGCACGGGAGCGTAGTCTCGCTCCCGATTTAGGGAACGGGTTTGAAAATTTTACTTTTAGAAGACGATTTTGAATACAGAAGCAGCGTAAGCGAGTATCTCACGGAGCTCGGCTACGAGGTGGACGAATGCGAAAGCGGCGACGCAGCCTGCGATAAGATCGCCGCGAATACCTACCACTTGCTGATCTTAGACATCAAGGTGCCGGAGGTTTCGGGCGAAGAGGTGCTTAGATACGCGCGAAACCTCGGTCTTAGCACTCCCGTGATGATGATGACTTCGCTCGGCGACATCGACGATTTAAGCCAGTGCTACGAGCTTGGTTGCAACGAATACCTAAAAAAGCCCTTCCACCTAGCCGAGCTTAAATTTAGAGTAAGCGAGCTGATGCGAAAGTATTTCGGCGACGAAAAGGGCGCCGTCAAGATCGCGGATAAATTTCACTACTTCGCAAATTTAAAAATTTTAAAACGCGTGGACGAAGAGATATCGCTAAGCGCCAAAGAGATTAAAATCATAGAATTTCTGCTCGCCAATATCAAAAGATTCGTAAGCGTTGATGAGCTCATCGCCGACGTGTGGGACGGCGAGGCGGGCAGCGTCGATGTGCGCGTGTATATCAGCAACCTCCGCTCCAAAACGAGCAACGATTTCATACTCTCCAGCCGCGGACTCGGATATAAGATCAATGCTTAAAGGGTTTAAATTTACGCTTTTTAGCGCGATCTTCATCATCGGCGCCTTTATAAGCGAGAGCCTTTATATCATCTATTTAAATTCCAAAATCGAGGAGAGCGCCGACGTCGCCGAGCTGATACAAAAAAGCGGCGAAGCTCTAGCTGGCGCATATCCCGATCTAAAAGACGAGCTCATCTACGACTACGCGATCCTAAACGCAAACGGCGAAATTTTAAGATCAAACCTCAGCGTCCAACCGCCCGATTTTGCGTTTATTACGCTGAAATTCGGCGGGCGGGTATTTTTTAAGCGCCATTTTCTACATGAGGGCAAGCTATATTTTTTCGTCATCTCAAAAAAGATAAGCTATGCCAAGATAGAATTTATCGCAATCTCTACGATCTTTATCACGATTTTCGTAGCGCTCATCATCGCGCTGTTTAACTACAAAATCATTAAAAATTTCTACGCGCAGCAAAGCAACCTCATCAAGGCGTTTTTCAACGACGCGATGCACGAGCTAAAGACCCCTCTGGGCGTCGCGCTCATCAACACCGAGATGCTTGGGCTGCGCGATAAACACACCGCGCGCATAAAATCCGCGCTTAAGCAGATGGTCATTACTTACGAGGACGTGGAGTATTTCATCAAAAGCGGCAAGATGAGTCTAAAAAGCCGCCGCATCGATATGAGCGAGTTTTTGGGCGCTAGGATAAATTTTATCTATCTGGTCGCAAAAAGTAAAAACATAAGCTTGCAATCGCGAATAGCGCCCGATGTGAACGTTTTTATGGACGAAACCTCTCTGATGCGCCTCATCGACAATACGTTAAGCAACGCAATAAAATACTCGCGCCCAGGCGGCAAGATCATCATCGTGCTGGAAAAAGGGGTGAGCATAGCGGTCTTTAGCGTGCAGGACTTCGGCATCGGCATAAAGGATACGAGCGCGATCTGGGATAGATACTCGCGCGAAAACGCGGCTCTTGGCGGATTTGGCCTGGGACTAAACATAATCGATAAAATTTGCAAGCGCTACGGCATCGCAAAAAGCGTCAGCTCGAAACTCGGCGAGGGCAGCACCTTTTGCTACAAAATCCCGCTGTTTAAGCAGAAGCTTTTGGACTAAAACGGCACGTTAAATTTGGACGCAAATTTTAAAAGTAAAATTCGTGCGGCTAGGGTTTTTAAAAATTTTGTTTTGAAGTGACTTTTCAGCCGCCTTTAAACAAATCTTCTCTTACCAAACGATCCGCTATTTCCTCGACATTGTTTTTATAAATTTTAAAATCGCTATTGCCGCATGTATCGATTTTTAAATAATAATTCTTTTCGCGCGATTCATTTTCTATGGTGTTGTCATAATATTGTTTTCCTTCTGACAAATCTTTTATGGTATCTCCTTCGTATATTGTAATCGTAGCATATCTAAATTCGAAATTATCATACAATATAAAGCTTTTATCAAAATATAAAATATATTCGCGCAAACCGCCGTATTCTACTATAGGCTCTTCGAAGCCAGCCATTCTATTATTTAAATTTATCTTTAGCTTCTCCGCGATATCTACGGGCTTTATTTGAAATTTCTCGACAAAGATATTTCTATATGGCCAAGCGGCTTGATTTTTACTTTTTTCTATCTCATACTCTTTGGATAGAACTTCCAGCCAATCATCGTTATTAAATTTATCCGTCTCATAAAAGCCTACCTTAACGGCAAATTCTCCATTGCCGTAGTTGCAAGTCTTGCTGCCGTATACATAATAGCATTTATCGGTAACGAGGGTTTGAAACAGCATACGCCTCTTTAAAAGATCTAAAATTCCGCGCTTAAATCGCTCCTCTTTGGGTAAAATTCTATCCTCTTTTAAACAATACCCCTGTTGATATTTGTTATAGCCAAAGATAGTAACTAAAGCGAAGCCTCGCGAGGCGGAGTAGTCTGGCACGATGCGAATAAATGCGGCGCAAAGTATTATTATAAGAAGTAGCACTGCGGCTAGCGCTTTAAATTTAATGGATTTATAAAATTTCATACCGACGCTCCTTTTAAAATTTAAAATTTCAGCGTAAATTCCCGCGATTTTACGATTAAATTTAAAACGTTCGCCGTTACAAAGTGGGCAAGCTGCGAAACGCCTAAATTTAAATCCCGCCGCTAGCCTTCGCGGTGCAAAATTATATAGCCCAGCTTCGTGCCGTTTTCGTCCGAAAACGCCCTCACGTAAAAATAATGCCCATCCTTTTTGATAAAGCTCTGCGCCCCAAAATCAAGCGTCGCCAAAATCGACAAAACGTCGTAATCCGGCGCGCTGTTTACGACGATAAAGTCCTTGATAACGCCTATTTTATCGTAGAAGCAGTCGGTCTCAAACCTCTTATCTACGAGGATAAAAATATCGTTTCCCATGCGGTTGATCTGCGCGATGACGTGCTCGAAATCGAGCATTATCTCGGCGCTTCCGATAAATTTACCGTCGCTAAAAACCGGCGAAATTCCGCGCATAAAAACCCCGCACCGCCCCATCTCAACGAGCGCTTTGGGAAGCAGGCTTTGACGGATCTGCAAAAGCGAATGGCGAAACGAGCTCAGATCGTCGTTGTAAAATTCGTCGCTCCAGCTCCTAGCCAGGCTTCTGGTGTTTTGCGTATGAAAATGTATCTTCACGCCCGTGTAGAAGGGCACTGCGCTTAAAATGTCTTTGTATTTTTTCGTCACGTCCATGCACTCGCCGTGCTTGCCGCTCTCAAAGCAGCGCACTACGTCGCTATTCTGCGATAAAATCAGCGAGATCGCAAAGGCGTTTAGCTTCTCTTCGTCCACGATCTTTTCAAACAAACTCGCGCTAAAATCGAACTGCTGCTTGATTTTTATCTCGTTTTCCTCGCTTTTAAAGCGCAGGTAAAACGCAAAGGTGGCGACGCAGCAAGCAAGCGCGAAAAGACTTAGGTATTTTTTGGATCGCGCGCCTATCATCTGAATTCCATCTTTAAATTTGCCGCTAAAACTTCTGCGAATTCGCTAAATTCCGGCAGATCGAGTTTGGCCTTGCGCATCTTTTTTCCCCAAACGGACTCCGGGAAAAAGCTGTCGTTTTTAAAGCGCGCTTGGACGTGAAAATGCACGCGCGGCACGTAGTTGGCGAAGCTTGCAATGTTGATCTTATCGGGCGCATAAAACTCCCGCAGGCTCTTTTCGCACTGAAGCACGGCACGCCACAGATGCGCCAACGTCGCCTCGTCGCAGTCGCTAAGCTCTTTAAATTTCGCCTTCGTAAAGACCTTCACCCACGGCACTTCGTGCTCCTCGCGCTGTACGTAAATCATCTCATCTTCATAAATCATCGCTTCTCCTTGAAAATGGAATTTTAATGCAAAGCCCATTAAAGCTCGGTAAATTCCTCTTACATAAATAATATACTAAAATACATTAATTAAATATATCTATAAAATCTCGATATATTCGTGATTTTTATGCTATAATTCTATTTTTTAAAAGGAATATATATGAAATCCGTTTGGATAATGATCCTATGCGCCGCGGCGATTTTGATGATTACGATGGGCATTCGTATGTCATTAGGTCTTTTCGTGCAACCTATAATGCAAGCAAATTCCCTATCCATCGCACAAGTAAGCTTTGCGATGGCGACTACGCAGCTGGTATGGGGCTTTTCGCAACCGCTTAGCGGGATACTTGCAGACAAGCTCGGTGCCTACGTCGTGCTGTTTTGGGGCAGCGTGCTTTTGGCGATTAGTTGCGCTCTTGTGCCGTTATTTAGTAACGAAAGCTCGCTTGTATTAACGATGGGTTTTGGGCTTGCACTGGGGCTTGGCGCGGGTAGTTTTCCAATTCTAATGAGCCTAATGGCAAAGCGCCTGCCATTTTCTATCCGCTCGGTTGCTAGCGGAGTGCTAAATGCAGGCGGCTCGTTCGGACAGTTTTTATTTGCGCCGATGATTGGGTTTTGTATTGCAACGCCCGCTTTAGGATACGGCGGCGCATTTTTTACGCTCGCAGGGCTTAGCTTGCTAATTCTGCCGCTTGCGAGACTTTTAGCAGGCGGTAAAATTCTATTTGGCGAGCAAACCAGCCTGCATGAAGAAGATAAGCGCAGCTTAGGCGAAGTGCTGCGTTTAGCACTGCGCGATAAAAGCTATATTTTGATAAATTTAAGCTTTGCTACGTGCGGTTTTCACGTAGCATTTTTAGTGACGCACCTACCTAGCGAAGTAGCACTAAGCGGGCATGGCGCGCAGGTAGCGTCCTTTTCGCTCGCACTGATTGGCATCGCAAACATCGTAGGCAGCTTATTCGTAGGTTGGTGTGTTTCCAAAGTGCGCTGTAAAGTCATTTTATTTTGCATATATGCTCTGCGTATCACTCTTATTGGTGCTTATGTGCTCTCGCCCAAAGATAGCCTTACGTTTTATATCTTCAGCATGGGATTAGGATTTACCTGGCTAGCGACCGTACCGCCCACCGCGGCTGCCGTCGGTAAGCTATTAGGGACGCGATATTTAGCAAGCCTATTTGGATTTACGATGCTTTCGCATCAAATCGGCGGATTTTTTGGCGCATATATCGGAGGTCTTGCGGTGAGAGCATACGGCGCGTATGATTATATGTGGTATTTGGATATGACGCTAGCGGCTATTGCAGCTCTGCTAAGCCTGCCTGTGCGTGAAGCTAAGATGAAGCATGTGAAATTTTAAAAATTTTATGGGATTTTGAAATTTACGGACGGAATTTTCGCGAAATTTTGCAAGCCAAATTACGACAGAATTTTGAAAATTTTAAAATTTATCGGATTTTATGTTTCGCACGATGAAATTTCACTTTAGCTTTAAAATTCCGTTGTGATAATGCGATAAAATGCAAAATCCGCTTATGCTTTCAAATTTAGCCGAGACGAGCTTTTAAATTTTATAGAATTTTGAAATTTTAAAATTTCGGCTCGCGTAGCATTTTAAGAGCCGGCGCGAGAGCATCTGCAAAGCCTTTAAATTTTTCAAATTCCTCCGCGCTAAGCTCTGCGCTAAACTCCGCTCCCGCAGCACCGAAGCTTGCTTCATAAACGAAACCCGATTTTTTTAAAAAATGTTCAAATTTAGCCACCGCCGCAAACGGCACGAAAAATATGCACTTCTTACGCAGCACGAATTCCACTAGCTCTGCGGCGTCTATCGCGGCATTTGCGCTACTAGCGTATGCGCGCACTAGCCCGCCGGTACCTAGCTTGATACCGCCGAAGTAGCGCACCACGAGCACCGCGGCATTAATTAGCTCGGCGCCGCGAAGCGCGTTTAGACACGGCGCGCCCGCAGTTGATTTGGGCTCGCCATCGTCGCTTGAGTTTTCTACGATCTGCCCGGGCTCACCCAGCGCGCGATACGCCCAGACGATATGACGCGCCTTGGGATGCTGCTGCCGCAGCCGCACACGCAGCGTCTCAAAGCTCGCTAGCGGCGCTAGATAGGCGATGAAGCTTGATTTTTTAATCTCCTGCACGGCGCTGATCTCTTTTTCAATCGTTTTCAAGGCTTTCCTTTGCGGAATTTTATCTTTTTTGCATTATAATAAAAGTTCAAAAAAAGATCAAAGGAGCTTCATGATCCAGACTTGTTTATTTCCCGCGGCGGGCTACGGCACGCGCTTTTTGCCCGCGACCAAATCGCTACCTAAAGAGATGCTTCCGATCCTTACCAAGCCGCTCATTCACTACGGCGTGGACGAGGCGCTGGAGGCGGGCATGGACAATATGGCCTTCGTCACGGGTCGCGGCAAACGCGCGCTGGAGGATTATTTTGACCGCAGCTACGAGCTGGAGGATCAAATTTCAGGCAGCAGCAAGGAGTATCTGCTCGACGAGATTAGGGCGCTTATGAAGCGCTGCACCTTCTCTTTTACGCGCCAAGAGCAGATGAAGGGGCTCGGCAACGCGATTTATACGGGTAAAATTTTAATCCGCGACGAGCCTTTCGGCGTGGTGCTAGCAGATGATCTGTGCGTGAACGAAAACGGCGAAGGCGTGCTTGCGCAGATGGTTAAAATTTACGAAAAATACCGCTGCAGTGTCGTTGCGGTGATGGAAGTGCCGCCGCAGGACGTAAATAAATACGGCATCATCGCAGGAAAGAGCATCAGCGACGATCTGATAATGGTCTCGGATATGATCGAAAAGCCTGAACCTAGCGAGGCTCCGTCAAACTTAGCCATCATCGGGCGCTACATCCTAACGCCTAATATTTTCGATCTCATCGAGCAGACGGCGCCAGGCAAAAACGGCGAGGTGCAGATCACCGACGCGCTTTTGAAACAGGCTCAAAACGGCGTAGTGATCGCGTATAAATTTAAAGGTACTCGCTTCGACTGCGGCTCGGTAAAAGGCTACGTGGAGGCGATCAAATATTTCTATGAGCGAGAATTCGGCGATGGTAAGAAATGAGCTGTTTTTCCCGCCGGCAAAAGAGGGCGCGCTAGAGGAGGTAGCGGCAAAGATCCGCGCCGAATACGAAAGCGGCGAGATAGGCTACTACCGCCTGCCGCAGCAAGGCGCAGACGAAATAGCGCGAGCGCAGGAATTTTTTAGCGCACGAAGCTACGACGAGATCGTGCTTTTGGGTATCGGCGGCTCCAGCGTGGGCGTGCGAGCGCTTTATGAGATGCTGCGTCCGCGCGTAAAAAATAATTTGCGCTTTGAAATTTTAGATAATTTAGACGCGCTTAGCGTGCGTCGCGCGCTTGAAGGGTTAAATTTTGCTAGCACGATCTTCATCGTATCCTCCAAATCGGGCGGCACGATCGAGACGATCTCGCTTTTTAAAGTGGTTTTGGACCGCTTCGGCGTGCGCGATCTAAAAAGCTTGGCGCGCAATTTCATCTTCATCACCGACGCAGGCTCGCCGTTAGATATCTTTGCGCGCGAGCACGGCGCCTGCGTGATAAATATGCCCGCTAACGTAGGCGGCCGTTTTAGCGTGTTAAGTGCGGTAGGGCTAGTGCCTGCAGTTGGGTTAGGTCTTGATGCAAGCGCGATGTTGCGCGGGGCTGCCGTCGCAAAAGAGCGGTATCTGGATGAAATTTTAGCAGGCGATCCCGCTAAAATCGCGGAGAATAAAATTCTACGAAAAGCCCATCACTACGCCACGCACAAAAGTGCGAAAATCAACATCCTTTTTAGCTATGGCGACGCGCTGCGCGCATTGGGTGAGTGGTATGTGCAGCTCTGGGCGGAAAGCCTAGGTAAAAAGATCGGCTTTAGCCGCGAGGGACTTACTCCTGTTGGGCTTGTAGGCTCGCGCGATCAGCACAGCTTCCTTCAGCTCATAATGGACGGCGTAAAGGATAAGACCGTGACTTTCTTAAAGCTCACGGACAACGGCACTGCGGACGCGGTGCCCGGTATCAGTCTGCAAGGTCTTGAGGGCTGTGACTTCGTAAACGGCATGCGACTGGATGAGGTGCTAAATCTTCAGTGCGATGCTACGCTGCAAGCCGTGCTAAATGAGGGTATCAGCGTCGATCTTATTGAGGTTCCGCAGCTTTGCGAACAGAGCGTGGGCGAGCTATTTTACTACTTCGAGCTGCTAACCAGCGCCACCGGAGCGATACTGAGCGTCAGCACTTACGATCAGCCTGGCGTCGAGGTAGGCAAGAGAATTTTAAAATCGCTAGTTTTGAAATCGCGAGATTAGAATTTGCGGCGCTAGCTAGACGGAATTTCGTCGGTCTAAATTTTACTAAAGTCAGGTTTTGCTCGCGCCCCATTTTACTTAGGCTAAATTTTAGAATTTTAAAATTTACGTCGCGGAATTTTGATTTTTTGCTACGAGCATTTGAAATTTAGTTGCGAATTTCACAGCAGAATTCCAAGATTGCACCGCGAGGCGTAAAAATTTTGCGACTTGCAAGCGCACAGGGAGATGAAATGAAAATCACGAAGATCGATCACTTCGTCCTAGTTACGGAGGATCTGCAAAAATGCGTGGAATTTTACGAAGGGATTTTGGGCTTAGAGCATGTTTGCGAGGGCGGCAAACACAGCCTGCGCTTCGGCTCCTCAAAGATCAATATCCACACCCGCGCGGGCGAGTTTGCGCCATTTGCGGCGCGTCCTATCGCGGGCTCGGCGGATTTTTGCCTCATCTGCGAAGATCAAAGCGCGCAGCAGCTCAAAACGGAGCTTGAAAGCAAAGGAGCGCAAATAGAGCTTGGCGTCGTGCCTCGCAACGGCGCGCGCGGCGCTATGCAAAGCATCTATCTGCGCGATCCCGACGGCAATCTCGTAGAGCTCGGCGCATATGAAAGCGGCGATGATAGCGCGTAAATTTTGAGATAAAATTTCAAGCGGAACGTTAAAATTTAAATTTTCCAAATTCTATCTTTCATTAAAGATCAATATTCTGTGGATTAAATTGTTTATCCCGCGGTACGCTAATTATGTATCGTTTGTATATTTTTTAAACCTTATCTTTTGTTTTTAGAATTTCATAAATTTGTTCATTTTATTTACTATTATTTTTGAATATCATAAGGCAGTTTCCAAAATAAATATCCCTCTATAATATCTATATTTAGCGTATCCAAGAAATATTTTTGCAGCTCGCCAAGCTCATTTTTATTATTGATCGTAAATACTTCAGAATCGCGATCATTGCATATCAGTAATTTATCACAAAGCAAGAATCTAACGGTTCTTTCAAATAGAATATAGCAGATAAATTTAATAATAGGCATCAGCGATAAGCCCATAATTATAAAATAAATACATAAAATCCAAAGTTGTATAATGCCACAACGGTCATTATAAATAAAACTAAAACACAAAATTTAATTTTCATATCAAAGGGCGCAAAATTGGGAATCATATAAGCATATCTGTAAACGGAGATATTTTTTAACGCCATCTCTTTTTCGCATTTTGTTTTATTTTTAAATTCTATTTTGTCCTTCATAAAGGTTATCGTTTTTTTGCTTTTTAGAAAGTGCGCCGCGTATATAAGGAAAGATAACGCTAGAGCTTATTTCCATCATCGATATATGGTGTTTTGAAAAAATTAAATCCCATATGCTTAGAATATATCCACCTAAAATCATAGGCGCGTATAGAAATGTAATTGTAGATATTAGCAGCCTCTCATAATTTTTTACTATTATTGGATATTTGTCGTAATCCCTGGCTTTGGGGCTCTGCTGCAAAGAGCCGCTATCATCCGAGATAAAATTTTGCTGCTTTGCGTTATTTTCACAGGCAGAATTCTGAGCCGCTTCGGCTTCTAATTCGGCTTTTAAATTTAAAGCGCCAGGATCGGAATTTATGGTCTCAGAATTTGAAGCTTCGGAATTTGAAGATTTATAATTCAAGAATTTAGAATTTGGGGCTTCAAAATTCAGGAATTCAGAATTCGAAACTTCAAAATTTAAGACTTCAGAATTCTGGGTTTCAAAATTCGGGGCCTTAAAATTTTCACCGTTAGAATTTTGTTCCAAGCCCCGCTTTGGCTCCTGATGCCGCTTTTGTAGTAGCCTTTTTAATTCCTCAAGCCTGCTTTGATCCATTTGCCGCCTTGAAATTTGATGGACGCGCCATTTTATAGCGCCACCGCTTAAAGCTCAGTAAATTTTATCGCTCGCCCGCTGCGCGCCGTTTGATCAAAATTTAGCTCTCGTATCTTTGCAGCGATTTTTTATATGTTTTCGCCGCAGCGCAGCCCGCGCTCAGATATGCCTCAAACTCCTCGCTAGTAAGCCTGCGCGGCTCATTCGCAAGCTTCGTCGCGCCGCTTGGCGTATTTGCGTCCAGATTCGCTTCATTTACGATCTCGCCCCGTCGGATTCGGTTGCTAAAGCCCGCTGCGTGCGCTATTTGCGGCGCATACTTTAAAGAAAAGCTTAAATTTTGCGTTTGCAGATTTAAAATTTTACCCATGCATTTGCGCGGGCCCGCGATAAAATCGCCATTTTGTATGAGCAGGGCGGCAGAGCCGAGCGGACCGCTGTCCGTCAAGCTGTGCAAGTCGCCAGCCAAGCCGGGTAAGCAGCCCGTTGAATCCGGTAAGCCGCCCGCCAAAAGCTCTGCGCCGCTTAGGATACGTAGGCTTCGCACCAAAATCCCGCCGCCGCTTTGCGGGACGCTGCGAAACGAAATGTCAAAGCCGAAATTGTGAAAAAATATCTCGCCCGCCCGCGATATGCGCTTGTAGGTGTTGCGATCCGCGCCCGTGAAATACGCCTCGATCTCCGCGAAGGCGAATTCCGCGCCGCTTACGCAAAGCACATAGTTTTGCAGCAGATCGCGCATGAAATTTTCGATTTTTGCCTGCGCTCGCTCGGCGCCAAACGGCGGCTCGGCATTAAATTTTAAAATTTCAGCTTGCTGCGCGTCGCTAAAATATGGCTGTTCGCCGCAAAATTCCACGTCGTCTTGTGATTTTAAGGGCTTGTCCTTATTCCTGTCTCTCGCGCTTCCTGCAAGTTTATGATTTTTTGAAGCGAGCTTTGAGCCCGCCGAAATTCCAAACTCCGCCGCGTCGATTTTTGAGAAAAATTTTTCTAAATTTTCATCGCCCAGCATTTTGTTCTTCCGTAGAATTTCCTTCGCGCTTTATCGAGCTCGCATCGCTGCCCACAGTGTCGGCTTCGCCGTTGTTTGCCTCGGCGCGCGTTAAATTTCCCTCGCCGCTCGTTGCGTTCGTATCGTCTCGCGCTAAATTACTGCCGCTATTTGTCGTATTTGTTTCGCCGCCTTTAAAATTTGGAGCTTCGCAACGATCTACACCTAAACGCTCGAAATAATATCTCTCTCGCTCACCTAAGTTTTCCACTCCCCTTTCGCATACGCGCTTGATATACGCCTTGCTAGGGTATCTAAGCCGATTGAGCGCCAATTCACTACCCGCGTCTGCGCGCTTTATCAGCTTAGCGATGCAGGCATCATCCTCTTCACTATTTGCGATATAATCCCATATGCCACAGTATCTATCACCGCCCAGCGTCGTAATCAAAAAATAAATCCAAAGCAGGATTATGGCAATCGATATGCTTCCTTTTACTTCTAAAGATCTCTTTTTTACCATGTTTTTCCTTGAGTAATAAATTTTAACTCATTTTTTCACAAATTTGACCAACGACATAAAATTTATGATATCGTCCTCAAGGCTAATCTTATCGCCCAGCATTTTGCTCTTCCGTGAAATTTCCTTCGCGCTTCGCGATGTCCGCTTGGCTGTCCGTAGTATTTGCTTCGCCGTTGTTTGCCTCGGTGTGCGTTAAATTTCCCTCGCCGTCCGTCGTACCTGCTTCGCCGTCTTTTGACTTGGGCGTTTTAAAACCCCAAATCTCGCAGCGATCCCCGCTAAAGCCTTGGAAATAATATCTTTCCCGCTCGCTCAAGTTTTCTACCCCCCTTTCGCATACGCGCTTGATATATGCCTGGCTCGGATACCTTAGTCTATTTGCCGCATGGTCGTCGCCGGCGTCCGCGCGCTCTATTAGTCTGGCTATGCAAGCGTCATCCTCTTCGCCCTTGTTGTTTAAAAAAGATTCCCAAATGTTGCAATACGCGCCACTGTTGTTTATATATAGGGCGCACAGAATAATGACTCCTACAATTAACAAAAAAATTTGACTTTTACTAGCTTTCAATTTCTCTTTATTGCCAGGCATTTAATCCTCCCGTAGAATTTACATCGTCTTTGATCGCACCTATTTCATCGCGGATTGCATTCGCACCTTCGCGCGTTAAATTTCTCTCGCCGCTCGTCGTGTTTGCTTCGCCGCCCTTTGATTTGGGCGTTTCAAAGCCCCAAGCTTCGCAGCGATTTTGGATGTAGAGCTCAAAATAATATCTTTCGCGCTCGCCCAAGCTCTCCACTTCCTTTTTGCATGTGCGCTTGATATACGCCTCGTGCGGATATCTTAGCCGATTTGCCGCATATATATTACCCGCGTCGGCGCGCTTTATCAGCTTAGCGATGCAAGCGTCATCCTCTTCGTCGTGCCTGCCTGAAAAAAATTCTCTCGCGCTACAATACCCGCCGCTACCGCTTACAAACGCGGCATAAATAATAATAAGCGCCAAAATTAGCACAAAAACATGACTTTTACCGATTTTCAAGCTCGCTTTATTGCCCGGCATTTAATCCTCCCGTAGAATTTACATCGCCTTTGATCGCGCCTGCTTCATCGTGGATTGTATTCGCACCCTCGCGCGTTAAATTTCTCTCGCCGTCCGTTGCGTTCGCTTCGCCGCTCGTCGTATTTGCTTCGCCGCCTTTTGATTTTGGGGTTTTAAAGCCCAATTTCTTGCAATGATCTCCGCGGGAATTTTGGAAATAATATCTCTCGCGCTCTCCCAAATTTTCAACTCCCTTTTCGCACACACGCCTGATATATGCTTCGCTCGGATAACTAAGCCTACTTTGCGCAAAGATATTCCCATCATCGGCGCGCTTTATCAGCTTAGCGATGCAGGCGTCATCCTCTTCGTCGTGCCTGCCTGAAAAAAATTCTCTCGCGTTGCAATACCCGCCGCTACCGCTTACAAACGCGGCATAAATAATAATAAGCGCCAAAACTAACACAAAAACATGACTTTTACCGATTTTCAAGCTCGCTTCCTTTGCGATTAAATTTTGATTTTTTCCGCAGATTTACGATTTGCGGACGGATCGTAAACTCGCTCACGTTGGACTTCGTGCGCAGAATTTGCAGCGTGAAATTTGCGATCTCCCCCGCATCCACGAAGCTCGCCTCATCATCTGCGGGTCCAAAGCTCAAATCCTCGTAAAAGGGCGTTTTGGTGATGTCAGGGTTGATGCAGCTTACTCTGATCTGCTTGCGCGCCTCCTCGAAAAGGCAGAGCAGAAACGCCCGCAGCCCCGCCTTGCTCGCGCTATAAACCGCGCTAAAGCGGCTAGATCGCAGCGCCTCGATCGAGCTAATGCCGATGATATGGGCGCGGTTGCGCTTTAAATTCGGCAAAAGCGTGCGCGTGATGATGATGTTTGCGGCGAGATTTACGTTTAAAATTTTTAAAATTTCGCTCTCGCTCATCGCCTCAAGCGGCGTAAATTTCGCCGTCCCCGCGCATAAAATCAGTGCGTCGATACCCTGCGCCGCAGCCAGAGCGCGGCACTCCTTCGCCAGCGCGTCCGTATCCTCAAAGCGCGAGCTTAGCGTTAAAATTTCATAGCCGTTTTGCCGCAAAAGCTCCGCAACCGCGCTGCCGATACCGCCGCTTGCGCCCGTGATCAATGCTTTCATCTTTTCTCCTTTAAATTTTAATGCCGCTTCGGCGCGTTAAATTTCGCGCGCCGAGCAAATTTCGCTGCGCTAAATTTATTACCCGCTGTATTTGCCGCTAAATTTAAGCGATTTAAACATTTCGCGCCGCGAACCTGCGCCGGGTAAAATTTTAAATTTGGCCCGAGGGCGTTTTGCTGCGCCGCCGCTTTGTAAAATTTCATCGCCGCTAGCCATGCTCGCCCCGCACGATTTATAAAACTCGATGCGCCGCTAAATTTTAACCGCTAGCTCGCCGCAAATTTCGCGCCGTATTCTCGGCGTCAAATGCGAGCCGGTACAAGCCGCGACGTCCGCGACAAAAGCGCGTCTAGCACCGCCGTATCTTCGCGAAATACGCCGCCTTCATCGCCTCCTCAAACGCGTCGTTGCTTTCATACTCGTGCCCCAAAACCTCGCGCCATAGGCTCGCATCCTCCATGCAGAGGTAGAAAAACACCCGCTCCCGCCACGGCGAAAGCGCGTCCGCGGCAAATTTAAAAAGCTCGCGCTTGATCTGCAGCGGGTAGGACAGCTTGCCGTTCGCGTCCGCAAGGGGCATCTGCAGAATTTTGCTCCGCAACCCGCGAGAGCGCAGTTTTTTTACGACGGGTTTGATGAAGGTAAGCGTGCCGAGCGAAACCATCGCGACGCCGCCTGGATCGAAGCTGCGTAGCAGCCGCTCAAAAAGCGCGCCGTAATCACTCCGCCACCCCTCATACCAAACCATCGGGTGGAGGTGAAAGCCCACCAAAATGCCGCGCGCCGCGAGCGCTTCGGCTGCCGCCAGCCGCGCATCCAGGCTCGCGCTTAGATGCTCCTCGTTCGCTATGATCGCGGGCGTATTTAGCGAAAAGGTGACGATGAGATTGCGCGGGATCTCGCGCTGCAGGAAAAACCGGATATTGTTCGACTTGCTTTTAAGCTCCAAAATCACGTTTTGATGCCGCGCCGCAAAATCACATAATGCGCTTAAAATGCCGAAGCGATCGCCCCACATGAGCGAGTCGGAGCTCTGACCCGTGCCGATGTGGTAGCTGTGCGCGGGATCGAGCCGCAGCCGCGCTAAATTTGCCGCAAAATTCTCGTCAAAGCCGATTTTCCCGTGCTTGTAAAAGGAGCCGATCGCGCAATACGAGCAGTCAAAACCGCACGAATTAACGGCATCGAGCGTCAGCAGATTGCAGCAGCGCGTGTTTTCGCTCGCCACCGGACAGCGACCCAAAGCGATGCGGTCTGCGCGAAAGGAGGAAATTTCAAATTTTTTCGGCGCATAGTCGCTTTTGAAGCTCGCGTACGAGTGCGGGCGCGACTTGAGATCCAGCCAGGCTTCGCGCACGAAATTAAAAATTTGCTCGCCGCTTGGGGCTTTTTTGGCTTTATTAAAATTTAGCCCGCTCTGCTCGCTTGCAAGCAGCTCATAAACGGGCGTCTCGTCCCACGCCTCAAAATCGCTCACAAACTCCGCAAGCTGCTTTTTTTGCTGAAATGAAAAGTGAAATTTCTCAAATAGCGCGCCCAAAAACGCGCTCGATCGCTCGCCTAGATTCACGCCAAACTGCGCGTCCGGCTCTTTTTTCGCCTCCGTCATCTTGCTCCGCTTCGTTTAAATTTTGCAAATTATACTTAAATTTCGCGCGCCGTCACTGAAAATAGTTGAAATTTCAGATCGCGCCTCAGAATAGTCGCTCGAAATAGAAGGCGTAAGCTAGCGTAATAGCGACGTTTAGGATCAAAATTCCGCCGAGTATGAGCTTTTGCGGGATTTTTTTGACGCCCGTTCGATAGTAATACGGTAGGGCGCAGAAAAACGCGGGCAGCACGAGCAGAGCGATACCTAGCGGTATGCCCGCACCGCCCACGCCTATCTCGGCACTGCGCACAAACTGCGCCATGGCAGGGAATTTATGAACGGCGAATATGGCCGCTGCAAAAAGTAGCTGTACGCAGACGCAGTAAAATAGGTAACGCGCGCCTATTAGGGTATCTTTTAGCCATAGCCCGATACAGAAAAATACTAGCAAAAGAGCTAAAAAGACCAACAAGGGCGGATCCGCGAACAGATCCGCCACGGCATACGCGCAAGCCGCGACGCACGCGCATGCCAAGAGGGCGAAACATAGATAAGAGCCTTTTATTTTCATCGTTTCTCCTGTGACTATGCAATACTTTCTAATTCCGCGTCGTATTCGGCATATGAAGCCAAAATTTTATCTCTCGGCTCGGTTTTTTGCATACGCTCTCGTGGTTAAATTTTGCTCTTTATTGCGGCGCGGATTTGCGGCAGACGCGCCTTTACGAGCTCATAGACGAAGCTTTTGCAAAGCCGCTCTCCGCCCAAATGATCGCTTACGATCTTCATCATAGCCCACGGCACGCCCGCACGCCTGCAAGCACTAATAAAAAGCGCGCTCTCCATATCGTAAAGCGTAACGTAGTGATTTGCGCGCCCGCAGGTAGCGTCTTTTGCCGTGCACGGCGTATTTTGTGCTGCGCGCGCTGCGGTATTCGTCGCGACGCTATGCCTGCCTACCGCGATTTGTGAGGGTTTTACGCTCGCTAAATTTTGCGCCGCGACCTGCGTCGCGCTTTGTATTGCAGCCCGCGTCGCGTCGGGCGTGAAATTTTTTGTATCTGCTGCGCCGTTCGCCCCTTGCGTTGTGGCTTGTGCGTTTATCTCGCCGCACGCCTCGGTCGCTGCGACATTTGCCCCACGGGTCCGCTGCGCTGCGTTTAAAATTTTAGGCTCGCTTACGCAGATTAAATTTGCCCGCAGCTTGCCGTCTAAACTCGCGCCGCAAAATTCACGCTCGCAAACTTTTTGAAATTTCGGAGCCTGCGTGCTGTGTCTCCCAACCTGCGAGCTATAAAATTTCGATCCGTCCTCGCCGTAAAATTCCTGCGCCGCCGTGCCGTCAAAGTAAAACGCCTCGCCGATTTGCACGCCTTTATCCGCGCAGCCGCAGACGCCTATGTTTAGCGCAAAGTCCACGCGCCGCGAAAGTAAAATTTCGCCGAAGCGCTCTGAATTTCGCGCGGAGTTAAAATTTAAAATTTCAAAATTTTCAGTCGCATTTCGCGCAGAGCCGGCCTCTGCATCGCCGCCGCAGAGCGCGCTCGCATCCGAAGAATGCTCAAATTTTAGATCCGCGCCGCGCCGATCCCTGCGAAGCTTACGCCCAAATTCTGCGTCTGTATCGGCACGGCAAATAAATTCTGCGCCGGGTTTGCTCTTAAATTCTGTTTTTATGCCGCCTGCAGCGCCCGCTTCAAATTTAGCCCCAAACCTCACGCCGCAGATGTATAGAAGTATCTGCTCGCCTGCGAATAGATCGCCGCTGCGAGTAAGTTTAAAACTCTCGATTATCGCTTGGGCTTCGCAGCGCAAAGCCGTGCAGATTAGTATCATCGCCGCCCCTTCCAAAAGCGCAATTTTAACAATTTGAGCTATAATGTAAGATTAATTTGCACAAAAGGGCGAAAATGAACGATCTCATCACCATCACGGGCGCGCGCGAGCATAATCTGAAAAATATAAATTTGCAAATTCCAAAGGATAAACTCGTCGTTTTTACAGGTCTCAGCGGCAGCGGCAAGAGTACGCTGGCGTTTGATACGCTATATGCCGAGGGACAGCGCAGATACGTCGAGAGCCTAAGCAGCTACGCGAGGCAGTTTTTAGACCGCGTAGGCAAACCCGACGTCGATAAGATCGACGGTCTGACGCCCGCGATCGCGATCGATCAAAAAACGACGTCGAAAAACCCGCGCTCGACGGTGGGCACGATCACCGAAATTTATGACTATCTGAGACTGCTTTATGCGCGCGTGGGAGTGCAGCACTGCCACAAATGCGGCAAGCCGATCTCAAAGATGAGCTCCAGCGACATCATCGCCGAGATTATGAAGCTGCCGCGCGGCGCGAAGGTGATCTTGGGTGCGCCCTTGGTGCGTGAGAAAAAGGGCAGCTTCGCCGATATGCTGCAGAGCCTACGCGAGCAGGGCTACGTACGCGCTCAGATCGACGGCGTGCTGGTGCGGCTGGACGAGGAGATCGAGCTAAGCAAGACGAAAAAGCACTCGATCAAGGTCATCATCGACCGCACGACCATCGACGAGGAAAATTCCATCCGTATCGCAAGCGACGTCGAAAAGGCGCTCAAGCTCAGCTTCGGCGAGCTTGAGGTGGAGATCGCAAACGCCGCCGAGCTGGGGCTCGCGCAGAGCCTGATCCACTACAGCGAGCATATGGCGTGCTTTGATTGTAAAATTTCATTCAAGCCGCTCGAACCGCTCGCGTTTAGCTTCAACTCCCCAAAGGGTGCGTGCGAGAGCTGCGACGGGCTAGGGATAAAATTTAGCCTCGATCTGGGCAAGATCATCAACGAAAACGCCTCGATCGAGGGCGGCGCGATCAAGGTGATGTCGGGCTTTAACAAAAGCTATTATTATAAATTTCTACTCGGGTTTTGCGAGGCAAACGGCATAAACGTCAAAATCCCGTATGCAAACTTAAGCGAGGAGCAAAAAAAGCTGATCCTTTACGGCAGCGTCAAAGAGATCGATTTTTACTGGAAAAAACACAAGCTCGTGCGTAAATTTGAGGGCGCGATTAAATACGCCTACGATCTGCTCAAAAACGAAAGCGATCTGGACGATTATATGAGCGAAAAAATTTGCCCCGACTGCGGCGGACTGCGCCTGCGCCCCGAAAGCCTAGCCGTAAAGGTCGCGGGGAAAGGCATCGGCGACGTGATAAATATGAGTATTGCAGACTGCGTGGAATTTTTCAGCGATGAGAAGCGGTTTTCAAATTTAAGCGAAAAGGACGCGCAGATCGCGGCGCCGATCCTAAAAGAGATCAACGAGAGGCTGTTTTTCTTAAAGGACGTGGGGCTGGGATACCTCACGCTGGGGCGCGATGCGCGTACTATCAGCGGCGGCGAGGCGCAGCGTATTCGTATCGCAAGCCAGATCGGCTCTGGTCTTAGCGGCGTGATGTATGTGCTCGACGAGCCTAGCATCGGGCTTCACGAGCGCGATACGCAAAAGCTCATCAAGACGCTACGAAATTTACAGGAAAAGGGAAATTCCGTAATCGTCGTCGAGCACGATAAAAAGACGATCGAGGCGGCGGATTTCGTCGTGGATATCGGCCCCGGAGCGGGTAATCTAGGCGGCGAGGTCGTATTCGCAGGAGACGTCGCGCATCTGCTTAAAAGTAATACGCAAACCGCGCTGTATCTGAACAACCAAAAGGAGATAAACTACCAAAAGCATCGCAAGCAAGAGCTTTGGCTAAGTATCAAAAACGTAAATATCAATAACATCCACGGTCTTTGCGCAAAATTTCCGCTGCGAAATTTAGTCGGCATCACGGGCGTTAGCGGTAGCGGCAAGAGCTCCTTGGTGCTGCAAACCATCCTGCCTACCGCGCTCGAGGAGCTAAATCGCGCCAAAAAGGTGCACGCGGTAAAGGGCACTAAAATTTCCGGGCTCGAGAGCCTGGATAAAGCGATCTATCTGGATCAAACCCCGATCGGACGCACCCCGCGCAGCAATCCTGCGACCTACACGGGGGTGATGGACGAGATCCGCGCGCTTTTTGCCGCGACGAAGGAAGCGCAGCTGCGCGGATACAAGATCGGCCGCTTTAGCTTCAACGTCAAGGGCGGGCGCTGCGAAAAATGCGCGGGCGAGGGCGAGATCACGATCGAGATGCACTTCTTGCCCGATATCAGCGTCGTTTGCGACGTCTGCCACGGCACGAGATACAACGCGCAGACGCTTGAAATTTTATACAAAAACAAAAGCATAGCCGACGTTTTGGCGATGAGTATCGACGAGGCACTCGAGTTTTTCAAAGCCGTGCCTAAAATTTATCAAAAGCTAAAGACGCTCGCGGACGTCGGGCTTGGATACGTTTCGCTAGGCCAGCCCGCCACGACGCTTAGCGGCGGCGAGGCACAGCGCGTCAAGCTCGCCAAGGAGCTAAGCCGCACTGATACGGGCAACACGCTCTATATCCTGGACGAACCAACCACGGGGCTACATTTTGCAGACGTAGATCGCTTGGTAGCGGTACTGCATCATTTGGTCGATCTGGGGAATTCCGTCTTTGTGATCGAGCACAATCTGGACGTCATCAAAAATTGCGATTACATCATCGACATGGGACCCGAGGGCGGCGAGGGCGGCGGACAGATCGTCGCTTGCGGCACCCCAGAAAAGCTTGCAAAAGATTTTAAAAAGACCGGTAGCTACACGGGGGAATTTTTGGCGCAGGAGCTAGCGGCGATGAAGAGCGCAAGCAAAAATAAGCGAGGTTAAAACGCCTTATCGGGGGCAAGAATGGATCAAAGCAAGCTAGATGAATTAAGAAAGCTACTACAAAAGCGGCATCAGGAGCCAAAGCGGGGCTTGGAACAAAATTCTAACGGTGAAAATTTTAAGGCCCCGAATTTTGAAACCCAGAATTCTGAAGTCTTAAATTTTGAAGTTTCGAATTCTGAATTCCTGAATTTTGAAGCCCCAAATTCTAAATTCTTGAATTATAAATCTTCAAATTCCGAAGCTTCAAATTCTGAGACCATAAATTCCGATCCTGGCGCTTTAAATTTAAAAGCCGAATTAGAAGCCGAAGCGGCTCAGAATTCTGCCTTTGAAAACAATGCAGAGCCGCAAAATTTTATCTCGGATGACGGCGGCTTTTTGCAGCAGAATTCCAAAGCTAGAGATTACGACAAAGATCCGATAATTCTTAAAAACTACGAATATATATATATATCAAAAGCTATTAATAGTTTTCTCTCTTTTTATAGGCGGCGTATTTGCCATAATCGTAAATTTTGATTGGAAAGCCAGCGGCGCAGTGGATTATAGCGCCAAGGACGGTATATACATGATTTTGTTTCTATCATTTTTATCGCTATTCATTATATTGCCTGAGCTTATAGATTATAGAAAAGAGAGACCGACGATACGGCTTAAAAACAATCAAATAGAATTTTACGAAAAAGATAAAATCGCGCATGTCGAGCAATGTGAAAATTTGCAGCATAATATGGATTGGTCCTTTTTTATAGGAAATTTTAAAGGGAAAAGAGAATGGCTATATCTATTTATGGCGGCACTACTATGCTTAGTTTTTATGACGATTGATCTTGTAGTTGTTCGTTGGTTTTTGAGCTTTGCTTTGTTTCAGTTTGTAGGCAATATATTAATAAAATTTATCTTTTGTCTTGTTTTGGGAAAAAGCGGCGATAGGAGATTTTCGCTTTTCCCAGCATTAAGAGTTGGCGAACCGCATTATGGACATATCGGCTTATTTGCTTGCTCCAGATATTATTTAATACCGATATTTAAAAATTCGATATATTTTGAATTGAAAGAGTATTTCTTAGCTAGACACAATATAAATATCAACGATTTAAATAAAATTTATTTCTAGCTATAAGTGACATAAAATTTTATCAAAATGTATGATGCAGAATTTTTAATGCATCAAATTCCATCCCGCGATACGGCGGAATGGAATTTGAAAGCAGTTCGTAGTGAGTAAATCTAAAATAGAATTTTAAAATTTAAATCCCAAAAACGCTAGCCGTTGTATCCTAAGCGGCGCATATTTGCGCACGCATCCTTGTAGCCGTAATAGCACGAGATGCGGTATAGATCAATGGCGTTGAATTTATTCTGCTCCACGCCCTCGCCCTTTTCAAACATCGCTGCGAGCTTCTGGCAAGCAGGGAAGTTTTGGGAGAGCGTGCACGCAGCGTTGTAGGCATTGGCGGCGGAAGCATAGTCGTGCTTGGAATACATAGAATCCGCAAAATTTAGACACATTGCGCCATTGCCGTTTTTGCACGCATCGCTTTGCAAGACGCTGCCTTGTAAGTTCATCGCACGGATACCGTCTTGAACATCGGCGAAGGAATATTTGCCGCTCTTTGGCGCATCGACAGCGCTCTTTGGCGCGTTGCTAACGCAGCCTGCTAAAAATACCCCGGCGGTGATCAAAGCTAGAATTTTTTTCATATTTTGCTCCTTAATTTTTTGAAATTTGGCGACCCAAAACGTAATAGGTCTCTTTGCCCGCGACTTTTTGTAGCTTGAGCTTAAATTTTTCCGACCAAGCGCTGATGATCTGCTCCACAGCGGTCTTGCGCTCCTCATTTGTAGCGTCATTTTTGATCTTAAAATACGGGTTTGAATTAGACATCGCCACGTGTGCACCGTAAATTTTAAGCTTATCGTTCAGCCCCACAATGCGATCAAGCTCGTTATCCTCAAAATCGCACTTCGATAAAATTCCTCGTAGCTGCGCGACCGTCGCGTCGTTTACGCTATATCCTAGCGCTAGCAAAATTCCATCTTCACTCATTCTCATCCTTTCGAAAAAAATTTATCTGTTCGCTTGTGAAATCAAAACGCCTTCGATTATGCTTTTTATATCGCCGTCTAAAATCGCATCGGTTTGGCTATACGCCTCGCCGCTGCGGTTATCCTTAACCTGCTGATACGGGAAAAGCACGTAGGAGCGGATCTGATGTCCCCAGCCAATCTCGCTTTTAGGCGCGTTCTCGTCCTTCTCGCGCTGCTTCATCAGCTCAAGCTCGTAAAGGCGCGACTTTAACACCTTCATTGCCGTTTCTTTGTTTTTGTGCTGGCTTCTGTCGTTTTGGCAGTTTACTACGATGCCCGTTGGGATGTGCGTGATGCGCACGGCGCTTTCGGTTTTATTGATATGCTGTCCGCCTGCGCCGCTTGCGCGAAACACATCGATGCGGATATCCTTCTCTTCGATATTTATCTCGATATCATCATTTAGCTCGGGGCTTACCATCACGCTTGAAAAGCTCGTGTGTCTGCGCCCTGCACTATCGAATGGGCTTACGCGCACCAGGCGATGGATACCGTTTTCGGCTTTCAGATATCCGTAGGCGTTCTCGCCGCGCACGATGAAGCTAACGTCCTTAAGACCCGCTTCCTCGCCCTCTTGAAAGTCCAAAACCTCGATCTTAAAGCCCTCTCGCTCGCAAAAGCGCAGATACATGCGGTATAGCATACTCGCCCAGTCGTTACTCTCCGTACCGCCCGCGCCCGGATGAATGCTGACGATAGCGTTTTTATCGTCGTTTTCGCCGCTAAGCATCATAGAAATTTCTAAATTTATGATCTTGCCCTCTAGCTCGTCCGCCTCGGCAAAAAGCGAGTTTATCGTCTCCTCGTCGTTTTCCGAGTTTGCCAGCTCATATAGAGCCTTCGCGTCGTCTACGGCGTTTTTGGCGTTTAGAAATTTATTTAAGATATTTGAAATTTTAGTTTTTTCCTTGCCAATGGCGCCTGCTTTTGCGACGTCCTGCCAGAGATTTTGATCATTTTCAAGCTCCTCGATCTCTTTTAGGCGCGCTTTGATGTTCTCCGGTTTTACGACGCCTGCAATATTTTCGACTTTAGTATTTAGGGTTTTTAAAAGTTCCGTGTATTCGTAATTATCCAAAATTTAAGACCTTTTTATGCTTTTGGCGTGATTATAACATATTTTGGATTAAGGTTGTTTATAAAATTTTATTTAAGGCGGGCATTATTAAGCATTTATCTATTAGGGATATCAAAACCTGCTTAATATTACCGTGATTAATCAGTTTAAGCTCCGTCGAGAGATCGGGCAGAGGGTCATTTAGTAGCAGTTTTAGCTTTGCTTCTTCTAGCTTTAACTTTTTACAATCGGCTTTTTTGTCTTCAAGCATAGACACCACTAGTCTTAGCTTTTCTTTTGTCATTTCGCTTTGCACGAAAGCACCTTATACACGATGATAGAACATAAAAAAGCTACAATGGAGCAGGCAAAATACGCCCAAATTTCTCCGATAGTCTTTTCAAGAAGCGCGTGTAGCCCTAGCAAAAAGAAAACTAAGCCTATAATGCAAATCACGCCCGTAATTATATTTAGTAAAACCGAGTTGGCGCTCTTTAAAAAAGAGCGCCTGATATCGCTAGCTTGAGCGTCTACGAGCTCTACTACCGAAACTATAAATTCAGATATGCCTGCCATTATTTTTTCAGCAACCAAGCGAGCAAAAATCCGACGCCAGCAGCGATCGCGATGCTTTTTATCGGATCTTGTTTTATAGTGTCATTTACGCTTTCTATGCCGTCTTTGCCTTTGAGCCTTAGATCATCTATATATTTTTTGATCTCATTGCTATTTAGCTGATCTAGAATTTTATCTTTAGCAGACTCCGCACGCTCTGCGCCTATGTTTTTGATGGACTTCATAATCTCTTTAAAATCCGCTTTTAAAGAGTCGATATCCTTTTTCAAAGACTCTAAATTTGTCTCTTGAGTAGCCATTTTTGCTCCTTTTGAAGTTTATTTTAGAGCTAAAGCTCGCGGTAGATTTTAGTACTTATTGATTAACGCTCGCTAAATAGACCGCCCTTTTGCGCTTAATTTATACCTTTAATATTTTTTGATATAATTGCCAGCCTTAATATTTTATATTGAAAAGAGAGAACAATGCAAATTATTAGAAGCGTAGAGGAGCTAAAAAGCTTCAGAGCATCGGCAAGCGGCAGCGTGGGCTTTGTGCCTACGATGGGAGCTTTGCACGCGGGGCATGCAAGCCTCATAAAAAGGGCGCGAAACGAAAACGATATCGTAATCGTCTCGGCGTTCCTCAATCCGGCGCAGTTTTTGCCTGGAGAGGATCTAAATAGCTATCCAAAAAACGAAGCGGGCGATATTAAAATTTGCGAGAGCCTCGATGCGAACGCGCTTTTTATCCCGACCGTGGATGAAATTTACGGCACGGAGGAGCCAGCAATCATAGCACCTAAGCCAATAAGTGAAATTTTAGAAGGCAAAACGCGCCCCGGGCACTTCGACGGCGTACTTAAGGTGCTAAATAAGCTTTTTAATCTAACTCGTCCTAACAACGTTTATATGGGCAAAAAGGACACCCAGCAGCTTTTCATCGTGCAAAAGATGGTAAAGAGCTTTTTTATGCCTATAAATATCATCCCTTGCGAGATCGTGCGCGAGAGTGATGGGCTCGCGCTTAGCTCGCGCAACGCCTATTTGGATGAGGAGGGAAAGCTTATGGCGCTTAAGCTTTCGCGCTCCTTGCTAAATGCCAGCTCGCTTATTAAAAAAGGCGAGATCAGCCTAAATATAATCCGCGAAAAGATGCTTAGCGTGCTTGAGCCGCTGGCGGTCGATTATATAGCGTTCGTGGATTACAAATTTAATGAAATTTCGCAAATCAAGCAAGGCGATACGATAATCCTGCTTGCCGCAAAGGTCGGCACAACCCGCCTGATCGATAATATCTGGCTGTAAAATGGCAAAACTCCATCTCGTTTCTCTAGGCTGCAATAAGAATTTAGTCGACTCTGAGATCATGCTCGGGCGTCTGCAAAACTATGAGCTCACGGATGAGCCTGCGAGTGCGGACGTGATGATCGTAAATACTTGCGGCTTCATCGCAAGCGCCAAGCAGGAGAGTATCCGCACGATTTTGAAGCTTAGCGAGCAGAAAAAAAGCGGCGCGCTGCTGGTCGTCACGGGCTGTCTGATGCAGCGCTACAAAGACGAGCTCATGCGCGAGCTGCCCGAGGTCGATATTTTCAGCGGCGTCGGCGACTACGACAAGATCGACGAAATGATCTTAAAAAAGCAAAATTTATTCAGCCCACAAACCTATCTGCAAAGTCCCGCGCTTACCTCTTCACGCGTGATAACGGGCTCGAACTACCACGCTTACGTTAAAATTTCGGAGGGCTGTAATCAAAAATGCTCTTTCTGCGCCATTCCGAGCTTCAAAGGTCGCCTAAAAAGCCGCAGTATCGAGGACATCGAAGCGGAGGTGCGCGGCTTGGTAGCGCGCGGATTTTACGATTTTAGCTTTATCGCGCAGGATTCTAGCAGCTATGGTCGCGATCTAAGACGCGGCAACAAGGGTGGATCAAATTTTAAAGGCTCCGAAGGCGAGTTAAATTTTGCAAGCTTTCGCGACGGGCAGAATTCCGACGGCTCATGCGGCGATGCGGCAGATGGAATTTCCGCTCAAAGTAGGCTCGTCTGCGATAAGGGCTCTGGCGGCGAGAGTGCGGACGACGAAAGAGCCCACGAGCAAGACGTGGATCTAGTCGCGCTGATAAAACGCATCGAAAAAATCGAGGGCGTCAAGGTCGCGCGCGTGCTGTATCTTTACCCCACCAGCACCGACGAGCGACTCATCCGCACGATCGTGGGCTCACCCGTTTTCGCAAATTACTTCGACATGCCGATTCAGCACATAAACGATAAAATGCTAAGCCTGATGAAGCGCGGCGCAGGCACGGCGCGGATCAAAGAACTTTTAAATTTAATGCGAAGTGCGCCGGGCGCATTTTTACGAACGGGCGTCATCGTCGGACACCCAGGCGAAACAGACGTAGAATTTGACGAGCTTTGCGACTTTTTGCAAGAGTTTAAATTTGATAGAATTTCAGCTTTTGCCTACAGCAAGGAGGAGGATACGGCGAGCTTTGCGATGTCGCAAATCCCCGCACGGACAATCAGTCGCCGTCTGAATAAAATCGAAAAAATCACGCGCGAGGCGATAGATAGCAGCATGCGCGCGCTCGTAGGCAAAAAGATACCCCTAATAATCGAAGGTGCCAGCAGCGAGGGCGAGTTTTTTTACGGCGCCAAGCCTCTTTCATGGGACAAGGACATCGACGGCGAAATTTTAATCAACGAAAGCTGCGTGCAAAATCTAAAAGTAGGCGGTCTATACGAGTGCGAAATCACGGAATTTGCGGGCGATAGGCTGCTCGCGCGAGTACTAAGAAGCTCGTAAGAGAGATGAAAAATCCGCCTGAAATTCCAAGCAAAATTCTAGCCTTGCTGCGAGCTAGCAAAAATCTGCTTGCTTTTTCGCACGGCGTCGATAGCACGGCGCTTTTTTACCTTTTGGATGAGGCGGGCGTGAAATTTGACCTTGCGATCGTGGATTACAACGTCCGCTCGCAGAGCAAGGACGAAGTCGATTCGGCGCAGCAGCTCGCAGCCAAATTTAACAAACAAATCTACGTAAAAAGCGTGCGACTGGGCGCGTCAAATTTCGAGCACGAGGCGCGCGCGGCCAGATATGCGTTTTTCGGCCAAATTTGCCGCGAGCGGGGATATGAAAATTTGATCTTAGCACATCAGTTTGACGATAAATTCGAGTGGTTTTTGATGCAGCTTGGGCGCGGCGCGGGGCTTAGCGAGCTGTTAGGCATGCAGGAGTTTGAGTCCCGCGAGGACTACATGATCGCTCGTCCGCTTCTAAGCGTGCGAAAGTGCGAGCTGGAGCGGTTTTTGCGTGAGCGAAACCTAAAATACTTCACCGACAAGACGAATTTGACGGACCGGTTTAAACGAGGCTTTATTCGCGCTAAATTTAGCGAGCCGTTTTTAAATGAGTACTTTAGCGGCGTAAAAAAGAGCTTTGAGTTTTTGGCGGATGACGCACAAAATTTGAGCCCCGAAATTTCTAATCCTGCGGCAAAAATTTATCTCGTAAAACGCGGTCTTGGCGAGCTTCGTGGTGTGGATCTTGCCTGCAAGCGGCTAGGACTCGTGCTAAGCTCGGCGCAGCGAAACGAATGCGCGCGCTGCCTAGAAAACGGCGCTCGTTGCGTGCTAGGCGGCAAGGTGGCCGTCGGAGCTGGCGCAAATTTTATTCTAGTAACGCCATATATCAAAGCGGTGATGGAAAAGAAATTTAAAGAAGCGTGCCGCACCCTAAAAATCCCGCCGATAAACCGCGGATTTTTATTTTCCGCGGACGCGGATCTTGCGCTATTTGAGGAGCTTTTATGAGCGTTTATTTTACCTCTGATCTGCACTTCGGCCACGAGCTGGTGCTGAAAAAATATCCGAATTTTAGAAAAGGCGCAAACGTGGCTGAGATGGATGAAAATCTCATCGCCGCTTGGAATGCGCTCGTTACGCCTGAGGATCTCGTCTATAATCTCGGCGACGTGTCCTTTCACAAGGATTTTGCGCACACTTGCGAGTTACTTCGCAGACTAAACGGGCGGCATTTTTTGGTGCTCGGTAACCACGATGAGCGCATCGCCGCGATGAAAAACGAACTGCTAAGCGGACGCAAGGCGGACGGCAATTTTATGTTTGAGCAGATCGTGGGATATGCCTTTGTGCGCCTATCGCATAAGAGAGCGGCTCTGTCTCACTACCCGATGATCGAGTGGGCAAACTGCCATTATGGCGCGCTGATGCTCTACGGTCACCTGCATGCAGATATCGCCGAGGTTTCAGGCAGAGCGCTAAACGTAGGTTTTGATCTGCACGGCAAAATTTTAAGCGAGGACGAGGTGTGGTCGTATCTGAAAGATATCCCGCCCAAGGCCCATCACGCAAGCGAGCTAGAGGGCATTAGCGAGAACGACGACATGGAGCAAAGGCGAGCTTTGATAGAAAATTTTTTACGCAAAATTAATCGGGATTCATGAAAAAGACAAAATTTACGGCGCAAGACGGACCCTTTGCGGCAAATAAGCTTAAATTTAAAAGCAAGTCGTTTAAATACGGATGATTTTACCTAGTCAAAATTCCATTATGTAACGCGAGATAAATTTAACAAAACGCAACCGCGAACAAGCAACTAAATCGTATCAAGCAAGCGCAATATTGCAAAGATAAAATTTTAAAATTCTGCCTAGGTGCGGAGCGAAAAATTTGATCTAGCGGGCTTCCAGCATCGCGATTTTGTTGATGTAATCGGCGAAATTTAGATTTATCAAATTTGTTTTGATGAAGATGCGCGTGAAAATCACATAACCGATCTCGTTGCTGAGCGTGCCGTCGGAGTAGATGAAAACGTTGGTGAGGAACTCGCTATTTTCGGATTTGTAGAAGGTCTCGATCTGAAAATTTAAAAGCTCGTAAAATAGCTCGTCAGTATCGCTCATCGCTGCCTGCATCTCCTCATCGATACGCATTATGTCGGCATAGAGTACGCGCTCTTGGTTGGCGACGACGAAACATGCGCGGTTATTAAATTTCAGCGCGAACATCGCCATGTTTTCAAAATCGCTTTGATTTTTTAGCAAGAAGTATAAAATTTTAAATAAACTAGCGTGCGAGCTAAATTCTATTCCAAAAGTCTCATCCGCCACCTGTGCGCTTGCGCGAGGAAATTCCACTATGAAGCTATCATCGACTTTTTGATAAATGCTATTTTCTTTAATCATATAATCCTCGTTAAAATACACCCTTTGATTTTCGTCGTCTATCAGCACGCAAGAGATTAAATTTTTATCACTCAGATCCGCAAAGCCCGCCAGCGAGGTAGCCAGATCGTTTTCTTGCGCGATGGGAAAGCGATCGGATTTCTCATCCAAAATTCTTTTACCAAAGCCCAATTTTCTATAAAAAAACTCGCATGCGTCGGCACTTTTAGCGACGCCGAGGAATGATTTTGCTTTAAATAGTGCCATTTTTTCTCCTAAAATTGCAATTATACCGAAACACTATTATTTCAAACTAAAATTTAATGTCCTGCTCAGCGCTTGCAAAAAGCAGTCGCCTGATCGCCTCTTTGCCCGCTTCAAGGCCAAGTCCTTCTAAATTTAGCGGCGCACTGAGGCTGTAATTTATGCGCGAAAAGGGCTTTGGCAAGACCATCTCGTCCCAGCTGCGAAATTTCCAAAAACTGCTCGCTTCGTAATTTAGCGCGTAAATATCTAAGCTTAGCCGCTGCGCAAGGATCACGGCTCCATCCGCGACGCTGTGAAGCGGACCGCGCGGGCCGTCGGGAGTGATGATGACGTCGGTGCCGCTTTTTATCTCTTTGATCGCGCCCATAAGTGCGCGCGCACCGCCTTTGAAACTGCTGCCGCGGATCGCACCGATGCCAAAATGCGAGATCACGCGCGTAATTATCTCGCCATCTTTGTGATCGCTGATAATGACCTTGGCGCGCCTCTTGCTGCCGAAATCCCGCAGCCACCAGCGCCTATAAGCAAAGCTCATCATAGCTAATCTTCCGTGCCAAAACACGACGACGCAGGGCTTTTCGGGCAGCTTCGCGGGGGTAAATTTAACCCTACACGTTAAAAAAATGCACCAAATCAGGATAAAAATGAGATATTCGGCGACGCGGAAAAACAACCGCTTTTTAAGCGATAACTTGTCCATAAAGCGCCATTCTGGCGGTCTTTTCGATACGTACTCCGCGCGTTTTGCCTAGCAGCTCTTCGCCGCCTTGCGCGCAGATTAAAAAATTTGAAAAGCTTCTACCGCACACAGTGCCGCCCCCGCGCAGCTCCTCGAAATATACATCGAAAATTTTATCTTTTTGCGCCTCTGTGATCTCATCTAAAATTTTAGCGTGAGCGCTTTGTAGCCTGCTTAATCTTTCGCTTGAAATTTCATCATCCAACGGCTTTAAGCTTGCCGCTGGCGTGAGCGGTCTAGGGCTAAATTTAAAGGAAAAAACCTGCTCAAATCTCACCGCTTCTAACACCTCCATCGTCTCGGCAAAATCCTCCTCGCTCTCGCTCGGATAGCCCACGATGATGTCGGTGCTAATCGCCACGCCCGGGCAGCCTTGGCGTAGCTTAAGTGCGCGATCCAGATACCACTGCTTGGTATATCCACGCTTCATATCGCGCAAAACCTTACTCGAGCCGCTTTGTAACGGCATATGCATCGATTTGCAAATTTTAGGATTATTGCAAAAAACGTCCAAAAATTTATCGTCCATATGCAGCGGATGCGGGCTGGTAAAGCGGATGCGCTCGATGCCCTCTATCTCGCTAAGCCGTACGAGCAGATCGCTGAAGTCGATTTTTTCGTGCGCGCTAGAAAAGCGCTTGCCGTAGTTATTGACGTTTTGGCCGAGCAGAAATATCTCTTTGGCGCCGCGAGCTGCGGATCTTTCGGCTTCGCGCAAGATGATTTGAGCCGGGATCGAAATTTCATCGCCTCTAGTCTGCGGCACGATGCAGTAGGAGCACTTTTTGTCGCAGCCGATCATTATGTTTATGAAGGATTTATATGGCGAGCTCGCAAAATCTCCGAAGGCAAACTCGCTCTCGTCGTAGTTTATGTCAGTGCTGATAAATTTTGGCGTACGTACGGCTTGCGAAATTTTAGATACGTTTCTGGCACCGAGTACGAAATCTACAAAAGGCGCGCGCTTAAAAATCTCTCCGCCCAGATGGCTTGCGGTGCAACCGCAAACGCCGATTTTGGAGCCTCTTTTTCTAGCTTTATCAAATGCTCCGATCTCGCTGAAGAGCTTATGTACGGGCTTTTCGCGTACGGAGCAGGTGTTTATCAAGATCAGATCCGCGATATTTACGTCGTCGGTAATCTCGTAATCTTGCTCTTTTAGCTGCGCGATAATGTGCTCGCTATCGCGCACATTCATCGCACAACCTAGAGTCTGGATGAAGAGGAGTTTACTCAAAGGATATGCACCTCGTACATATACTCGTTTTCGTTCAGCCCGTATCGCACTATGCGCTGATACACGCTAAAACCCTTAGTATCGAAAAAATCCACCAAAGCGGCTAAATCTTTTTGAGAATTTTCTCTATCCAGATAAAATATTTTCTGTCCGCTCTTTTCTACTTGGGCTTGCAAATCCTCGATCTTAACGCTTTTTGGCTTAGAGGCGAGCTCCGTTCTGGCAAGTTTTAGCTGCATGATCTATCCTTTCATTTATCTTTTTAAACCCGCGAGTTTAGCGAAATTTAGATAATAATTCGTTTAAATAAAAATAAAGTCAAAATTCCATATAATACCGCACTTCAAAATTTAAAATCCAAATTTAGTAGCACGAAATCAAATCTCAAGGAAAATTTATGGAAAAAATCACCGACATCATCGAGTCGATTGCAAATGAAAAGGGGCTTGAGCCCGCAGACGTCAAAGAGCGCGTCAAAACAGCGTTTATCCAGACCGCAAAAAGACTTTTCGGCGAGGAGTATCTCTACGACAGCGAAGTCGATCCGCAGACCAAGCGCGTCAAGCTTTACCAAAAAGTCCACGTCGTAGCAGACGATGATGAGCGGCTCGGCGATCACAACTTCATCGCGCTTAACGAGGCCAAAAAAATAGGCGAAAACGCGGAGATCGGAGATGAACTAAGCTACGAAATAAATATCGAAAACCTCGGCCGCACGGCTTCCGGCGTGCTGGCTAGAGAGCTAAATTTTCACATCCAAAGGCTGCTTGAAGAGAAAATTTTTGAAAACTATAAAAGCAAGGTGGGCACCCTCACCCACGGCACGGTCACCAAGATCGATCACGACGGCACGACCTACGTAGAGATCGAAGATACAAAGGCTTTCATGCCGCAAAAAAACCGCATCAAGGGTGAAAATTTCAAAGTGGGCGACGTGCTGCAAGCCGTCATCAAAAACGTAGCCATCGACAAATCCCACGGTATCAGGCTGGAGCTTTCGCGCACCAGCCCGAAATTCCTAGAAGCCCTACTCGCCGCCGAAGTTCCCGAGATCAAAGACGGCAGCGTCATCATCCAAGCCTGCGCGAGGATTCCGGGTAGGCGCGCTAAGATCGCGCTTAGCGCCGTCTCGCCAAACGTCGATCCAGTAGGCGCTACCGTCGGCAAAGGAGGCGCTCGCATCGACGCGGTAAGTAGATTTTTAAGCAAAAATTTGCAAGACGGAAGCGGCGGTGAGAGCATCGACGCGTTTGAATACTCCGCAAGCCCCGAAATTTTGATCACTCGCGCAATGGCGCCCGCGATCGTAAACTCGGTCAAAATAACGCAGGACGGCAAGGCGATCGTCTACGTAAACCCCGATCAAAAAAGCAAAGCGATCGGCAAAAACGGTCTAAATATCCGCCTCGCCTCGATGCTGTGCGGCTGCGAGATCGAGCTTATCGAAACCGGCTCAGCGAGCGAGAAAAAGGTCTCCAAGGAAGAAGGTCTTAAAAATCTCGAAGCGCTTTTCGGCGAGCTGTAGAGGCCAGGTACGCTTTACTTTTTGAAATTTTGCAAGTTACGCTTTTTATAAAATTCTATTCTTTTAGAATTTTACGAATTGTAAATTTCGTGTTTTAAAAATTCTGCAGTAAAGCGAAATTTTACTTTGCGCGTAGAATGTGCAAAATTTGAAGCGAGCGGCATTTCGCGAATTCGGCGGCTAGCGAAATTTGTAAATTTAATGCTCTGCAGAATTCTAATATGAAATTTTACGGAGTGCGGAATTTCAAAATTTAGCGTCAAAGCAAATTCTGACCGAAATTTTACGGCACGGAATTTTAAGATCAAATTTTATTCATGTGCGGATTTGAATTGACGCGATATTTTAAATTTACACGGCGCGCAAAATTCCAACCCAAGCTAGGTCGTGCCTACCGCTCGTATAAAATTTCAACGCCGCCGTAATGCCAAAACGCCTTCGGCGCGAGGTATTCGCCGCCTAGGACAGCTAGGTTGAGTTTGAAATACTGCGGCGAAAATTCCGTTATTTTTGAAATTTCCTGCTCAAGCAGCGTCGTGCAGTAGAGGTTTGCTTCGCCGCGAGATCTTAGCGTAAAACTCTCGCCGACGCGCCTAAGTAAAGAAGCGGCTAGGCGCGCCTTTTGTTCCTCGCTTAAAAATTTCATCCGCACCGCACCGAAGTCTCGCGCATGCGCCAAGAACTCGCGCATCGAAACGGTCGCGACGCCGTCTCGCTCGCCCTCGCCCGTTACCGCGTGCACTACCAAAAGCGGGCGCTCGCGCACGATCATGCCTACGTGCGAGTATTTAAAATCCGTCGCAGTCGCGATTATGCGGCTGTCGGTGACGTCGCCTAGGCGAAAGACGAGATCACCCGTGCGCAGATTTGATAAAATTTCATCTGGTACCCGCAGCGGCTCTTTTGCCGTAGGCGCACGCGTTAGCGTCCAAGGCTCGCCGAGTCCGCCTAGAGCAAAGATCAGGCAGACGAGAAGCTTTTTGGCTAAAGCGCAACCTTCCATTTGCCGTCTTTTTTGACGAGTTTAACGCTCTCGGTGCGGTTCGTACCGTTTTTAAAAGACACGGCGACTTTCACGAGCGCCGATTTCTCGTCTCTATTTTGTAGCTCGCCCGAGATGCTCTTTAGCCCGCCGCGCTTGGAGGCCTCCTCCTTGCCCGCGCCTGCCATCTGCATCAGTTTACCGTTTATCATCTGCATAGAGCCGTCGTCCGATCTGTCCTTATCGGGTATGTCTATAGCATCCACCAAAGTCTTAGAATCGCCCTCGTATAGGGCTCTGATGAAGTCCTCGGCTACGCCTTTCGGGTCGCTGCCGCAGCCCGCTAAAACGAATATCGTAATGAGCGCGAGTAGAAATTTTTTCATAAGCTCTCCTCGTAGAAATTTTGAAATTTTATATACAAACGATAAATATTTTTTAAATTCAGATCTTTCTGCTCAGGGGAAATTTATATCGCGTTTGGATTTGCGAAAGGCGTATTCGGTCGTGCTTTTGCTGAATTAAAATAGAATTTTGTATTCGAAGGAAAGCTCGTCTTGCCTCGGTAAAATTTTATCTTGTCGAAGCGAAATTTTATAGCAGTTTCTGCGAACCGTGTCTTGCGGCACACCACTCAAACGGTGCCCAAACTCATTCGGTAGCGCGCGAGGCGAGCTTTGCTTGTCGGAACTGAAATTTAGCCGTATTTTGCGGCTAAAATTTTAAAATTTAAATGTCGCCTTCGTGGGATTGCTCGCTCGCGATTTAGCTTTTTGCTGCGACGCTCGCGAAATTATAAACAAATTTTACCCAAATAGGGCTATAATCCAATAATTCATTTCATAAAGGAATATCATGGAGACATGGGTGGCTTGGGCGCTTGCATCAGCACTCTTTGCGGCGCTGACCGCGATATTTGCCAAAATCGGGCTCGAAGGGATCAACTCCCACTTCGCGACCTTCATCCGCACGATCGTCATCGTCCTTTGCCTCGGCGCTTTCCTGCGCTACGCTAAAGCCTGGCAGCCGCTATCGAGCCTAACCCCTCGCAACTGGGTATTTTTGATACTAAGTGGGCTGGCGACGGGTGCATCGTGGCTAGCGTATTTCAAAGCCCTGCAAATCGGCAAAGCCTATCAAGTAGCACCGATCGATAAGCTAAGCGTAGTACTCGTTGTAATCATCGCTGTGATATTTTTAGGCGAGCGCCCGAGTCTGCGTGAATGGCTTGCGCTAGCACTCATCGGCAGCGGCGTGATGATGCTAGCGTTTAAGTAAATTTCATCTCTAGCTCGGATAGAATTTTATCGATAAATTCCAAGCAGGACGCACGGTAGCGATAAATTTAATCCATAAAACGGGTAAAATTAAATCAGCCGTAAAGATTGTATCTTTTAAATTTGATTTAATTACGGAGATTTCAAAAATACGCGCTTGGCCCGATAAATTTGACTTAATTGTTAAATAGATCGTATTTTAATAAGATTAAAATTAGATCTAAAATGATCTTGACTACATATTTTAAGACGATCCTAACATGGAATTTAGACTTTCTTTTCATTGCCATAATTCTCTCCTTTTGAAAATTAAGGCAATTTTCGCGCAAGTGCGGGTGCGTAATCTACCCACAAAACGCACTCTTTGATATTTTTTAGGTTAAATTTGAAAGATTTTTAATAAAATTGAGGTCTTCGAAATAATTTCAAAAGCAGCGGGGGCCGAATAGGCTGCGGCCTTATCGCACAGCTACGAGGGAAAACCAAACACGAAATTTATAGTAGAAAAAGCGCAGAAAGAATTAAATTGTCACAAATTCCATAAAATAAAATAGCGAAGAAGCATAGGGTTTATAACTTTCATAAAAATTTTAAAAATAAGGATAAGGAGAAAAGAAGAGAGGAAAAAACTCTTTTCCCCTCCCTCTCTTTTCTATTACCTCTTAATTATTTCTTCCCCTTCTTGGCTTTCTTTGCCGAAGCCTTTGACGATCCCTCTTCTTTAGCTTCGTCTTTCATCTTATCCGTAGAGCCTTTTACTTTACTATCATCGTTCATAGCTTTATCCATGCTATCATCCATTCTCTCTTGCATCTTTTCCG
>CAURGM010000013.1:0-58687 GCA_963524395.1 uncultured Campylobacter sp.
AAAAATTCCAAAAATTCCAAAAATTCCAAAAATTCCAAAAATTCCAAAAATTCCAAAAATTCCATTCCTCTCAATTCTACAAGTAAAATTTCAAAACCGCAAGTAAAATCCCAAATCCTTGGCAAAATTTTACCAATAACAAAGCTCGCAAAATCATACTTTAAACTAGCTTTTGTTACAATCGCAAGTTTTTAAATCCAAGGACAATTATGAAAAAGCTTATATTTTTTATCTCCGCCCTACTTTGCTCTTTGAGCCTTTACTCCGCAGATATCAACCCAGATGCACCGCTTAAGCTCGATCCTAGCGTCGTGCACGGCAAGCTGGCAAACGGCGTTAAATTTTATATCCTCAAAAATGACGTGCCAAAAAATAGCGCGCTTTTTTACCTCAATGTAGCTGCGGGTAGTGTCGATGAAAATGATGACGAGCAGGGCTTAGCGCACTTCGTTGAACACATGGCGTTCAATGGCAGCGAACATTTTGATAAAAACGAGCTCGTTCATACCTTGCAGCGCTTGGGAGTAAAATTCGGCGCGGATCTCAATGCGCAAACAGGCTTTGAAAACACCACATACAACATCCAAGCCCAAGTGAGCGACGAGACGCTAAAGGACGTATTTTTGGTGCTGCGCGATTATGCGGGCGGCGTAAAATTTGACGAGAACGAAACGCAAAAGGAAAAAGGTGTAATCTTAGAGGAAGCAAAAAAAGGCTTTGAGAGGCGATTTTATGAAAAGCGCGCCACATATTTATACCCTAATTCCATATTTTCCAGACGCTTTCCGATCGGACGAAATGAAATCATCAAAGGCGCCACCGGCGAGCAACTAAAAAAATTCTATGCGCGCAACTACCTTCCTAGCGCCATTAGCATCATAGTCGTGGGCGACGTAAACGTTGAGCAGATTAAAAACTTAATCAAGCAAAATTTTAGCTCTCTTTCTGCGCACGGCGAAAAAATCCCGCGAGATCTTAGTCTACGCCCATTTGAAGGCGGGCTAGCAAGCACCGTAGAGCCCGAGCTCGGCGCTAATGTCGCTAGCGTGCTTTACGCAGGCAAATATGAGCCGCTAAGAAGCTACGGTGCACTTAAGAATGAGTGGCTGCAAGCCTACGTATCGAGGCTGATGGAGCTTGGATACGACGCGATGAATGTAAATGCCAAAATTCCGCTTAAAGCCTATTTCGGCTCGGACGATCTGTTTAAAAACCGCAGACTATACAGCATAAGCGCAAATATTTTTAATTTCGATGCCAACGCCACATTAAATAGTCTTTTTAGCGCGATCAAAGGGGTGCGCGAACACGGATTTAACAATGATGATTTTGATAGCGTTAAGGCGGAATTTAAACATCAAGTGCAAGCCGATCTACTTAAAAACGATACGCAAAGTGCGCAAATAGGGGCACTACTCGATTTCGTACAAAACGGCAATGTAAAGCTTAGTAAGCAAGACGAGCACGATCTAAGCCTCAAGGCGTTAGAAGAAATAACGCTAGCGGATGTTAATAAATTTTTCTCAAAGATAACGGATGGAGCGAAATTTACGGAGATTATCTCTGCAAAGGATTTGGGCATTAGCCAAAAAGACGCGAAGCTGCTCTACGAAAAAGCGCTGCCGTTTAATTTCGCTGCTTCTAAGCTTGCTTCCAAGCAGCTTGCGGGAGCAGATTTAAAAGAGACGGAATTTAAAGCACAAAAAGGTGCTAGCGGCACTGAAATTTTGGAGTTTAAAAACGGCGCTCGCGTAATTTTAAAACCCCTTAAAAGCGAGAAAAATAAAATCGCGCTAGCAGCCGTTAAAAAAGGTGGCTACGCACATTTCGGCAAAGCTCGTGGCGAAATTCTAACTGCCCTGCTAAACTCAGGCACCATAGGCGAGCTAAACGAATACGAGGCAGGACGCTTGACCTCAAAATTTGATTATAAGCTAAGATTTAGGATGGATGACGCAGACTGCGGTTTTAGAGGCGCAGGGGTGGATCTGGAGGCGATGGCACAAGAGCTTTACGCGAGATTTAGCGAGCCGCTAATTCATGCAAGCTCGCTTACAAAATACAAAACCGACGCGCTTTCGGCGATTGCGCTACGAGACGAGACGGCGGAATTTAAATTCGGCGAGCAAATTTTAAAATCTCTATATTCGGGAGATACGGCTCGCAAGCAGCCGCTTAGCGTAGATGACGTAAAGAGCGCAAATCTTGCCGATTTACAGCGCGATGCGGATGAAATTTTTTCAGGTGTTGGAGATTTTATCTTTGTGCTTAGCGGCGATTTTGAGCCTGCGCGCGCGAAACAAATTCTAGCCAAATATATCGGCAATCTAAAGCCCGGCACAAGCAGCGCTACGCCTAAAACTTTGATGCTAAATACTTCTAGCGGCGAGATTGTGCAAGACTACGGCGATAGTGATAAAAGCGAAGTTCGGATGATTTTTTCAAACTATGAGCTGCAAAATTTCGACTTTGCAGACACTTATAAATTTCAAGCGTTAAAAAGCGTGCTAAGTAATCGCATCGTCGAGCAGATCCGCGAGGCGCGCGGACAAATTTACTCGGCGATGGTGCATAGCGCCTATGTGCATGAGCCACAAATCGCAGCGAGCTTGAACGTATCATTTTCTACCGAGCCAAAAGATGCCCGTGCCGTTGCAGCAAGCGTGAGTGAAATTTTAAAACAGATCGAAAGCTCCGGTGCAAAAGATAACGAGCTGGCAAATTTCAAAAAAGCTCAAATTCTATCGACCAAAAGAGCTGCGCAGACGAATGATTTTTGGCTTGCTAATATCACTGCACACGAGCTTTACGGCTATCCGCTCTATAACGAAAAAAGCTATGCGGCAAGCATAAACGCAGTAAAAAGCGCGGATGTGCAAGAAGCGGCGCAGATGCTTCGCGAGCATCTATTTACGGCAATCTTAAATCCAAAACCAAGCAGCGATACAAAGCCGCAAGAAACACAACCGAAAGAATAAAGGAATTTAATGTTTTCATCGTTTTTTAAGAGCAAAAAATACGCATTCTTTGCTTATTCGGGTCTAATTTTTATTATTTTGGTGCAAATTTTTGAAGTGGATCTGATGGTGCAATACAATAAATGGAACCGCTCCTTTTACGATCTGGCTCAAGATGCCAAAAACCACACTATAGAAGATTTTTGGAACCAGATGTTTATATTTTTGTGGATCGCTATCCCTTTAGTTTTAGTGGGCGTTCTTGAGAGGTACGTCGTTAGGCTCTGGGTGTTTCAATGGCGCGAGGCAATTACGTTTTCATATTTTAAATATTGGAAAAATATCAAACGCGACGTAGAGGGAAGCTCGCAGCGTATCCAAGAGGACGCCCTTCGCTTTGCGCGCATCTTAGAAGATATCGGTTCGCGAGTGCTGTCTGCGATTTTAACGCTAATCGCGTTCATACCTGTGCTTTGGGAGCTTAGCGCAAAGGTCAAGATACCTTTTTTAAACGAAACACCGGGCTCTCTCGTATGGATCGCACTGGGGGTCAGCATCGGCGGACTTATTATTTCGTGGTTAGTGGGCTGGTACCTGCCGCGTCTGGAATACGATAACCAAAAGGTAGAAGCGGCTTTTCGTAAAGAGCTAGTCTTAGCCGAGGACGACAAGATCAACTATGGAGGGCAGGAGCAAGTTGAGGGGCTGTTTGCGAAGCTAAAGCATAACTATTACAAGTTATATTTGCATCTTTGTTATTTCGATCTATGGCTTCGCTCTTTTTCTCAAATTTTAATTTTAGTGCCTTACTTTTTGGTAGGTCCTGGTATCTTTACTCAGGCGATCACTTTGGGTGTGTTGGTTCAGGTAAGCAACGCCTTTAATCAAGTGCGCGGAAGTTTTAGTATTTTTATGAATAACTGGACGACGATCACGGAGCTTCGCTCAATCCATATGCGACTTAAAGAGTTTGAAAAAAATATCGACTACAAGGGCTAGATAAAATTTCGCCCGCATCTTGAGCCGGAATTTCGCTCTCTAAATTTAAAGCGAAATTTCGGGACGCAAGCTTTTAAAATTTCTACGCTTTTATTGCTCGCTTTTTTCGTGATGAGCGATGTTTAGCTTTATAAATTTATAACTTCCTACGAGCAAGATCATCCAAATCGCGATGAAAACTAAAGATTTGATCATTTTTAATCCTTAAAATTTTTATAATGCGGCGCGTAAAAGGCGCCGCCGATATGAAATTTAACCAAGCGCAAAAGCACTCAGTGCCGCGCTAGAGCAGCCTCGCCGCCACACGGCTCGCAAAAGCCGCGCTAGAGCGGGTGCCTAATAATGCTCGTTTGAAAGCCCCTCTTTATCGAGCTTTTTAGCATCCATCGCGCGCCAAACATAGCTGATATAACCCAGCACGAAAGGCACTAGAAACGACACGTAAAACATCGTCTTAAGCGTATAGAGGCTCGAGCTTGCGTTGCTTATCGAAAGCGAGCTTTGCAGGTCAAAATTAGACGGATAAAACGCCGTATTGTTTAGCCCTAGGATCAAAAATACGCTCGTTACCGCGCATACGACGCCCACGCCGTAGAAAAATACTCCGCGCACGCTGCTTGTAAATGCGCCTTTGAATATCCCCACCAACACCAGCACTACGCCGAGCAGCAGCAAGATTAGCGCCGCAGGCAGGCTTAGGTAATTGTGCAGATACTTAAAACTCTCGAGACTTACGACTCCGCCCGCGCCGACTGCATAGCCCTGTTTTAGCAGAACCCACGCCAAAAACGCGATGAAAAATACCAAAAACGCGCTAGCGTTAAATTTAAGCGAAGCTTTGAGCTTAGCGATCATTTCGGGCTCGGCGATATTATTCATCAAATATAAGCTCGCTCCCGTCCTAGCGCAGAAAAATAACGCAACTCCCAAGATGTAATTAAACGGATTTGCTAGCGCCTCAAGTCCGCGAGCGGGGTTTTTCCACTGCACGAAATTATTATCGCCCAGTGCAAACTCGCTGCCGCTAAAAAGCGTCGAGACGATGATGCCAAGCAGGATCGTGCCCAGCGAGCCGTTTATAAAAAGAAAGGCTTCATAAGTTTTAGCACCCAAGAAATTATCGGGCTTTTTTCTGTATTCGTAAGCGACGGCTTGGATTATGAAGCAAAAAAGCAGAGCCATCCACGCCCAATACGCACCGCCGAAGCTGGTCGCATAAAATAGCGGAAACGCCGCAAAGCACGCCCCGCCGAACATAACGAGCGTAGTAAACGTAAGTTCCCATTTCTTGCCGATGGAATTTATTATAAAATCCTTCTCGGTCTCACTCTTTGCCAGCGTAAAAAGCAGCGTCTGACCGCCCTGCACGAAGAGCATAAAAACCAAAATTCCGCCCAGAAGCGAAACCACGCACCACCAATAAATTTGAAAAATTTCGTGCATCTTAAAATCCTATCTTTATCTGTTTTAGCATGATCTTTATCTCGGCTATGAATAAAACCGTAAATAAAACCGCAAAGAGCGCGAACGAGATCATTATGTTCGTTCCCGCTAGGCTCGTAGCCGCGACACCCACTGGCATAAGATCTTGTATCGCCCACGGCTGGCGCCCTACTTCGGCCACGATCCAGCCCGCCTCGCACGCGACGTATCCCAGAGGAATGCTAAAGACGCAAAGCCATAGAATTTTTTTGTATTCGGCGAGGTTCTTTCGCATCGCCAAAAATAGCGTTACGAAAAATAGCAAGATAAAATAGCTTCCCAGAGCCACCATCACGTGGAAACTATAAAATGTAAGCGCCACGGGAGGGACGATCTGCTTCGCATCGTCAAGGTAGCCGTAGCCTAGATTTTGCATATTTTGGTTGCCGAATAAAATTTCGCGCGCCTGCTGCATCGCAGCGGTGTCATTCGCGTCTTTGGCGAGCTTGTAATCCTTCAGTGCTTGCAGGGCGATTTTGCCTTTTTCGATCTTTTTATCGGCGCCCTCGATGCCGAATTTTTCATTTCCGAATACCAAATCATCGATGCCCGGCGTGAAATTATCAAGCCCTCTCGTAGCCATCAGCCCTAGCGCATAAGGCGCCTTGATCTCAAATAAAAACGGCTGTTTATCGTCTCCCGCGGTTTTGCTCGGATTTAAAACTCCCGCCGCGACGATGCCTGCATTTACTTCGCCCTTATACAGACCCTCCATCGCCGCAAGCTTCATCGGCTGCTTTTGCGCGACCTGATAGGCGCTCTCGTCGCCGCTAAATAGCACGAAAAGCGAGCTTAGCATACCGAAGCTTGCCGCTACGATGAAGCTTTTTTTAGCAAGCGCGAAGTCTTTGTTTTTTAACATATAAAACGCCGAAATTCCAAGTACGAAAAGCGCCGCGGTAATATAGCCGCCGCCGACGGTATGTAAAAATTTAGCCACTCCGAAGTGAGATAGCGCGATATCTAAAAAATTGCTCATCTCGTTACGCATCGTATCAGGATTAAAGCTCGTGCCTACCGGATTTTGCATCCAGGCGTTTGCGATTAGGATCCAATATGCGCTTAAATTTGATCCGATCGCCACGAGCCAGGTCGAGAGAAGGTGAAATTTTTTACTTACGCGGTCCCATCCGAAGAACATTACCGCAAAAAAGGTAGCCTCCAAGAAAAACGCTAGCAAGCCCTCGATCGCAAGCGGCGCGCCGAAGATATCGCCCACGAACCAGCTATAATTCGCCCAGTTGGTGCCGAACTCAAACTCCATTATGATGCCGGTCGCGACGCCGATGGCAAAATTTATACCGAAAAGGCGCAGCCAAAATTTAGTGATCTTGAGCCACTCCTGCTTACCGGTCGCGACATATAGGCTCTCCATAAACGCCACGATAAAGCTAAGCCCCAGCGTTAGGGGCACGAAAAGAAAGTGATAAAGCGCCGTGAGCGCAAACTGCGCCCTCGACCAATCCACGCTAGCAAGCTCTTGCATTCCTACTCCTTAGTCAAATTTTTATAAATGAAATCAATTTTTTCTTGATCGGTTTCAAATTTAGAATCCAAGTTTTCGTCGAAAATGAAAAATTTAAGTAGCACAAAAATTATAAATAGCTTGATCAAAATTACCGCCCACAGCGTTTTGCCAAGCTTCATCGAAGCAAATCCGTGCGCGTAAAATTTTAAAATTTTGCCGAAAAACATCGAATTTTAACCTTTAGCAATTATTAGTTTATATTTTTTATTGTATAACAATTAATTAAAATTTAGCTTTAAATTTTGAAATTTTGGTAGCAATTTTATCTTTTTAATAAATGAGTTTTTGCGCCACCACACTTAAATAAAGTTTCTTCGCAATCGATCGCATTTTACTTAAACTGCACAAAATTTTAGTTTAGATTCGTCGTAAAATTTTAGAATAGAACATCCAAGAAACGAGCAGAAAAATGCGCGAGACTTTACCAAGCATCTTTATGCCTAATTCGTAGCAATTTTAAACAGAATCTTTTGTAAGCAAATTAACACGGCTCGGCTGAAAGCAAACGTAAGAATTTTAAAATTAAACGCCCAAAGCTACACGATACGAAATTTAAGAACGGACAACTAACTCTATGCAAAATTTAAAGCATTTCATTAGACTAGGCGGATAATTGAAAAGCCTAAGAGCCGATTTAGCGCAAATTTGCAGCACGGCTCATCAGCGATACAATCTCTGCTAAGTCGAATTTGCCACCGAAAAAGAGATTGAAAGCAAGCGCGCCCTGATTTATCAGCATCTCTTTGCCGTCTTTTGCGGGTAGATTTTTTGCGCGCGCGGCTTGCAAAAACGAAGTCTGCTTGCCATAGATCGCATCAAAAGCAAATTTTGCGCGGGATAAAATTTCATCTATTACCCCCTCGGGCGCAGGCAGCGCGTTATCTTTGAGCCCCGCGCCAGTGGCATTGACGATAAGATCGTAATCTTTAAATTTGAAATTTTCATAGGTAAAAAATTCCTCGCAGCCGAAGTCAAAATCTTTTACGCTGCGGTTTAGGATGTCGAATTTCACGCCGTTTTTACTTAGCGCGTAGCCAATTGCCCGCGTCGTGCCGCCCGCACCTAAAATAAGTGCATTGCGAATCTCGCCAAAGCCCAAGATCGCGCAGAAAAAGCCTTGCGCGTCGGTGTTAAAGCCGTGCAGCGCGCCGCCTTTTAGCACCAGCGTGTTTACCGAGCCGATCTGCTTAGCCGCCTCGCTTAGGACATCGCAGGCTTTGAGCGCGTCAAGCTTAAAAGGCACGGTTACGTTCGCGCCGCAAAGCTCTAGGGCTTCAAATTTAGCGCGTAGCTCCTCGCCGTGCTGCAGCAAAACTCGCCCATAGTAGGCGTCTAGGGCTAGAAATTTTATAGCATAATTATGAAGTAGCGGCGAGAGGGAGTGCGCGATCGGGTTGCCGAAGACCGCAAACCTCTGCACTATTTCACTCGGTAGATATACGCTCCGCTATTGATGCTGCGCATATCGCTAAGTGCCTTTTGTAGCGCCTCACCCTCGAAAGGTCCGACTAAAATTTTAGTCACGCTCTTGCTGCCGACGTGAGTTTGCAAAGCGATCGGATTGTAGCCTTTTTTAGTGATTTTTTTGGTGTCAGACCCGTTTGGATCGTAGGCATTGGATGCGAAAACCTGCACATAACTACCGTTTGCCACGCTGGTGCTTGTGCTCTTTGCTGCAACGCCAGCTGCTTTTATGCTCTCGCTTTTAGACTCTGGCTTGCTAGCTTCTTTTTTAGGCTCGGACTTAGCAGGTTCTTTCTTGGTCTCAGCTTTAACATGTTCCTTTTTAGCTTCCGTTTTTGAAGGCTCTTTTTTAACTTCTGTTTTTGCTTGTTTTTCAGGTTCTTTTTTAGGCTCTACTTTCTGCTCGACTTTTCTAATTTCGGTTTTAGAAGGTTCTTTTTTTATCTCGTCTTTTGCAGACTCTTTTTTAGGCTCGGACTTTTTTACGTCCGTTTTTTCAGGTTTTTTAGCTTCGTCTTTAAGCTCAATCTTTTTACTTTCTATTTTAACTTCGGATTTTTTTGGCTCTTCTTTGATTTCGGGCTTTTGGATTTCTACTTTCTGTGCTTCAGGCTGAGCGCTTGCGACGACCTTGCTTTCGGAATTAGGCTCTTGGGTTTTTATCTCTACTTTGGTTGGAGCTGCAGATGCTGCATTGGGTTCTGATTTCACTTCTACGGGATCAGACTGCGAAGGCTCGGGTTTTTGAACTTGCACGGTAGGCTTTTGCTCCGCTTTGGCAAGCTCTTCTTCACTAGGCATAGTAAGACCTGCGTTAGTATCAATATCGTCTTTATTAATAGCCTTCATTATGATTAAAATGATTAAGAATAAAACTACAACGCCGGCTGCAACGGTAAGACCCTTTTTTAAATTTGCGTTCTTATCGACGTTGCCACTGTTTATCACTATGTCGTCTATGCTGCTCATATCGAAATTTTTGTCGTTCATACTCTCTCCTAAGATTATTATTTACTTTGTAAATTCTACCACGCAAAATTTACGAAATAAATAATTCGGGTAAGCTTACCCGAATTTATTAAATTTAATACATCGCGCGGTCGTAGATGATAAAGCGGTGCGCCAAATCCCGCACTTCCTCTTTAACCTGCGCCTGAAGCTTAGAATTTGAGATATCGCTTAGCACGTCGGCGATTTTATTTCCTATAAACTCAAATTCTTTCTCCTTCATCCCTCGCGCGGTAAGTGCGGGGCTGCCGACGCGAATGCCGCTGGTGACGAACGGGCTGCGCGTCTCGCCCGGTACGGTATTTTTATTCGTCGTGATGCCTGCATTTTCAAGCGCGGCGCTAGCGTCCTTGCCGCTAAAATCTCTATTTAAAAAGCTCATCAAAATCAGATGGTTATCGGTGCCGCCGCTAACGAGATCAAAGCCGCGCCCAACCAGCGTCTCGCCCAAAACTCTAGCGTTTGCCTTGACCTGCTTGGCGTAGACCTTCCACTCGGGGCTTAAATTGTGTTTAAAGCCCACCGCCTTAGCGGCGATTACGTGCATTAGCGGGCCGCCCTGGATACCAGGGAAGATCGCCGAGTTGATCTTTTTAGCAAATTCCTCGTCGTTGGTCATTATGATGCCGCCGCGCGGACCGCGAAGCGTTTTATGCGTTGTCGAGCTTACGACGTGGCAGTGCGGAAACGGATTAGCGTGTTCGCCTGCAACGACGAGCCCAGCGACATGCGCTACGTCGGCGAAAAGAAACGCGCCCACGCTATCAGCGATCTGTCTAAATTTAGCAAAATCTATCTCGCGCGTATAGGCGCTCGCACCACAAACGATCATCTTCGGCTTTACGATCTGAGCGATCTCAAGCACCTTATCGTAGTTTATGCGGCCGTCGAGCTCCACGCCGTATTCGAAGCTCTCATACATCTTTCCGCTGCTTGAGACCTTCGCGCCGTGCGTCAAATGCCCGCCGTGGCTAAGCGCCATGCCTAAAATTTTCTCGCCCGGTTTCAAAAACGCTGCATAAACGCCTTGGTTAGCTTGGCTGCCGCTGTTTGGCTGGACGTTTGCAAACTCGCAGCCGAAGAGCTTTTTACAGCGGTCGATCGCGATCTGCTCGATCTCGTCTACGAACTCGCAGCCGCCGTAGTAGCGCTTACCGGGATAGCCCTCGGCGTATTTGTTCGTTAGCACCGAGCCCATCGCCTCCATCACCTCGGGATAGGTAAAATTTTCGCTCGCGATCATCTCTAAATAATCGCACTGACGGGCAAGCTCTTTGTTGGTTAAACTAAAAATTTCATTATCGAATTTTTCTAAATTTGACACGTTCACTCCTTCTCTAAATTTAGCGGCCTCATCGCAGGGAACAAAATCACGTCGCGGATCGATTTTTTATTCAGCAAAATCATCGCCAAGCGGTCGATGCCGAGCCCCCAGCCGGTAGTCGGCGGCATCGCGTAACTAAGCGCGCGGACGTAATCCTCGTCCATCTCGTGCGCTTCGTCGTCGCCTGCGTTTTTGGCGTCGATTTGCGCCTTAAATCTGGCGTATTGATCGAGCGGATCGTTCAGCTCGTTAAAAGCGTTAGCCAGCTCCTTGCCTGCGATGTAGAGCTCAAATCTCTCGGCTATCTGCGGATTTTCGTCGCTTCTGCGCGAAAGCGGGCTGATCGAGATCGGAAAATCCACGATGAAGGTCGGATTTATGAGCTTAGCCTCTACGTAATTATCAAAAAGTTCGCTCTGCAGGTGGCCCAGATCGAGCTTTTCATTGACTTCAAATTTATCGGCTTTGAGTTTGGCGATGATCTTTTCGCGATCATTTACGATCTGCGGCTCGATGCCGCCTATCTGCGTAAGCGCGTCGAGATACTTTATGCGCGCAAAAGGCTTTGAAAAATCAATCTCGCGCTCATCGTAAGTTAAAATTTCGCCTAGCCCGAGCCTCTTAAACAGCGCTTTAAATAGCTCCTCAGTTATGTTCATCGCGTCGTTATAATCATGCCACGCCCAGTAGAATTCTATGCTGGTAAATTCCGGATTGTGCGTCAGATCCATACCTTCGTTGCGGAAGTTTCGGTTGATCTCAAAGACCGCCTCCATGCCGCCTACGACGAGGCGCTTGAGATACAGCTCCGGCGCGATACGTAGGTAGCGATCGACATCGAGAGCATTGTGGTGCGTGATAAATGGCTTAGCATTCGCGCCGCCTGCGATTGGGTGCATCATCGGCGTTTCGACCTCTAAAAATCCATGCTTTTCAAAAAAACTGCGGATCTCGCTAACGATGATCGAGCGCTTGATAAAATCCTCGCGGATCTCCGGGTTCATTATCATATCGAGGTATCTTTGGCGGTAGCGCATCTCGATATCGACGAGACCGTGAAATTTCTCCGGAAGCGGGCAGATCGCTTTGGACGCGAGCGTTATTTTGCTGGCATGGATCGAAAACTCGCCCGTTTGGGTGACGAAAGCGTATCCGCGCACCAAAATTATATCGCCTACTTCGAGATTTTTCTTAAATTTAGCGTAATCCTCCTCGCCGATGCTATCGCGAGAGTAATAAATTTGAATATTGCCGCTTTGATCTTCTATGTTTGCGAAGGTGGATTTGCCCGCGACACGCTTTAGCTTTAACCTTCCGGCAAGGCTTACCTCCTCGCTCGCTTTTTTATCCTCAGTATCTTTTATGTAGCCGAATTTCTCTTTAAACTCGGCTATGCTCATATCTTTTTTTAGAAAGTGCGGATAGGGATTAGCCCCTAAATTCCGAAGTTCCGACGCCTTGTCTATCCTTTGGATCTCTAACTGGCTATCAAACAATCTACTTCCTTTTTGTCGCGCATTCAGGGCAAATTCCATACAGCTGCATCATGTGTCCCGTAAGCGTAAATCCGTGCTCTTTGGCGACGGCAAGCTGTTTGCGCTCGATAGTGGCGTCTTGAAATTCTATGATCTTATTGCAGCTTTTGCAGATTAGATGGTCGTGGTGAGGCTTGTTGGCAAGCTCAAATTTCTTGCCCTGTGCGCCAAATGAGATCGACGTCGCCATCCCCGAATCCTCTAATAAATTTAAGGTGCGATACACCGTCGCTATGCCTACGTTTAGCTCCGGAAATTTCGCTTTAATCTCGTTGTGAAGTGCCTCAGGCGTGAAGTGTTTGTTGTTGTTATAAAGCGTGCGGAGCAAAACCTCGCGCTGCTTGGTATATTTTAGACCGCTAGCAGCAAGCGCCTTTTTAAACTCAACAATTAGAGCGTCAAACTCTAAATTTTCGATTTTTGCATTCATAATTTTGTCCTTTCTGTAGAATTTACTTCTGAACTGGCGTTAAAATCGCTAGGTTCGGTGCTTTGATTTTGATCCGAGTTCATACGGGTGGTAGAATTTTGATCTTTTAAGAGCTTATCATCCATCTTAGAACCGATAGAATCCAAGCTTTGTTTGATCTTCGGATCGTCTTTGAGATTTAAAATCCAGTTTCCTATTTTTAAAAAAATCGGCGCAGTTTTGCTGCTTTCAAAATACCTTTTGGTCTGTTCATTCATCGACATAGGACCGCTTGCAAGCGTAACGATAACTGCAAAAATCAAGAAAATTTTACTTACGCTAAACACAAACCCGCCGATCTTATCGACAAATCCGAGTCCGCTCCATTTAAAGAATTTTGAAATGATTTCGCCTATAATCAGACACGAGATCCATACACCAAAAAGCACAGCGATAAAGCCGATGAGAACCTGCGTCGTGTCGCCCGAAAGCACGCCGTTTGCATTCTGTAAAGCTGGAATTTTTGCTGCAATCCACTCGCCTGCCATAGTTTTATAACGCATCGCGGCAAAAAGACCGCCGATGAGACCCAAAATTCCAAAAATTTCTTTAACGATTCCGTTGGTGATACCGCGCAGTCCGAAGAGCACTACGAGTACCAAACAGCCGACGTCAAACCAATTAATACCTTCCATCAAGCACCCACCACGCCTATTAGCTCTTGCAGGTTAGTCGAGTACCTAAACGCCGTGTCTTTTGAAATTTGATTTGCACGGATCGCTTTAACCATCGCTTGAGTTTGAGTTATCATACCGGTAGATTGCTGATTTAGCTGCATTTGAGAGTAAATTTGATGCACCTTGTTTTCGCGGATTAGATTTGCTACGGCATTGTTATTTAGCAAAATTTCATGGATCGCGATACGTCCACCGCCAAGCTTCGGCAAAAGTGATTGCGAAATGACCGCGGTAAGTGACACAGAGAGCATATTTCGCACTTGGAGCTGCTCGCCGCCATCAAAGCTATCGATAATACGGTTGATCGTCTGCATCGCGGAGTTGGTGTGTAGCGTACCAAATACCAAGTGACCGGTCTCAGCCGCGGTAATGGCGATCGAGATAGTCTCTCTATCGCGCATCTCACCAACTAGGATGATGTCCGGGTCCTCACGCAAGGCAAATTTTAATGCGTTAGCGTAGGAATGGGTATCGGTGCCAATATTTCTGTGAGAAAAAAGTGCTTTTTTATTGGTATGGACGAACTCGACCGGATCTTCAACGGTTATAATGTGCTTGCGCTCTTTTTCGTTGATCTCGTTTAGCATCGCGGCAAGAGTAGTTGATTTACCGCTACCGGTAGGTCCGGTAACCAAAATCATGCCTTTTTCGTGCTTGACTACCTCTTTAAAAATCGTAGGGGCTTTTAAATCGTCCAGGCTAGGAATATCGATAGGAATAATACGAAACGCCGCAGCCAGATCGCCGTTCATAGTGTAGTAGTAATTTCCACGGAAGCGTCCGATATTAGGAAGCTCGATCGCAAAGTCGAGCTCTTTATTTTCCTCGAGTGCACTTTTTTGGGCATCGGTAATGAGCGCGTAGCAGATATACTCGATATCCGTACCCTTAAGCGGATCCATGGCAAGTGGGCGCAATGTTCCGTCGATACGTATTTGAGGCGCCGAGCGCGAAACTAAGTGAAGGTCGCTCGCTTTGTTAAAAACGACGGTTTTTAGTAGGGTTTCAATATCTACTAAATTTCTTTGAACTTCTTCCATAAAATTCCTTTCAATCTATGATTTTCGGTACTACGAAGTAGCCGCCTTCGGACTGCGGAGCATGCTTTAAGACGCTTTCTGCGACGTCGCTTTTGCGTGGAATATCTTTGCGAAACGGAGTACCGCCTTTCAGCGTAGTGATAGCTGCCTCGCCGCTTTGTAAATCCAGCTCATTTAAAATTTCTACAAAATCTACGATATTATTCAATTGCCCCTTGAATTCCTCCCGTTTTTCATCTGGAATTTTAAGAGCAGATAGCCTTTCCAGCTTGCTTAGCAAGGCATCGTCTATTATCATAACTTTCCTTTTTCTGATAAATGCGACATTATATCATAAAAATTCTTTATCTTAGGCGGTATTTAAAATTTTTTATGCTACAATTACGCCGATTTTCTCAAATAAAGGACTAAATTTTGGCTTTAAAAGACGACATCGAAGGCGTGAAAAAAGAAATTGGCACCGAAGAGCAGTTTCTAGAAAGCGTCATAAAAAGTGAAATTTTCGTAAAAAAATACAAAAAGCCGCTGATATTTTTGGCTGCGGTTTTGATCGTAGCATTTATCGGATATTACGCAAATGAATTTCTAAGCGATCGCCGCATAGCAAGTGCTAATGCGATCTATGACGAGCTGCTTAACAAGCGCGACGACGCTAAGTTAGCCGAGCTTAAGCAAAAAGATATAAATCTATACGCTCTTTATATTTTGCAAAACGGCTCTGCAGACGAGCGAGCGGCGCTAGAAAATACCCAAGGCATCGATGTTGTGCTAAAAGAGATAATAAATCTACAAAACGGCAAACAAGGCGGAGTGCTACTCGCCGATTACGATTCTTTGCTCAAAGGCTACGACCTACTAAAAGAGGGCAAAATCGAGCAAGCTCACGCAGAGCTAGATAAAATTCCGCTCAACTCGCCAGTTCGTCAAATCGCACTTGCTTTGAAACACTATGGAGGCAATAAATAATGAAAAAAACGCTGATATTTACGCTTTTACTATCGTTTTTATTTTTAGGCTGCTCGACGAAGCGCCAGTATTTTGAACCCAGCGACGAAAACATCACAGGCGATATGAAATTTAACGGCTCACTGCCATCGGAAATCGTAGTGGTTAGTAAAGATGGCGCGACGCTAAAAGACGGCGAAGTCATCTCTAAAAACGGCTTGGTGAAAAATTTCAAGGTCTTAAAAAGTGAGAAATTTTTAGGCGAATATGACGGAAATTTCGTCGTAACTGATATCAATGGCACGCTTAAAGTAGTTAGTGGCACAGGCGCCGTAAAATTTGAAAAAGCCCTCGGCAGACAAGCGTTAAGTGCAAATATACGCGGCGATGATTTGGCTTTAGTGATGAGCGATGATTCGATTATGCTTATCAAGCTAAGCTCGGGCGCAGTGGTACTCGATCATAAAGTCGGCGATGCATTCGCAATCGATTCGCGCGTAGCGTCACCAATATTTATCAACCAGCTTATCGCTTATCCTGCGTTAGACGGACTAGTCAGCATCGCAGAAAACGTAGGCGGGCGCTCGGCACGCGATTTCGTCGTGAGCAACCAGCCGTTTTTTAACAACATTATCGCCTTAGAAAACAAGGGCGATAACCTTTATGCTGTGACCGCCACTAGGCTAATGCTGGTAAGTCCTGCGGGCAATAAAAATCATAACGTAGACATCAAAGACGTGATTTTTAGCGGCGATAGAATTTATCTTTTCTTAAAGGACGGCAGAGTCGAGCTACTGGATCGCGGGCTAAATTTGATCAAATCGCGCAAATTCACCTTCGCACAGTTTAGCGGCGCACTGCTTAGCGGCGGCTATCTGTATATCATCGAGCGCAACGGCTACGTCATCCGCGTGGACGAAAATTTAGAGGGACAAGCGATCTACGAGCTAAATGGCGAGTTCGATGATAAGTCCTTTATCGCAGGCAGCTCATTTTACTACGACGATAAAATTTTAAATTTTGATGCTAGATAAAATTTCAAAACTTTGCGTTCGCGAAGGCCTTTTGCTTCAAAAATTCCAAACGCTAGATATTGCTAGCTTCACGCGCTCGCGATCATACGGCGCGTATTTTGGCGTGGATCTGAAAAGCTACAACGTCCTTTTATTTATGCGCGACGCAAAATCTCGCTTTGTAATGCGCGATGCGGAATTTCTACTCTCGCTCGCAAGCGACATTAGCGCAAGCCTAGGCAAGGTCGTGAAAAAGCGCGTGCTGTTTTACAACTCGCAGATGTGCTCTAAAAGCGCGAAATTTTTAAAAGAAAACGGATTTAGCCTCCATGCTTTTGTGTGACATAGGAAATTCCAGGGTTAAATTTTATAAAGGCGGCGTAACGCAAAGTATGCCCGTAGCGGAGTTTATGCGGTACGAGCCGAAGGAGCGAATTTTTTTCATTAGCGTCAATGATAGCGTGAAAAAAAAGCTGAAAAATCCTCTATTCGTCGATCTGGCGCCGCATTTTGAGCTAAAAACCGCCTACCGCGGGCTTGGGATCGACCGCATAGCGGCGTGTTCGGCCGTAAACACCGGCGTCGTCGTCGATGCGGGCAGTGCGATCACCGTGGATTTGATGTTTAGAGGCTCGCATTTAGGCGGATTTATAATGCCCGGCATTAGCACGCTTTTAAAGTCGTTCGCAAGTATCGCGCCGGTGCTGGACGTCACGCTTTCAACCAATATCGATCTGGATCCGCTGCCGCAAAAGACCGTAAGTGCCGTAAACTACGGGATTTTAAAGCCGATCGTGCTTACGATCGAAAACATCGCGGGCAATAATAAAATTTACTTCACGGGCGGCGACGGAGCCTATCTGATGCGGTATTTTCGCAACTCGATCTACGAAAAGGATCTGATCTTTAAATCGATGGTAAGCTTGATCGCAAAAAGGGGGCTCGCATGATAACCATAGCGCTACCAAAAGGCCGCATAGCCGACGATACGCTTAAAATTTTCAAAACCATCTTCGGGCTTGATTTTGCCTTTGAGGATCGCAAACTCATAATGCAAGAGGGCGATTTTAAATTCCTCTACGTCCGTAACCAAGATATCCCTACTTACGTTATGGGTGGTGCGGCGGATATCGGCGTAGTGGGGCTTGACGTGCTTGAGGAGCACCGCCCCGACGTACTTACGCTGCTCGATCTTAAAATCGGAAAATGCCGCGTCTGTGTGGGCGTACATGCGGGCACTCAGCTAAACTACGGCGCTCCGAGCCTTAAGATCGCTACGAAAATGCCCAACATCACTCGCGAATACTTCGCCTCAAAAGCGGTTGCCGTAAATATCATCAAACTCTACGGCTCGATCGAGCTAGCCCCGCTCATAGGGCTTGCCGACGCTATCGTCGATGTCGTGGAGACCGGCGCTACGATGAAACAAAACGGGCTACAGCCCGCAGAAACCATAATGCAAAGCTCCGCACACCTCATCGCCAACAAAAACAGCTTCGTGCTAAAACGCGATGAAATTTTAAACTTGCGAGATAAACTAGCCCGCGCGATCGCCTAACGCTCGCTTACCTGCCGCACGGTATTTGCGACCAGCGCGGCGCACTTCCGTAAATCATCATTGCTCGTCTCGGCGCTGTCGTTTAAAAATCGCCGTTGCAGATAGAATTTTGCGGCGGCAATCGTGCTTCTTAAATTTAAACCAGATTGGAAATTTGATTTATCAAGAAGCGGAGGCACTTTACCTAGCCATACAGCGTAAAATTTTAAAATTCTGTCGCTACAAATTTTAAAATTTGGCCTAAATTTACAGCTCGCGAAATTTCAAAATACAAAACTCCACGGCGCAGAATTTCAAAATTCTAAAATCCCGCTTCACAATTTCACTCCGTAAAATTTCAAAATTTTGCAAATTCTAAATTTGAGCTCAAATTCCCGCGGCTTGGAAATGGCAAAATTTCGGAATTTCAACTCGCAAAATTTAGCCGCTCAAAATTGCGCGGAATTTAATTAGCGCCATTCTTTAAGCACAGGAAGCAGCTTGCGCAAAAATTAAGATGCTAGCCGTCCGCATCGCAGCGACGTAGAACTCCACAAGCCCCGCGTGCAAGACGATCCCTGGCTGCAGCGACATTTGAAAAACTGCTTCATAAGGCTTACAAAGCCCGCACAAGCAGCATTATCACCTATATTTTCGGGCAGGATAAACACGCTTAGCGCGAGCAATATATACAGCGCGAAAAATTTCAAATACAGCCGTTTAACAATTTTGATAAATTTTGGATTTAAGACAGGTTGCGTCCCGACGCCCGGCTCGAGCCCAGTCCGCGCTAGCTTGATTTTTTCGGGCACCGTTTGCTTGAGTCAGCTTTGTTTCGGATTTTTTCTGCACGTCTTGAGTCCGTTTTTGCGTACTTTACTAAATTTGCTCAGCGAAATTTTACTGCGATAAAATTTTACGTAGTAAAGCTATACCTAAAATTTCAAATCCGCTAAAGTTTAAAATTTTAAAGCTGCGCGGGGATTCGCCAAAGTAAGGCTTCGTTCGCAAAAATTTAGCTCGAAATTTAAACGCTCATGCCGTTTGTCGTGCCGCAGGTAGGCTAGTGCGACAATATAATTCATGCTCTGTCGAGGTATGGCGAGCTGTTATTGCGGTAACTCAAACGGCATGCCACCAAGCCTCACCGACGCAATAAAGCAGAGGCGGTCTGCGTTTTTGTAAATTTTGACAGATAAAATTCCGCCTCGATAAACGCAATAAATTTAGATATCACGGACGATCTGCGTGATTTTAGTTTTTGCGTGCAACACAGTAAATTTTACATGCAGCAAGCTTTGAGTCGAAAATATTGTCGTCTCTTATCGCAACAGCGCCAAAGCCTAGGCTCTATGCGCGCAGATACCTCTTACGTGCGGCGACAGGCAAGAATAAAATTTAACCGATCCAGCGCGACGAAAGAGCCGCACCTACGCCGCTATGATTTCACGTACCTTTTCGGTAAAGCTATCGCTCACGATGTATTCGGTCGGATAAACTAGCACCTCGCTGCCGTTGCGGATTCGCAGAATCAGCCGCTTGGTGTTTTTCAACGCCGTGTCGCAAAAAGCGAGGTGGTAAATTTTATAAATTTTCTCGCGACTTAGCTCGCCTAAGCTTAGCTCAAACTCGAAATCCTGCGCGTTTTTGCGCTGTGCCTCGCGCTCTTTGCGCGCCTTAAGGGCAGGATCCTCCGCAGTAAACCCGCTCCTTCGCTCCGCGAAATTTCCTCCGCCGAAGCTGCCAGCTCGTTCGCCACCGAAGCCGGAATTACCGCCGTTAAAGCCTCCGCGCTCCCTACCGCCAAAGCCTCGCACCTTACTAGGCACGTAGCCGTCGATATTCTGCGCGGCATCTAGGGTTAAAATTTCATCCAAATAAATTTGAAATTTCCCGCCGTAAGGGGATGTATTTTTGCTAAGCCGCGCCCAAAACGCCATCGGGCGCTCCAGCTGCGCATCCGTTAGCGCAGTGACCGCATCGCAAATATCACCGAACGCGCTCATCTCGAAGCTGCCCGCAAGATCAAGCACCGTAAGATTTGCCATCTGCTTGCCCGATTTGGTCGTGCGGGTGTGGACGTTTTCGATCTTGCCGACGCACAAAATTTTAACGCTCGCATCCTCGTCGCCCACCAGCTCATCGAATTCGTTCGATTTAGTATGTGCGATCGCTCCAAGCTGTGCGGCGTAGGTTTTGAGTGGATTCTCGTTCAAAAATACTCCCGCGCGCGGACGGAAGCTCGCATCTCGAGCGTTTTGCAGGCTCATCATCGAAAGAAACGACAGCTGATACGCCGCGCCGCCGACCGCGCTTTTTGAAATTTTAATCATAAAAGCGTACGGGCGCTCCCGCTCCTGCGGGCTTAAGTTTTCGATCGCCTTTAGCGCGTTATCGAACACCGCAAGCTCGAAGCTGCCGTGCAGATCAAGCACATTTAAAATCCCCATTTTTTTGCCCGTTTTTGTCATGCGCGTGGACAGATCCTCGATCCGCCCCACGCTAAGTACCTCGGCGCTATCGCCCTCAATCTCGCTAAACGCCGAGGATAGCGTGTAGTCGATGCCTTCCATCTCCTCTTTGTAATCATCTAGCGGATGCCCCGAGAGATACACGCCCACGGTCTGCTGCTCAAATTTCAAAATTTCGCCCTGCGGAAATTCCTTATCGGTATCGACGAAGCTTACGCTCATGCCGCTCGTCATATCCTCATCCTCGCCAAAAAGCGAGCTTGCGGCGTCCTTTTTAATCTCGGTGATCTTTTTCATTACCTCAAGGATATTTTCCATATTTTGAATCATCGCTAATCGGCTCTTGCCCAGACAATCCATCGCGCCTGCATAGATCAGCGACTCGATGACCTTTTTATTGACGCGGAAATTATCCACGCGCGAAGCAAAATCGTCGATACTTTGAAATTTAGCCTCGCTTTGAAGCTCTAAGATATTTTCGATCGCGGCGCCGCCCACCCCCTTGATAGCGCCGAGGCCGTAGATGATCGAGGTGCCCGATTTGGAGTTTTCGTCGTCCACGACGCTAAAACCTCTTAAACTTTGATTGATCGACGGCGGCAAAAGCCCGATGCCTAGACGGCTTGCCTCGTCGATATACTTTGAAATTTTATCGGTGTTGCCCTCTTCTGAGGTAAGCAATGCCGCCATAAACTCCGCCGGATAGTAGGTCTTAAGATAGGCCGTTTGAAAGGTGATCATCGAATACGCCGCGGCGTGAGATTTATTAAAGCCGTAGGAGGCAAATTTCATAATCAGATCAAATAGCTCATCCGCTTTCGCTACGTCAAAGCCCAGCTCTTTGGCGCCGCTTAGATACTGCTCGCGCATATGAGCGAGCTTCTTCTCATCCTTCTTACCCATCGCGCGGCGCACCAGATCGGCATCGCCCAAGCTAAAGCCGCCTACCTTCTGTACGATCTGCATGACCTGCTCTTGATAGACGATGATGCCATATGTTGGCTCTAAAATTTCTTTTATCTCGGGGAAGATATAGCTAGCGCTCAGCTCGCCGTGTTTGATCCTGATAAAATCGGGGATTAGATCCATCGGCCCCGGGCGGTATAGCGAGATCATCGCGATGATATCCTCGAAGCGGTCGGGGCGCAGGTTCATCGCAAGATCCTGCATGCCCGCGCCCTCGATTTGAAAAATCCCCAGCGTGTTGCCGCTTTGAATCGTTTTGTAAGTTTGCGGATCGTTAAAATCGATCTCCTCCCAAACTATGTCGCGATTATAGCGGCGCTTGACGAGCTTGATGGCGTTATCGATCACATCGAGATTTTTTAGACCCAGGAAGTCAAATTTTATCAGATCTACGTCCTCGAGATAGTTTTTGGTGTATTGCGTTACTAGGCGCGCATCCTCGCCCTTATCCTGCTTAAATAGCGGCGCTTTATTCCACAGCGGCTCGTTTGAGATCACCACTCCCGCGGCATGCATACCTGCGTTGCGATTTAGCCCTTCAAGGCCCAGCGCAAACTCCCACACCTGCTGTGCGATCGGATCTGCGTCGATAAATTCCTTCAGCTTCGGCTCGGCGTCGTAAGCCTGCTTGAGCGTGATGCCGAGCTTATCGGGGATCAGTTTCGCCATCTTATCGGCTTGTGAAAGCGGCATGTCGCAGACGCGAGCCACGTCGCGGATGACGCCGCGCGCAAGCAGCTTACCGAAGGTCGCAACCTGCGCGACGTTAAATTTGCCGTACTGATCGATGACGTAGTCGATCACCTCGCCTCTGCGCGCCTGGCAAAAATCCACGTCGATGTCGGGCATCGAGATACGCGACGGATTTAAAAATCGCTCGAAAAGCAGATTATACGGGATCGGATCGAGGTCGGTAATGCGAAGCGCATACGCGCAGATGCTGCCCGCCGCAGAGCCGCGACCGGGGCCTACGGGGATGTCGTGATCCTTCGCCCAGTTGATGAAATCCTGCACGATGACCATATAGCCTGAAAAATGCATGTTTTTGATGATGGCAAGCTCCTTTTCCAGGCGCTCGCGATAAATTTCGTGCTTGGCGGGATCGATAAATTTAAGGCGCTCTTTAAGCCCCTCGCGGCAGAGATGATCGAATAAAAAATCATCGTTTGCAAAGCTATAGCGCTCCGAGGGCTGCGGCAGCGAAAGCCCGAGCCTAGCGGCGTATTCGATCGTAAATTTAAAATTCGGCGGCGTCGGCGCGTAGTCCTTCTCGTCGAAAGCAAATTTCAAATTGCATTTTTCTACGATCTCGGCGGTATTTTCGATCACTTCGGGGATGTCCGCAAAAAGCCGCCTCATCTCCTCGTCGCTTTTTACGTAAAATTCTGAAACGACGTGTTTTAGGCGGTCGCCGTCGTTGATCGTCTTGCCCATCGAGATGCACTGATAGACGTCGTGAGCCTTGGCGCGATCCTTGCGCGAGTAGTGAGCGTCGTTGGTGGCGATGATCTTGACGCCGATTTCGCGCGAGAGGCGAATGAGATCCTTATCGACATTTAACTGCTCGCCAATGCCGTGGCGCATGATCTCGAGATAAAAATCCTCGCCGAAAATTTCCTTATACTCAAGCGCCGCTTTTTTCGCCGCTTCGTAGCCGCCCGCGCCACGCTTTAAATTTCGCTCGCTTCTATTTAGATGAAATTCCACCTCGCCCGCTAGGCACGCCGAGGAGCAGATGAGCCCCTCGCTGTGCTCTTTTAAAATTTTTTTGTTGATCCTCGGGTAGTAGTAGAAGCCGTCCAAAAACGCGCGCGAGCTAAGATACATCAGATTTTTGTAGCCCGTCTCATTTTTGGCAAGTAGTATCAAGTGATAGCGCTGGCGGTCGCTTTTATCGCCAATGTCGTCGTGGTTGTGCAGATAGGTCTCGATGCCGATGATCGGCTTAATGCCGTGCTTTTTCATCGTCTGATAAAAGTCTATCGCGCCGAACATATTGCCGTGGTCGGTGATCGCGCACGCCTTGGTACCGCGGCTCTGTAAAAGCTCGGCGAGCTCGCTTACTTTATTCGCGCCGTCTAGCAGCGAATACTCGGTGTGAAGGTGCAGGTGGGTGTAGTCGCTCATTTTGATCCTTTTTTGATTTGGAGATTATATTAAATTCGGGCTTTAGAAACGGTCAAATTTAATGGAATTTTAGCTTAAATTTCAGCGCGAAATTTTACGAGCAAATTTTGTTATGGAATTTTACTTCGGAGGTTTTACATTCTGGGTTTTGCGGATTAAATTTTGACAAAATTTTAAGTTTAAAATGCTGTGATGAAATTCCACTATCATATAAATTTCGCCTTGATGGAAGTTTGGTCTAACATAGTTCCGCAAAATTTTACGACTTAGATCGTCGTAAAATTTTGCGGTTTAAAATTCGCGCTTGCAAAGTCTTGCAGCTCTACGATCTTGAGAATTCCACGATCGCTTTGGCAAGCTCTCTAGTAGGATCGACGAAAATTTTATCGCTTTTGATTAACGGCAAAAATAGCGGCAGCTCAGTGCAGGCAACGACATAAATATCAGCATCGATTTTGCCTAGCAAATTCTCAAAAGCCCCCACGTATTCGGCAGTCTTGCCCGCCTTAACGCCTTTGTAGATACAATCCATCAAAATCGCTTGATTTTCTTCGCCAAGCTCCACGCTGATTAGCCCCGCTTCTTTGAGCGGATCGTCGTAAATTTTAGCTTTTTTTGTACCGATAGTGGCTAGCACAGCTATTTTATGGGCGTTTAGATAATTTTTGCGGATCGCTTTTACGGTGACCTCGGCGATATGAATTAGCGGGATTTCCGCCGCAGCTTCTACATCGTCTGCGAAAAAATGCGCCGTGTTACACGCCATCGCAAACGCCTTGCAGCCTGCATTTTTGAGCCTAACAGCGCTCTCGCTTAGGCGCGGAAGCGGATTTTCACCTTTGCCTAAGATAAACGCCGTGCGATCTTCGATCTGCGGATAGCTATCAATTACAAGCGGAATATTTTCTTGATCGCTGCTCGCCGCAGTCTCTTCTATAATCTTCATATACAGATCCGCACTCGCTAAAGGTCCCATTCCACCGATAATCCCAACTCTTTTCATAGCTCGTCCTTTCTAAATTTTACTTGGGCTAATCTTCCCACTTACTCATATCCATTTCGTTTTCGCTCTTTGCGACGTAGATCGACGCGACAACATCGCCCGTTACGTTCATCGAGGTTCGCCCCATATCCAAAATCGCATCAATGCCCAAAATCATTCCGTAAGCGATCGCTACGTTACCACTTACCTTGACGCCGATAGACTCGAGCACTAAAAGCAGCATCAGCGCACCAGCTCCCGGAACTCCGGCAGTTCCGATCGCCGCAAGCATCGAAGTGATGATGATCGTGAGGTAGTGGCTGCTATTTAGATCGATACCGCAAGCATTAGCGATAAAGAGCGTGCACACGCCCAAATACACGGTCGTGCCGTTCATATTCACCGTAGCGCCCACGGGCAAAACAAAGCCGTAGATCGCCTTTGGAATTCCCATATCTTCGGCGGTTTGCATCGTAATCGGAAGCGTGCCGTTGGAGCTGCGGGTAACAAAAGCCGTAAGCATCGGCGGACGCACTTTTTTAAGGAATTTAATCGGGCTAACTCCGATAAGCATACAAATAACGCAATAAACCGCAAATACTTGAATCGCAAGTCCCACGTATAGGGTAATCGTGACATTTAATAGCGAGCTGAAAGCCTCGATACCGCTTTTATTAAACACTACAAACATTAGCGCAAAAACGCCGATTGGTGCGTATTGCATCACCCAATGCACGACCTTAAACATAATTTCGCTCATTCCATCGAAAAAATTATAAACCGTATCAGCGGAATTTTTGATACGAGCATCACTACTGTCGCGGCAAAACGCAAGCCCTACGCCAAGAAATAAGCAAAACGCGATGATCGGCAAAATTTCGCCCTTGGCTATGGAATCAAAAGGATTCGTAGGAATTATATTAAGCAAAATTTTACTCATACTAGGCGCGTTCGCTGCCTTTTCGACGGCCTTGGACGCATCGCTTAGATCAAGCCCGCTACCTGGAGAAAATACAAACGCACACGCTAGGCCGATGACGATCGCAAAAAGCGTAGTTATAGCGTAAAATATGATCGCCTTAACGCCTACTTTGCCCAGGTGCGCGGGCGAGATACTGCTAGTGCCCACGATCAGCGAACAGATGATGATCGGCACCATGATCATCTTTAAAAGCCGCACGAAAAGATCTCCCAAAGGTGTTAAAATCACCACCCACGTTGTATCGCCCACCGGCATATTTTTAGGTAGTAACATACCAATCGCAGAGCCCAACACTAAAGCGATAATGATGCGCCAAAGCAAGCTTGAGTTAAAATAAAAGGCTAAAATTCCGCCTTTTTTCGTTTGATTTTCTGACATGGACATCTCCCTGCACTAAGAGTTTTAACGGAATTCTACCGCAACTTGCCATAAAATAAAATTTAATCGGTCGCCAAATGAAAGTTAAATTTGAAAATTCAATCGCGAGCTTAACCAAATTTTAAAGCTGAAATTATGCGGCAAGCTTTGTCTTTTGAAGTTATGAAGCGGAATTTCAAAGGAAAAACGACGCATGAAATTTATAGAATTTTGCGGATTTTGATGTAGTGAAAAGCAAAAAATTTTGTGGTGGTGGGCTCACTAGGACTTGAACCTAGGACCATCCGGTTATGAGCCGGATGCTCTAACCAACTGAGCTATGAGCCCGCCAGCGGTGAAAAAGAAATGTGATTTTACAAAAATAATCTTAAAACGGCGTTAAATTTTAGCCGCGGAATTTTATGGCGCCTAGATCCGCCCAAATAGTGGCTAAATTTCACGCCAAAGCGCGCGACTTTGTCTGATTTCCGATAAGATCACTTTCGTGCGCACAAGGCGGTGTAAATTTAAGACGAAATTTTATATAAAATTCAGGGCTCTTAAATCCGCCGCGATAAATCTAATCCGCTCGCAAATCGAGTAAATTAATAGCTTTTTACTTGAATAGGCTCCGATAGCATTTTAGGGACTCCCGGTAATTCATACGCTCCCCGGCAGATATTATTTTCGGCATCGGGGCCTTTTGCGATAGTGATCGTTTTCTTTTCGCCATCCACGCTGATTAGGAAGCATTTATCCCCCTTTGTGCTTTTAAGATATGCGGAATTCGCTCCGTTGGGCTCTAGCGGAACATTCGTCATAACCGAAAAATCGGATGCGAATTTGCCTTGAGAGATATAGTAGGCGTCCAGATCGTATTTAACGGTCATTAAATTTGTCGCCAACTTAGAAATCTCCGCATCATCTCTAGTAGCTACCCCAGGTAGCGCAGTCGCTACTGCAGGTAAAGCGATCGCTACGATGCATACTGTAGCTATTACCTTCGATACGGACACTTTTTGGGGCATTACGTCATATTCGCAGTTTTGTAGCGGCACTGCGGCGGCGATAAGAGAGCTTTTATTTTTGCGCGCCATATCGCGCGTAAAGGATAAAAATAAGGATTTGCCGTATTCCATAAGACCTAATCCCACGGGAGCGGTCCGACTAAAATGGTTAAGGACTAAACCCGACAAATAAGTTAAGATAGCCAAGATCCAACCGCCCACAAAAAACCAAATAATGCTGCCTAAAATACGCATATTTTACCTCTTTATAAATTATGCAAATCAAGCAAGCCGCCCGTTACAGACGTTGCACAGCCCACCATTGCTTTTGCGGCGTATTTGATGCAACCTGCACGCTATGCCGCACAAAACGAGTCTTTTACGCGCAAAATTTCCCATGCGCAAAACAACTACGGAATGATAAGAGATGGGGTTTAACGATTGGCAACAAACGCTTTTCATCGATAAAATTTTAGTACGCAAATGACTGCGGCAAGAGTGTTTACAAAATTTAAAATTTATTTTGAAAAAGTTAGGAATTTTAAAATTTTGACGATAGAATTTTGAAAAATTTTATAAATTTAATTAAATTTGCGGATCAAAATTTTAAAATTTTTATGGTACGGCGAAGCGAATTCTTAAAATTTTGCTACGGCTTTTGGCGCAAAATCTTCCTGATAAGGACACAAAACAAAATTCCAAATCAAATTTTCGCGACGTGAAGCGCTTCCTTAATTATGAATTTAAAATTTTACACGCTACACAGTGCAACATATTTCTGCCGAGATAAAATTCGCAAGCAAAATCCTAACCTCGCAAACTCAAAAGCATACGGCAATTACTTCTTGAAATTTCAACACCGCTTGCCCGTAGACAAATATCGCGCTACTTTACGAAATTTCGGCCTCACGACGCAAACTCCTCGCACTGCAAGCACGCCTCGCGCTCTAGCCATAGCCGCGATCCGTCCGCATGCCGCTATGACGTCTCATCGCCGTCTTGGTCTTGAAGCGCGTCCGCTTCGCCCTCTGCCGCGATCGCCTCGAGGCTTAAAATTTCATCGACATCCTCCAGCTGCGCTACGCCGTTTCCGGCGATGCTTCTAATGCTTGCGTGCATCGCGATCGCGCCGTCTCGCGCACGCGCGATCTGCTTTTCGCGCTGTTTCCAGATGCGCTCCATCGCGTTGCGCTCCTTATTTAAGCTCTCTTGCATGCCGACGAACGCCGAAACGATCGTCTTTATCTGGTTTGCAAACTCGGGCGAGGTCAGATAGTCGTAGAGCATCGCCGTTTTGCTATCTTGATTTTGCCCCGATCTTTTAGCAAACGCAAGCGCCACGACGTGTTCGCGCAAAACGGCGCAAAGCCCCTTAAATTCCTCAAACGAACAGATCCAGATGCTAGCATCGCTCGGCGCTTGATGCAGCCTAGGGCTGTGAGGCGGCATCTGCTCGGTTACGATAACGCCAATCTGCGCGCCCTCGCCTATCATATCGTCTTTGAGTTTGTCGATCCATTTGGGCTCGAAGCTTTTCGTACGCTTGCTCTCGTATAAAATTTTACCGCAGCCAGCAAACTCCCTCGTATGCACCATCTGCACGCAGTCTGCGCCGCGCGCACCCTTTTTGACCTCATCTATATCGTCCAAAGGAAAATTTAGCCGCAGATACTCCTGCAGCGCGAGCTCCTGCACCTCGCCCTGAAGCTGCTGCGAGCCCACCTCCGAGCGGCGCTTGAGCTCGTTTATTTGAGCGATTAGGCTTTGGATCTGCTCATCTTTTTGGCGGAATTTCAGCTCGTTTTCCTGCGAAATTTGCTTCGAAAGCCGCTCGCGTTCTTGGTTTACGCGGTTGGTTAGCTCGATTTCTGATTTGGCTTTATTCTCGGCTTCAAGCTCGCCAAATTTACGCTTTTGCGCCTCCATTTCAGCCTTTATTAAATTTAGCTCGGAAATTCTTTGCGATTTTTCTTGCAGCTCCTTTTGTAAAATTTCAAATTTCGCCGCGTTTTCGCTCTCGATCTGCTGTTTCTCTTCCAATAATTTTTGAGAAGATTGTTCTATAATCATCTTAATCTGCTCATCTTTATCGCGAATCTTAAGCTGATTTTCTTCCAAAATTTCTTTTATTCTATTTGAAATTTCAAGCTCTGTTTTTGCTTTATACTCAGTCTCAAGTTCTAATTTCGCACGCTTTTCTTTATCTAACTCTGCCTTAATTAAATTTAACTCACTCACCTGTTTAGATTTTTTATCAAGCTCTTCGTTTAAAGCTTTTATCGTCGCTTGATTTTCTCTCGCAGCCCACTCTTTGCTTTCTTTAACTAATTTTTCGCGCTCTGCACTAATACCCAAATTTATACCCGCTTGTATTTTCTCATTAACGGCATTTTCGCGTGCTTTCAAGGCATTGTCCGCCTTAATATATGCTAAGCGCTTTTCGTTTAACTCGGTTTCAAATGCTTGCCGATCGACTAACTTTTGCTTCTCAAATTCTTCTTTTTTGCGCTTATAATCCATCTCTAAACGAGCGCGTATTTCATGCTCCATAACATTGTCTATATCGATCTGAGAGCCGCAGTGCGGGCACTTTACGTTAGCCATCTTTGCCCCTTAAACTTTGCTCTTTCATCTTTTCAAATTCCTGCGAAATTTGCGCGGCATTGGGCTCATCCGCCATCTTATCGAGCACGGAGTTGTAGCGATTTACGAGCAGTATCGCAAGCGCCGAAAAGCAAAAGCCCGGCAGCAGCTCGTAAACGATCGCCGAAAGCCCCGATAAGATCCAGCAAATAACCGTGATACCGCCTACGAGCATACCCACCAAAGCCGAGAGCGCGCTCATCTTTTTAGAATACAGGCTGAAAAGCAGCACCGCTCCAAAGCTCGCGCCAAATCCAGCCCAAGCGTTTCCGACGACGTTTAGCACCGTATCGTTTGAGCCAAACGCCAAGATCGCGGCGAGCGCGGCGATGATCACGACGGCGATGCGGCTGCTTAGCGTCTGCGTGCGCTCGCTCACCTCTTTTTTATAAAACGCGAAGATAAAATCCTTCGTAACCGCGCTCGCGCTTACCAAAAGCTGGCTTGAGATGGTGCTCATAATCGCCGCCAGCACCGCAGAGATTATGACGCCTAGGATAAATGGATGAAAGAAAAATTTACCGAGCTCTAGGAAAATTTTTTCTGGGTCGTCTATGCTAAGACCTTTTTGCGAAAAATACACAAAGCCGATCAGGCCGCTAAGCATCGCACCTACTAGCCCTAGCACCATCCACGAAATTCCGATGCGGCGCGCGCTATCAAGCTCGCGCGAGCTTCTAATCGCCATAAAGCGCACTATGATATGCGGCTGCCCGAAGTATCCGAGTCCCCAAGCAAGCAAGCCCAAAACGCCCAAGAAGCTTTGATTGTAAAATAGATCGAGGTGGCTCGCGCCGTAGAGCCGCACCTGCGCAAAAAAGGAGCTGTCCGCAGGGATCTGCAGCGCGCGGTAAGAAAACAGAGGGATCAAAATAAGCACCGCAAACATCAGTGCGCCCTGAAATGCGTCGGTGATCGCGACGGCCTTAAATCCGCCGAAAAAGGTATAAAACACGACGATTAGGATCGTAGCGACCGCGCCGTAGGTGAAATTTAGCCCGAAAAAGCTCTCAAAGGTCTTGCCGCCTGCGATGATGCCGCTGCTAACATAGAGCGTAAAAAATATGATGATCAAAAGCCCAGAGATGATGCGAAGCGTCTTGGTGCGGTCTTTAAAGCGGTTTTCTAAAAAATCGGGGATCGTGACGCTGTCGCTTGCTACCTCGGTGTAAATTCTAAGCCTTTTTGCAAGAAATTTATAGTTGCACCACGCGCCCACGCAAAGTCCTAGAGCTATCCAGATATTGCAAATTCCCGTCGCGAACATCGCGCCCGGCACTCCCAAAAGCATCCAGCCGCTCATATCGCTAGCGCCCGCGCTAAGTGCCGTTACGAATGGACCCAGGCGGCGATTATCGAGCAGATACTCGCTCAAGCTCGCATTCTTGTCATAATAATACCTACCTATAAAAATAAGCGCGCCGAAATATATCGCGATCGCGCAATAGGTCCAAAAGCTCATCGTTGCCTCCTTTTAAAAAAGCTAATTTTACTCTATTTCAAATAAAATTTTACTTTCGGAATTTAGCCAGATTTTAACGAAATTTTAGTATTCTTGCCGTTTAAATTTTAAGAAAAAGGCGCCTTGGTTGAACGAGAAAATTTTAAAGGTCGTATTTGTTTTGACTGTAATCGCCGTGGGGCTTTATTTCACCTATCCCGAACTGAGCGAAGCGCAAAAAATTTCATACGCCAAAAGCTACGGCATCACTCTTATTTTGACCTCCGGCGGCATTGTGATCGGTATCGCATTAGGATTTATGCTGGCATTTTTAAAATTTCTAAACAATAAATTTCTAAGCTTCATTATCGACGAATACGTAGACATCATCCGCGGAACTCCGATCGTTATCCAGCTGATGGTGTTCGTGTTTATTATCTTTGCTACGTGGAGCAATAATATCGCAGCTGCGATCTTTGCGCTAGGGCTTAATAGCTCCGCCTACGTCGCGGAGATCGTGCGTAGCGGTATAAACAGCGTCGATCGCGGCCAGATGGAAGCGGCGCGCGCGATGGGTCTAGGCTACGGCACAGCGATGAAAGAGATCGTCTTTCCGCAGGCGATAAAAAACATCCTGCCTGCGCTTGCGAATGAGTTTATTAGCCTATTTAAAGAGACCTCGGTCGTGGGTCTCGTAGCAATTACTGATCTTACGTTTTTTTCAAAAAGCATGCAGGCTGCGCTTTATACCGTCCAGCCGATACTTTTTGCCGCAGTACTTTACTATGCAAGCGTGAAATTTTTCTCATTTTTAGTAAAAATGCTAGAAAGTAGGCTAAACCGCAATGATTGAAATATCAAATTTAACCAAATCCTACGGCAATTTATCGGTGTTAAAAGGAATTTCAAAGACCATAAATAAAGGCGATATCGTAGCGATCATCGGTCCAAGTGGCGGCGGTAAATCAACCTTTTTGCGCTGCTTAAATCTGCTTGAAATTCCAAGCGGCGGCACTATTAAAATAGACGGCGAGGATATTACCGATAAGCACACTGATATTAATAAAATTCGCCGCAAAGTTAGTATGGTGTTTCAACATTTCAACCTCTTTGCAAATAAAAACGTGCTGGAAAATTTAACTCTAGCGCCCATAAAAGCGGGCATTTATACTAAAGAACAAGCCTACGCAAAAGCAGAGGAGCTACTGCAAAAGGTCGGTCTTAGCGATAAGGCCTATACTTATCCGCACAAGCTTAGCGGTGGGCAAAAGCAACGCATCGCAATCGCTAGAAGTTTGGCGGTAAATCCGGATGTGATTTTATTCGACGAGCCCACTTCGGCGTTAGATCCCGAGATGATCGGCGAGGTATTAGGCATAATGAAAGAGGTCGCTAAAGAGGGCATTACGATGCTTGTGGTAACGCACGAGATGGGCTTTGCACGCAATGTCGCGAATAGGATTTTTTTTATGGAGGGCGGCAATATCGCTGTGGACGATACGCCTAAAAACGTATTTGAAAATCCGCAAAATCCGAGATTGAAAGAATTTTTAAATAAAATTTTAAACCACTAAAGGAGAGGGAAATGAAAAAATTTATGAGATTTTTAGTTGCGAGCGCTTTGCTTTGCGGTTCGCTAGTCGCTAAAGACATCACCAAAGATACGCTCATCGTAGGCACGAATGCCGAGTATCCGCCGTTTGAGTTCGTGGATGAAAACTCCAAAGTCACGGGCTTTGATATGGATCTGGTAGCCGAGCTTGCAAAGCGAGCGGGCGTGAAATATGAAATTTTAAATATGAGCTTTGACGGGCTAATCCCTGCGATTAAAAGCGGCAAGATCGATATGATCGCCTCGGGTATGAGCGCGACGCCGGATCGCAAAAAGGCGATCGATTTCACCAATCCTTACTACAAGGTCGAAAATTTATATATCAAGCGCAAGGACGATAGCTCGTTAAATTCTAAGGCGGATCTGCAGGGTAAGCGCCTTGCCGCGCAGCTAGGCACCATTCAAGAGCTTGCGATCAGAGATATCAAAGGTGCCGAGGTTAGCGCTACGGAGAACGTTTTTGTAGCCGTCATGTCGCTTAAAAACAAAAAGATCGATGCGCTTTGCGTGGATTCGTCCGTGGGCTACGAATATCTTAAGAAAAACGATGATCTAACCGCATTTTTTAAAGAATCCGACGGCAGCGAAGGCTTTTCGATCGCATTCGATAAGGGCAAGTATCCCGAGCTGCTAGCTAAATTTAACACAGCGCTTGAGGAGATGAAAAAAGACGGAAGCTACGAAAAGCTTTTGGAAAAGTATAATTTAAAATAATCCGCAAAATTTAGGCGCAAATTCCTCTCATAGAATTTGCGCCGCCCAAGAGGAATCCTATGAAAAAGATATTTTTAGCACTTGCGATTTTGCTCTGCACGCAGAGCTTTGCGGAGCAAAAAGACAGATACGGCATCGCTGCGTTTGCAGGTCTTGGCAATGACGGCAGAAGCTTCGTTTTTACCTTCAGAAAGGCTCAAAAAGATCGTTTCTTTCCCTGCGACCTAAAAAATTTAAACATAATCGCCGCGGGCGCTTCTAGGTGCATAACGGACGCTAAGGAGCTTAAAAAATTCGAAAAAGAATATAAAAAAGCTCTCGAGTCTGTGATAAAACCCGGCAAGCGCTACTACGTAAATTTAATCGATCGCGGCAATGACGCCTATGTCTGCGACGCAAGCGATCCTAAAAGCAATCTGCGATTGGACCTAGTGGCGGCGGGATTTGCCGTGCCGACAACCGACGATAGCGAACTTCTTTTAAAAGCCGCCGAGGAAGCCAAAGAGGCTAAACGCGGAATGTATAGCGCAAAATTTTGGGATGTTACTAACTGCATTCTAAACGGCGTGCCGATGCCGAAAAAGATAGATGAGTGAAATTTACGCGCTCAGCGACGATATATTAACGCCGCCGCAAACTATCTTTTCGCAGATAGATGAAATTTTGCGCTGCGGCGTAAAGCTCATGCAATACCGCAGCAAGCTCGCCGCGTTGGATGAAGCTTTAATCCGCTCTCTCATCGGTCTTTGCGAGGATTACGGCGCCAAACTCATCATCAACGATGATGCGGCGCTTGCTAAAAAGCTTGGCGCACACGGCGTGCATATCGGCAAGGACGACGGCGAGGCGGCGCAGGTGCGTGAGTTTTTAGGCGCGGATAAGATCGTCGGCGTTAGCTGCTATGCTGATCTTGCTCGCGCGCAAAAGGCCGAGGCGCAGGGCGCTAGCTACGTAGCCTTCGGCTCGCTAAGGCGCAGCAAGACAAAGCCTAATGCGCCGCTTTGCCCCGATGAGCTCGTGCAAGAGGCGCGAAAATCTTTAAACCTCCCAATCGCCGTAATCGGCGGGATCGGCTTAGAAAATCTGGATGAAATTTTAGCCCTCAAGCCTGATTATATCGCGATGGTAGAGGCGATCTACAAACCCGCTTCGATAACGCAGAATTTAGCAAATTTAAAGGAAAAAATGGATGAATATATTTGACGCCGTGATTTTAGGCATCGTCGAAGGGCTGACGGAATTTCTGCCCGTAAGCTCGACCGGGCACATGATCCTGGCCGCAAAACTGATGGACCTGCAGCAGACCGACACGCTTAAATGCTTCGAGGTCGTTATACAGCTAGGCTCGATTTTAGCGGTCGTCGCGATGTTTTACAAGCGGCTTTTGGTTGATTTTAAGCTCTGGTGCAAGCTCATCGTGGGCTTCATCCCTACCGCCGCGATCGGATTTTTGCTCTATAAAAGCATCAAATCGCTCTTCGCGCCGCAAACGGTCGCCTACGCGCTGATCGGCTGGGGCATTATTTTTATCGCAATCGAGCTCTTTCGCAAGGCGCGCCCTAGAAAAGGCGAGCTAGAGCATCTGGATCAAATTTCATACGTTCAGGCCTTTATCATCGGACTTTCGCAATGTTTTGCGATGGTGCCGGGCACTTCGCGCAGCGGCGCTACCATCATCGCAGGGCTTTTGTGCGGGCTAAGCAGAAACCTAGCCGCGCGCTTTAGCTTCCTGCTTGCGATCCCTACGATGTTTGCGGCGACTTTTTATGACACCTATAAAAATTTAGACACCTTCGCGCAAAACTCCGACAATATCACGACCTTTCTCATAGGCGGGGTAGTGGCGTTCGTCGTGGCGCTTGCGGCGATCAAGCTATTTCTAAGCTTCGTTTCGAAGTTTGACTTCATCCCGTTTGGAATTTATAGAATTCTAATCGGCATCGTCTTTTTCATCTTCATTTTTTAGACGCAATCATCAAAGGAATTTCATGAGCCTAGCAAAAAATATCGGCGCATTTTTAAAAGACAGATTCAGCCTCCTATCGGTATTTGACGGCGCGGTGCTAAACGCATACACGCTAGTTTTGGTATTAAATTTAGCGCTCGGGTTGCTTCTTATCGCGCGCAGCGGCGAGCTGTTCTCTGCGCAGGCGCTGTTTTTTGCGGCATCTGCGATCTGCAGCGTGACGATACTTTTTTTCGCGCTTTACGCGCTTAGCTTTTACAGCGCCAGGCTATATAAAATTCTAGCCTTTGCGCTTCTGGCGATAAACGTAATCTTTGCGATCGCTCAGATTTTTTTGATCTTTAGCTTGGAGCTTACCTACTCGCACGGCACGCTGGACGCGCTGGTACAAACGACGCCCAAGGAGGCCTTTGAGTTCGCGCATGCGTTTTTAAATTTCAAGCTGATCGCGGCTTTTTTGGCGCTTTTAATTTTCGTCATCACCGCTCTTAGGCTTAGAGTGAGCCAGCGAGCGCGAATGAAGCTATGTCGCGCGATAAAGCTAGCCTTTCTGCTTAGCTTGCTCGTTTTTGCGGCACATGCGGCATTTAAAAGCTACGTAGCCAAAAGCTCGAAAATGCGCGCCAGCATCATAATCGCACTGAATAAAATTCCGATTTACAACTTTGCTTTCGTTACAAAGGATTATTTCGGCGCCGATTTTAAAAGCGTGCGCGAGCTGCAAGCCGGATACCAAAGCATTTACGCCTCGCACTCGCACAAAACCGCGCCAAACCGCATCTCAAACGTCGTTTTCATCATCGGAGAGAGCCTGCAGCGAAATTTCATGAGCCTATACGGCTACTATCTGCCCACCACACCGAATCTGCAAGCGCTTGAGCAAAGCGGAAATCTGATCGCCTTTAGCGACGTCGTCTCACCGGGCGCCAAGACCAACGACGTGTTAAAATACGTGCTAAATTTTGGAAATTACGAGAGCGAAAAGCAGCGCCCGTGGAACGCCAACCTCGACATCGTAAATCTCGCGCGGCTCGCAAACTACGAGACCTTTTGGATCAGCAACCAAGAGCGCTACGGGCAGTGGGCGGTCGCAAGCGGCGCGAGCGCGCAGATGACGGATCACTCGGACTTTACGAATCAAATCCCGGTTTACAAATACGCCTACTCGCTCGACGAAGTTATGCTTCCTAGCATAAAAAATTTCAAATCGGGTGCGAGAAAATCGCCTCTTACGCACAAGAACGAAAGCTCCGCCGCAGAGGCGGGCGGCACGCAGAAAAAGGATAAATTTTTTATCCTTCATCTGATGGGCTCGCACCCGAGCTACGAGTTTCGCTATCCCAAAAGCTTTGCTAAATTTAGTGCCGAGCAGATCTCGCGCGAACCGCTTGATGAGGAGCAGAAAAAAGAGCTCGCGCACTACCTAAACACCGTGGCTTACAACGATTTTATCGTAAGCGAAATTTATAAAATTTTTGCGAGCGACAACACGCTGATAGTCTATTTCAGCGACCACGCCCAGAGCCTTTATCAATACCGCGGCAAGCTGATCCACGGCGGCATCAACCGCTTCACGCTCGAAATCCCGCTGATTTTCATGGCGTCGGATAAGTTCAAAGAGCAAAACGCTGATCTTTGGGCGCGTATCACCGCAGCCAAAGACAGACCGTTTTTAAACGACGATCTCATCCACGCGATCGCAGAAATTTTAGAGATGACCGACCTGCCCGAGTTTGACCCCGCTCGCTCGGTGATAAACGCCGATTTCAACGCCTCGCGCCCGCGCATCATCGAGGGGGTAGATTACGATAAGGTTTATAGGCTGCAGAAGGAATTCGGCGAGTAAATTCGGTGAAATTTTGCGCCCTTTAGCAGCGCAGAATTTCGCCTCTTAAAATCTGCGCTCTTATCGCAAGCGCTCGCGCCTTAATTTAGCTTTCGCACGGGCGCGTCAATTTTCGCAGCCGCAGGCTCTACGATAAAATTTCTCGCCGCGGAAGTCTGCCGAGTAAAATTCAGCTTTGTAAAATTTCAAAAGTTCGGTGGCTAAAATTCCACGGCGCAGAATTTTCCATGCGTTCACGAAATACAAAATTTGCAAAGCTCGTTCAAATAGCGAAATTTTGTAATTTTGGAATTTTAAAATTTGGCGGCGTTAAAATTTATCCGCGCGGCACGGAATTTTGCCGCTCAAATTTCACGGCGCAAAACTCCTCAGCACAAAATTTACCGCCAAAATTTAGCCCGCAATTTAAAATTTCAAAATCCCGCGTCGCGAAATTTTATGCCGAAGAATTTCACGTCCCAATCGGCACGAAGTATCTGCTACCCGAGCCGTGCATAAAATTCTACGCTTTAAAATTCCAAGTCATAAAATTTTACATTGCGAAATTACATCGACAAAATTTTATGTCGCAAAACCCCCGCGTCGTAAAATTTAAAAACGGCTCTTACTACAAAATTTCGTGAACTTAATTTACGCTGCCGCAGCGGTATTTGCCCGCTACGAAGGTGATTTTATCGCGGATCTGAGCGATCTGTCTTAGCGCCTCCGCTAAGAAATCCACGTCGCTTTCGTCGTGGATGAACGAGAAGCTAGCCCGCACCCAAGCGGGTTTGCGCGACATTTCGGTATCGGGTTGCAAGCCGAGCAGATCAAAGCCATAAGGTGCTGCACAGTCGCATCCTGCGCGGGTCTGGATCTCAAATTTCTGCCCGAGCACCCCGGCTAGCGCGTCCGCGCCGAGCCCTTGCATATTAAAAGCAAAGATCGGCACGCGCGGCGCGGTGAGATTACCGTAAATTTTAACCTCGGTGATCTTTGAAATTTCGCTTATGAAGCGTCTGCAGATCGCCTCTTCGCGCGACTTGATCGCCTCTAGCCCCGCACTTTTGCGAAGCTTTAGGGCAAGATAAGCTCGCACCAGCGCGATGATGCCCGGCGTGCCTGCTTCCTCCAAGCGCTCCTTGTCGATTATAAAGCGCTGCGTTAGGGCATCTGCGTATTTGATCGTGCCGCCTCCTGTGAATGTCGGCTCCTCGCCGCGCAAAAGCTCCTTTCGCACCGCTAAAATCCCACTAGCGCCCACGCCGCCTAAGAGCTTGTGCGCACCGAAAAACATGCCGTCGCAAAAGCCAAGATCCACGTTTTCGTGTGCGATGAGCGCGCTAGCGTCCACGAACAGCCGCCCGCCGTGCGCTTTTAGCATCAAGTAAGCGCGCTTGTAATCAAGCTTTAGCCCCGTCACGTTCGATGCCGCGGTAAGTACACCGTAAATTTCGCGCCCTTTGTTTGCGGATAGAATTTCGCCCAGCCGCGCAAAGTCCATCAGCCCGCTTGGATCCAGCGGCACGCGCACGACCTCGCAAAGCCCCTGTCTTAGGCTAATTTCAACGGAGTGGTGCTCAAAAGGCGAGATGATGAAAAGCGGCAGCTCTTTTAGGCTCTCGCGCCGCAAACCGAGCCTATCTCGCGTCGCAGGCGGCAGGTAGATGCCTAAAATTTCCCAGAGCTTCTTAATCGCCGCGGTCGCGCCGAAACCGCACGAGATCAGGTAGTAGCGCTCTTCGCAACCCAAAAGCTCTTTGATTTTGGCCCTTGCGTTTTCGTAGTAATCGCTCGTGATCTCGGCGCTCGCTCCGCCTGCGGAGTGGACGTTGGCATATGTTGCAAGCACGCGCTCGATCTCCGCTTCTATAGGGCGATACGCGAGCCCCGAAGCGGCGCAATCGAAGTATTTGACCCCCTCTTTTAAGATGATATTTTCTTTGATCGTTTCAAAATCCAAAGCGCGACTCCAAAATTTTTGCAAATTATATCCAAACTCGCTAAAATTACGCCCGCAAGGAGGGCGAAATTTACGAGTTAAAAGACACTGCGCGAAATTTGGGCGATGCTGGTATCGACGCGATTTTGCAGTTTCATTTCGTATTTGATGAGATAGGCTGCATAAGCGGCTACGCGGACGTTTTCGAAGCGATCGAAAATGAAATTTTGCTCTGCTTTGAACGTCTCGGCGAGCGCTTTAAATTCGGCGGCGAGTGCGAAGAGCAGATCAAAAAGGCGCTGATGAAATTTGCTAGAAGCGACCGCAAAAAAATAGGAATTTCAAAAATCTTACCGCGGTTTACGGCACAAAAAATCACCGCAGATCTCATAAACGCGAAGTTTTTAATCACCGAAAAATCAAGCGAGCAAAGGGCGCAAAAAGAGCGCAAAAACGACCGCCTCCCGCGCGCGCTGCGCCGCTACCATATCACGGACAAGGTCCATTTTAGCAGCAACTTTGCGAGGTTTTGGTTTAGATTTATCGAGCCAAACCTGCCCGCGCTGCGACGCGGCGAAATAGGACGCGTGCTAAGCCTAATCAAAGCGGATTTCAATGCCTACGCGGGGCTCGGGTTTGAAATTTTAAGCAAAGAGCTGCTCGCGAAGTATTTAAATTTAGAGATTTCGCAAATTTCAAGCTTCTGGAACAAAGAGGTCGAGATCGACATCTACGCGAAATTTGAGAGCTTTTGCGTCGCGGGCGAGTGCAAATACAAGGAGCGAAAAATTTCAAAAAACGTGCTAAACGAGCTAATGCTCAAATGCGAAAAAGCGCACCTCGCGCCCGATCTGCTCGCGCTATTTTCCAAAAGCGGCTTTAGCGGCGAGCTGCGAAATCTAAAAAGCGATAAAATTTTACTCTTTTCGCTCGAGGATTTTAAAATTTTACTTTGAATTGCGCGCCAAAAAGGCCCAGAATATGGCGCGAGCGAGCGCTACCGTGCGCGTACGGTATGCCGTAAGAAATGAGCGGAGTGCTATCTACGGATACGCTATCTACGGGCGGCACGGGCAGAGCATAGGTAAGCGCAAGGCATGGCAGACGCGCTATCGATAGACGGCATGAAGGTGTGTTTGAGCGGACGGCGACGCTATGGATAGGCAGACAGCGCGCCATTAGAGGCGCACTATGGCAGCAAATTTTAAACACAATCTGCAAGTAGAAAATTCGCCAAGCGCCAAATGCGAGTTTTTAAAATTCTATCACTAAATTTTAGCATAGGTTCGGACGGCTACGTCACCCACGCACAAATCAGCCACTTGCGAATTTCCTGCGACTATTGATAAGCAAACACTTGCTATATGTAAGCAAACTCGCGCTGTCCGCGCACAAACCCCGCGCCCTAAATTCCGCAAATTTAGACTATTTTTTCACTTTGATCACATATGGCACCGATTTGATCACGCCTTTGGAAAAGAGCGTCTTGGTGTCCGCATATACGGCGTCAAGCTCGGCTTTTGAGACGTCCGTATCGCTTACCTGCACGTCCTTGTCGTAGTATTTCTCGATCACGTCGATCGCGCCTTTTTGATCGCTCGGCGAGAGGGCTTTCAGCTGCTTTAAAATCAGCGCCGATTTGATAAACGCGCTTTTGCCGTGCACCGGCGCAAAGATCAATTTTACGTTGCTGTTGCGAAGATGCTTCGTGATTCTCTTCATCTCCTCGGCGCAATACGGGCACTCCGGATCGCCCACGATGTAGGTCACGTAGGGATTATTTTTATCAAACGACTCGATATAAGCAAATCTCGCCGGATTTATGCTTTTTAGTAGCTCAAGTGCGGCGGCATCTCTGGCGTCCTTTAAAATTTGAGTTCTCATCTTAAACAGCGCCGCATCCGCCGCGTCTGCAAGCTTAGGCTCCTCTGTTACCGCCACTAGACTTTTGCCGTCGTCGCTAGCCAAAAATGCCTCTTTTTTATCGCCAGAGCGGACGATTAGTAAATTTAGCCCGTTTAGCGAGTTTAGCTTGTCGATCGAGATAAGCTGAGCGTTTTTATCATTTAGACTTTGCTTTAGGTTTTTTACGAACTCCGCTTCGTTCGCATTCGCACCGAGCACAAAAGCCGCACACGCAGCCAAAACGTAGATGAGTTTTTTCATAGCTTCCCTCCCCTTAAAATTTCGCCAATTATATCAATTTAAAATAAAATTTGTTATAATCGCGCCTCATTAATTTAAGGAGAAATTTATGGCTTATTCAATGGGCGATCTAAAAAAAGGTCTAAAAATTGAGGTGGACGGAATTCCGTTTAAAATCATAGAATACCAACACGTAAAACCGGGCAAAGGGCCAGCTTTCGTGCGCGTTAAAATAAAATCTTTCATCGACGGCAAGGTGCTTGAAAAGACCTTCCACGCAGGCGATAAATGCGAAGCGCCGAATCTTGAGGAAAAAGAGATGCAGTATCTCTACGACGACGGCGAGGCGTGTCAGTTCATGGATACTGATAGTTACGAACAGATCGCGATTAACGACGAGGACGTGGGCGAGGCGAAAAAATGGATGCTAGATGGCATGATGGTAAATATAATGTTTTACAACGGTAAAGCGATCGGTGTGGATGTGCCGCAGGTGGTGGAGCTTAAGATCGTAGAAACTGCGCCAAATTTCCGCGGCGATACGCAGGGCAGCAACAAAAAGCCCGCCACGCTTGAGACCGGCGCCGTGGTACAGATCCCGTTTCACGTGCTTGAAGGCGAAGTCATCCGCGTAGATACCGTCCGCGGCGAGTATATCGAGCGCGCAAATAAATAATCCACCCCCCTGTTTTTGCGAAATTTTGATTTCGCAAAAATTCCTCTTTCTTTTAAAATTTATAAACTCCGAGCGATAAAATTTAAACCGCGATCTTCGCATAAATTTTGATTAAAATAGCTTTTCAAATTTGCCAAAATGTGGGATAATTTAGTATAAATTTTACGCAGCGCTGATTTTGCAAAATTTAGAATGGTTTTACGATTAAATTTACGGATATGAAATTTGAGTATAAAAAACGCCCGAAAGCAAATCTTACGACCCGCTTTCGGGCTTTGAGCTAGGCTGCAACTTTAATTAGATTTAAAATTTCACCTTCACTTGGGAAACGAGGCTTAGCAAAATCTTTATTGAAGAAAAGCTTTCTGCCGTCAACTTCTACTAGAAAGTCTCCGCTGCCACCAGGGACCAACTCGACAACTGCATCCTTATAGACGCTTGTTATTTCATCTCTCACACGGAGAGCTTGCGGTCTATAAGATCAAGAATTACAATAAGTAATTACAACCTTCATCTTTATTCCTTTCTAAAAAAAGTGCCACATTGTAGCCAAACTAGCTTAAATTTTAATATAAAGGCTCAATTTCGCGCGCCTCAGCATTTAAAATTTGCGAGCGAAATTTTGCCGTTTGCAAAGCTCTAAATTTCGCTGCCGCGGGCTTAAGGCTAGTCCTTAAATTTTAAAATTTCATCGTAGCAGAGATAAAAATCGCAGCCGTGCGCATGGAATTTCTTATCGCCGTGAAAGTGCCCGAAATACCACCGCTCAGGCCTTACGAGTTCAAAGATCCGCTCCAAATACTCAGACGTTTTATCGAAAGTGCTTTTGCCGCACCAGAGGTACTCTTTTAAAAATTTCATCGCAAACCCCGGCGCCGTGTGGCTCAGTACCGCATCGATCCGTCCGCCCGTAGCGATGAAATCGCGCGCATTTTGCATCGCGCAACTAAACTCCTCCTCGCTCGGAATCTCGCGCGCCCACCAGCTAAGCCCCGGTATCCGATGCGCCTTATCGACGCTAAGCGCGCCGCCGAAACACAAAAAATGTCGCCCCGCAATCTCGTAAATTTTGCCGCGCCGCAGCCAAAATATGTTTTCGCCGCCCACGTTCACGGTGCCGCCGAATTTTCGCTCGCGCGGCAGTTCATCCAACATATCGAAATTTTCGTGGTTGCCGTCGATAAAAAGAAGCGTGGCGGGAAAATATCTTTCTATATTTTTACGCGCCAGAAATTCATCTATCCGCTCGCTCCAAAATAAGCCAAAATCCCCGAGCACGATGACGAAATCATTGGCGCTAAGCCCGCTAGTAAAGGCTTTGTTCGTTATTTTGCCGATCTCGTTTATGCCGTGCGTATCGCCGCAAAGATATATCATCTACTTCCTTTTCTGCTTCCCTTTAAATTTAGCTCGCCGCGCTTTGTCGCAGCCCGTGCGAATGGAATTTTAAGCGCTAAATTTACCAGCTGGATCGTATAGATCGCAATCGGCGCTCCGAGCTGCAACCGCGTAAATTTAATCCGAATTAGGCGCGTAAATTTAGGCGACGAAATTTAAAAACGCAAGCACCAAGCCTGTAGCCGCGCAAATTTAAAGCCGCAGCTTCTGATTTAAATTTCGCGGCGCAGATTTAAGCGGCGAAATCCAAGTAGGCGCAGCTTTGCTTACTGCCGCTAAATTTTAAATTTAGCGACCAACTTTGTAAATTTTACGGCGAGCCGCCTAAATTTAAAGATTAATTTTAAAGCCTGCCACGCAATTTCGTCGCCAGCGCTGCGCCGATTTTTTCGTAGCCCTCTTTTTGCAAGTGGATTTCGTCAGGGCGGATCAGCCCACGCTCGCGCCAGCCGCGCCAGCCGCCATCCTCATCCATAAGACCGGCTATGTCGTAAAACATTGCCCCTTCGTCTCGCGCTAGATGTGCTAGTACCTCCGCAGCGCGTGAGGCGTTTGGCACTTTAGGGCTTCGCGGCGGCGCTACGAGCAGGATTTTTGCACCGGGAGCTGCGGAGCGGACGGAGCGAAGCAGCCCACGGACGCTTTGGTAGAATTTTTGCTCGTCAAATTTCGGATCCATCGCATCGTTTGTGCCATAAGCGATGACTACGAGATCGTATCTAAGTCCCGAAAAATCCCTACCAAAGGCATCTGCACCCCATTTTTCGTAGAGGTTGCTAAACGCGCCGTTGCTCGCACAAGAGTCTGCAAAGCGCGCGTTTTTACGATAAATTTTATATCCTCCAAGCTCTGCTCCGTCACGCAGCGATCGAATTTCGATCGGAAATCTAAGTCGCATCTTAGAATACTCCCATTTCTGCGGCACTTCTTGCGAAATATACGCGCTTAGCCCGCTTGCATCGCGCACGCGAAAAATCTCGCCGCCCCGATCCGATTTATGTAAAATTTCGACGTAAAAATCGCCGCTAAGCTGCTTTAGCTCCAGTCGCACGTTAGCGCCCTTTTTGCCGGTAGCGATCACTCCGCATAGTGGAAAATCGGGGTCTTGCTCGGTGCGAGACGAGATCACATTAAAGCCGCTTTGCTTAAATTCTATATTTTCGCTTTTGTGATATTTAGGCATCATTGCAGGCACGAAGCCGACGCTATTTTGCACGAAAAAGCCGTGTCTGAAAGCATCTATCAGCGCGTCGCTTCCTAAATGCGAATCGCCAAAAAATTTCACTCCAAAGCCCGCAGAGCTTTTTGCGTTTGCGGAATTTATGCCGCGAACGCCTGCGTTTGCCGCGCATCCGCCTAATAATGCGGCAAATACAATCACTATAAACTTACTCAACTTCAATCCTTGATAAAATTTCTTTCGCTACCGCTTCGCAACCCTCTTTGCTCATATGAATGCCGTCGTCTTGGCGCACGCGCACGAGCTTGGAGCCGCTTTGCAGATAGGTTTTATAGGCACCTTTTTCGCACACCAGCGGGGTTGTTTGCATAAAATACCCGCCAAGCGCCATGCTGGCGTCTGCATATATTTGATTTAGCAGCTGCGTTTTCTCCTCAAAATCGGGCTTTTGCATACACGGCATCGCTAGCCACAGCACTCCCGCACCGTGCGAGTGCGCCGTATCGTAGATCTCGCGCACCCTTGAGGCGTAAAACTCCCGCCAGCGCGGCGTTTTAATGCCATAGGTTTTGCCGCCTGCGCGGTACTCCCAGACGTCATTGGCGCCAAGCAGCACGACTACGAGCTTAACGCCGCCGTTCTCTCTAAGCGCAGTATCGAGCGTCTTTTGCCAGTCGAAAGATTTCTTGCTCGCAAGCCCCGTCGATTGCCTGCTAAGATCGATCACCCTCAGGCTTCGCTTCGGGAAAAATTTCTTAGCGTTCATCCCCACGTATTGCATCAGGCTATCGCCCATAAAAAGCACCTCATCGCCTGCATTTAGGCGGATTTTGCCATCGTCGCTAAGCGAAATTTTAGCATCAATCTCCGCGGAGCTTTGCGTCGTTAAATTCTGCTCCAAGGCCTGCGTAGCAGGGAGTTGAGAATCGGAATTTTCGCCGCTTTGCAAGGTTGCGCTTGCCGTAACGGAGTTTTGTGACGCAGAGGAGCTGCGCGACACAGAGCTTGTTGTAGCCAGGCTTTGTGACACGGAATTTTGCGAAATAGAATTTTGAGGAGCGGAATTTTGTGCGTAAGGCTCCTGCGCCGAATCGCGCGTCTTTAAATGATGCGTAGAATTATTTAAAGAGGAATTCTTTGCAGTATGAGCCTGCGGCTTGCTATCTTGCAGTTTAACGCTTTGCGAAGCATCGTGATCTCGCGCCCTCGTGCTTTGCAAAGCTTTATTTTCCGCCATACGATCTTGCGCAGATTTTTTAAAATTTTCGCTTCCGCTATGCGGACTTGCGTCCTCATCCTTGCTAATGTCCTCACCTTTGATACGCTGCTCAAGCTTATCTGCGCCATTTGCAATCTTTTCGTAGATCTCTCCGCCTACGCGAAACGGCGAGCGGCGCAGCCATTCTTCCAGCCCAAAATCATCGTGAAATCGCTGCTCCAAATAATAAAGCAGCGAGCCTTGCATAAAAAATGCCGAGAAAAGCAGCGCAAAAAGCAGAGTCGAAACAAACCTAAGCATCTAAAATCCTGCGTAGATGAAATTTGGAATTCCGCTTGGCATCAGCGCGAAAATCAGCGTGAAGATCACGCCGAGCGCGAGAGCTTTAGGCAAAAACGGCAGCTCGGCAAAAAGCGCGATTAAAGTATCTTTAAGAGCTGAAATTTTAGGATAAACAAAAATCCCCGCTAAAATCACCGCAAGCACCGCTAGCTCACCAATATCTCCGAAAGCTCGTGCGCGGGTAAAAGCGCTCAAAATCGCCGCCGCATCTGGCAGGGAATTGGCGAAAAAAATCCAAGCGAAACTTACAAAAATATAGGTGCAAAATAGCGCCAAATGCGGATTTAGCGGCTTTACGCCCACTTTAGCAAGACATTTTAAAAACACAAGCGCCACTCCGTGCAAAAGCCCCCAAATCAAAAAATTTAATCCCGCGCCGTGCCATATGCCTGATAGCGCAAACGCGATTAGCAAATTTACGCAGGTGCGCGCAAAACCCCTGCGCGAGCCGCCAAGCGGAATATAAATATAATCGCGTATAAACGTGGATAAGCTGATATGCCAGCGATCCCAAAACTCGCCTAAATTCTTAGCCGCGTAGGGCATATTAAAATTCTGTGGCAGCTTAAAGCCCATCGCAAGCCCAAGCGCTCGCGCCATATCGATAAAGCCGCTAAAATTCGTATAAAGCACCACGCCGTAAAGCAGCAGTGCGGCTAGAATTTGCGCCGCGGAGGACTCAGGCTCGTCGCCGTAAACGCCCGAAATCACATCGCTATAATACGCACCCAAATAGCCGCTAATAAGCAGCAGCTTAACTAAGGCAAAAATTATAAGCACATAAATTTCATCGGCATTGCCAAAGTGCTTGAAGCGATCAAACTGCGGCAGTACTGGCTCTACGCCCTTGGCAGCGCTTGCGCGCCCGATAGGGCCCATCACGACGCTAGGAAAAAACGCCAAAAAGCACGCCAGGCTCAAAAAGCCCTGCTCGCCGCATTCGCGCCTATAAACCGAGACGAAATAGGTGATCGACATAAAAACATAATATGAAATTCCAAGCGGAAACGCCACGCTATCAACGGCACCTAGGTGCAGCGCAGCAAGCGCAGCATTGAAAAACTCCCTGACGTAGCCGTAATATTTAAAAAATGCGAGAAAAAATGAGCCGCCAGCAACTGCCGCAAGCATCACTGCGCGCGCCTTCGCAGTTGGTAACGGAATCTGCTTCGCCAACCCCGCTTTTTGCACCTGCTTTGCTATGCCAGCTTGTTTTGTTGCGCTCATCTGCTTGGCTGCCGCTTTACGCGATAGCTTTTTCTTATGCGAAGACTGCTTTGCGGGCGGTATGGATTTTGCGACTACGCGATTAGCGCGAGCGATACACGCACCTGCAAAATATACGAAGGCACTATAGGCTGCAAGCACCAGCGCAAAGCGTGGATTTACGGAGCACATGAAGCCATAGCTTGCTAACAGGATCAGGATTTTTTGCGCGAAAATATGATTTTTGAGCGTCCAATAAACGATTAAAAACGCTAAAAAAGCAAGGACAAACTCGGGCGAAAAAAATGTCATTCAATCTTTCCAATTTAAATTTTTAAAGCTCTTGCGGCTTTTAAACGCTCGCGGCGCAAGATTTATACGAAGCGAAAAAGCCAAAAACTTTTTTTAATCGCTTGCAGCGCGAGATTTTATGCGCAGGTGCGGCATTGCGCCGCTAAACGCTCTAATAAATCTAGCGTCCAAATCCTTAGATTTCATGGACAGCTTGCATGCAAGCCCTTGCCACGTGAGCAAAATTCCGCCACAATGGCAAAATTTAAAATGCAAATGAGAGCTCTACACACGAATAAAATTTTTAAACGCGCTGAGCGGTTTGCCATCAAATTCTTACAAAAGCTCGCAAACGCAGTCTTGCAGGTTCTACCAGCAGAATTTAAAAATAAACGCCTTTTGGAATCATGCCATATAAATTAGATGCGCGATGCCGCTAAAATCTTATGAAATAAGATGAGCCACACTTCATCACAACTATGAGGGCTGAAATTCTACAAAGCAAAATTTTAAAAGCCAAAAATTTTGCGGCGATGATAAAATTCCACCCGTTAAAATCTATCGCGCGAAATTACTAAGTAAAATCTCACGTTAGGGCGCGATAGAAATCATCTAAAAGCTGAGCCTTACGAGCCAAAATCATAACTTTTAATTTTTACTGCAAATTGCAAACTTACGCTACCATAAAGTCTCTTTTAATTTTGTGGCAGCGTAAATGTGCCTTGCGCCAGCCTCGCTCTTTCGAACAAAACGCAAGTTAAAATCAATGAGTTTCGCGTCGTAAATTTTGGCTCTAACTCGAATTTAGCGCGACAACGCAACTTTAGGCTCGCCAGGCAAAATTAGTCGTAAATTTCAATGCGGCTACATAGATTTTAGTTTGAGCCGAAATTTAACGTAGCAGAGCTGGACCTCGCTTCGCAGTCTAGCCATTCTAACGAGATAATGTAAATTTTAATTTGCAATTTAAAATTTCTAGCGCAACTACCGGCTTTGGCTCGCGTTTTGAAATTCTAATTTAGCGGCGCGAACAGTTCATAAAACGCCACGTAAAATTACAAATTTCAGCATTTTTTATTCGGCTGGCGAGGTTTGTGCGCGCAAGAGCTGATTGCTAAAATTTTAAAATTTTATCGCTTGCCCCAGCCTACTTTCAGGGCAATCGCAATGAAATTTACGCTCTGCGTCTCAAGCAAGCAGTTGCGATTAAATTTCAAGCTAGCAGTCGAGATGAAATTTTACGCCGCATTTTAAAAAAATCCCGCGCCTGCCCAACTGCTAAATCCGTAAATCTCGCGCGAAATTTCACATCGCCGTATTACTTAGCAGCTATCAAATTGCTTGCCAAGCAGACGCGGTGAAATTTCGCACTACCCTTTGATACTTGTTCGAAGTAAAATTTCGCCCAGATATTTTAACGGTCTATGCTCGAAATAAACGCTCTACATATCGCACAGAGCCTAGTCGGAATACGCGGCTTCGGCAACCCGTACTCGGAGCGGGCACGATAAAATTTCGCGTCGCTGTTTTTAAACTCGTGCATTAAATTTCAGCTTGCTGTCGCGAAATTTCGAGCTACCGCCCGCTCACAGGATCTGTACGAGCGCCAAGCTAGCGCTCACGACGCGGTGCAATCGAAACGCTATCTTTTGTAAAATTTTCTTATAATTCCGCTTCCGATCTCTTTGCTATTACCGTCTTCAATCATCATCGAAGAGCGGTCCACATCGACGCTCTTATCGGTATTTACGATGAATTTTATCTCTATCTGGCGCGACGTGATCTGCACAGGTTTATCGACAAAGAGCACGTTCACCGGTCTTTGGGAGCTTGCGGCGATATCTTTTATTAAATTTAAAAAATTAGTATAGCTCCAATTATTCGCATTAAGCTTATAAACCTCCGCGATCTCCTTTTGCAGGGCATCGTCGTCGCATTTGACAGGAGAGCTGAACGAAAGATTTTTGCTCTTTTCTTCGTCAAATTTACAAAACTTATTCGCGGTTTGTAAAATTTTATCCTTATCAAACTGCGGCGAGCTTTGCGTTTTTAGCCTTTCGTAACTATCAGACGCGTATTTTAAGCTATTTTGCAAATGCTTTTCTTTGCTTTCCGCCTCTGCGGCGTATGCTTTCTCATAGGCGGCGTTAGCCCTGTCGAATTCCGCCTTTAGCACATCGGGGCTTACCTCGCAAGTCATTTTCACCGCCTGGATGCCCTTTTTGACGCTGATATCCTGCCACGATACCTTCTTGCACTCACTAGAGCCGTCGATTGCGTTGCCGATGGTCATGGATTTTTGTTGCGGAAGCGTATATTCTTTGACGATCTTTACGTTATCCTCGCCGCAGCCGCACAGCACAATCGCCGAAATAGCCGCGCCGAAAAATATTTTTGCTTTCATTTTTGCTCCTAAAAATTTGATTATAAAAACAACAAATGCTAAATTTAAAAGCCCGAATTTTAAAATTTCACGCCGATTGGGCCCTAAAATTTGAAATAGAATTTAGCGTAGAATTTATCGCAAAACGGCTGTCGGGCGGAATTTTGCCCGACAGCAAAGTCTTTTTCGCGCTAGATTTATGCTTCTGAGCGGATGATCCTTACCGCTTCGACCATATTTTTTAGGCTCGGGCGGACCTCCTCCCATTTGCGGGTTTTTAGGCCGCAGTCCGGGTTGATCCACAGCTGCTCTTTAGGAAGCACCTCAAGCAGCGCGCGGATCTGGCTTACGAGCTCCTGTACGCTAGGAATTCGCGGGCTGTGGATATCGTAAACGCCCGGACCGACCTCTTGTTTATAACCGACCGATTTGAAAACTCGAAGCAGCTCGTTACCGCTGCGAGCAGTCTCGATGCTGATGACGTCGGCATCCATCGCCTCTATCGTTTTGATTATGTCGTTAAACTCCGAATAGCACATATGCGTATGAATCTGCGTGTGAGCACTTGCGGCGCTGACAGCGAGCTTAAAAGCACTAACGGCGAATTTTTCATACGCAGGGATGTTTTCGGATCTAAGCGGATAGCCCTCTTTAAACGCAGCTTCGTCCACCTGAACGATCTTGATACCTGCGTCTTGCAGATCCGAAATTTCATCAAAAATCGCAAGTGCGAGCTGTTTTACTATCTGCTCGCGAGGCTTATCGTCGCGCACAAAGCTCCAGTTCATCATCGTAACAGGTCCCGTTAGCATACCCTTCATAATCTTTTTAGTGCGGCTTTGGGCGTATTTGATCCACTCCACGGTCATCGGTTTTGGACGGCTCACGTCACCGAAAAGTAGCGGCGGCTTCACGCAGCGGCTGCCGTAGCTCTGCACCCAGCCGTTGGCGCTAAACGCGTATCCGCTCATCTGCTCGCCGAAATACTCGACCATATCGTTACGCTCAGGCTCGCCGTGAACCAGTACGTCTAGGCCGATCTCATCTTGAAATTTAACGCAGTCATCGATGTAGGCTTTAATGTCGCGCTCGTAGGCTTCGCGGTTGATTAAGCCCTTTTTATAGGCGTTGCGAACCTGGCGAAGCTCGGCAGTCTGCGGGAAGGAGCCAATCGTAGTGGTAGGCAAAATTCCATAGCCTAGCTCCTTTTTCTGCACCTTGATACGATCCTCGTAGCGATCGGCGCGCTCGAATTTATCTAAATTTGCGGCGCGGCTTTGAACTCGCTCGTCGTGAATTAGAGGCGAGCTAGCGCGAGTTTTAGCGGATTTTTGATTTTCCTCGTATGCCTTCATGCCGTGTTCGCACATCGGAATTTCAAAGAAAAGATGGGTCAAAATCGAAATTTCGCTTAGTTTTTCGACCGCGAAACTTAGCCAGGATTTGATCTCGGCGCTTAGCTTGTCCTCGTATTTTAGCGTGAAAGGCACGTGCAAAAGCGAGCAGGAGGTGCCCACATAGATACGCTCCTTAGGAACGTAGGCTTCGATGGCTTTGAGCTGAGCGAGCTTTTTGTCGATGTCGCTCTTCCAGATATTGCGCCCGTCGATCACGCCTGCGAAAAGCACGGTCTTAGCGTCTTTTAAAATTTGAAGCTCTTTTTTGATATTCTCCTCGCTTGCGTAAACGAAATCAAGCCCGATCGCCCAAACATCGGTCTTTACTATCTCGCGTACGGCCTCGGTCGCATGCTCAAAATAGGTCATAAAGATGATTTTTACATTGCTTGCGGCCTTACTTAGGCGCTGATAAACGGGCGTAATCTTTGGCGCCAACTCAGCCGCACGATCCGTCACAAAAATCGGCTCATCGATCTGAACTACGACCTCGCTATCAAGCTCGCTAAGAAGCTTTAGCAGCTCCTCATATTTCGCGGCAAGGGCGCCCAGGTGCGCGAGCGGATCGCTTTTGTCGTTTGATTTGCTAAGTGCAAGATAGGTAATAGGTCCGATTAAATTTATCTTTAGCGCGCAGGAATCCTTAAAATCGTTATTCTTCGCGGCCTTGTACTCGCTTAAAATTTTACTAGGATTTAGGCTAAATTCCGTATACGCAGAGATCTCAGGCACGATATAGTGATAGTTTGTGTTAAACCACTTCGTCATCTCCATCGCGACTGCGTCTTTACTGCCGCGCGCCATCGCAAAATACTGCTCGTGCGCCGAAAGAGCCGCAAAGCGCTGCGGGATCACGCCGAAAAGAACACTGGTATCGAGCATTAGATCGTAGTATGAAAAGTCGTTTACGCTAATTAGGCCGCTCCAAGCATCCAACTGATATTTGATGTGGCGATCTTTTAGTTCTGTAGCAACCCGCTCTAGCGCGTCATAATCGCACTTGCCCGCCCAATAGCTCTCTAAAGCCTTCTTTAACTCGCGCTGCTCTCCGATACGCGGAAAGCCCGTAACGTAACTCTTCATCTCTATCCTTTGAGTAAAATTTTGGTATGAAAGTGTTGATTTTATCTAAAATTTCTTTTGCCGTCATTAAAATTTTAATCTAATCTAGAAAATGAAAGAAATTTTATCCAAAAGCGCAGGGGTGGAATTTAGCCAATAAAATCTGAAATGGAATTTTTATCGACGAAATTCCATAAGTTAAAATTTTAGGATTGAATTTAAAGGCGTTAAATTCATCATAATTTAAACCTCATCGCAAGATTCTACTAAAACTTAGTAAAGCCTTGCGACGAAGCTAGCCTTACCTGACACACAGCAAAGCCACTGAGCATCAAGGCTCTATGAAAGCAGTGCAATGCCTCAAATATGAAAATTCTTAGAATTTATAATTATATCCTGCGTAAACGCCGTATTTTTTACCGTCGTTATCTTCGATATAATCGCCGTCTTTGTACCACGCCTTGCTTGCTTTAAAGCCCATTTCAATCTCGCTATTGGAGCCAAACTCATACGCGGTACCTATCTTGCCGCCCAAAATGAAGCCACCCAGCGTATCGTCTGCTCTAACCCAGCCGCCATTGCTATAGTCTATTTTAACTTCAGTATCTAGCACCGAAAGCCCAGCGTAAGCGCCTAGGACGAGCTTAAATCTACCGAAAAGCTCCGGCGTAAAATCCGCACCGGCTACGAAATCGTGCGTGCTCCATTTAACCTTTCTTTTCGAATTGGCATTCGAGCTGGAATCCTCGCCATTAAATCCGTAAAAATACCCGCCGTAGGCCCTAAACGTGCCGAAGTCATATCCGGCCTTAACGCCGATTTGCGGCTGTCCGTCATCAAAACCTGCAGCTTGGTTTTTGAAATTGTATCCGCCTTCGCCACCTATGAAAAGCCCCTCCGCCATCGCGCTTACTGCAGCTAAAGAACTAAGAAGCGCCACTTTTGCAACTAAATTTCTCATTTTTACTCCTTTCGGTGAAATTTCATCTTAATGATAGCGACACACTTCGAAACCTAGGCTAAATTTAAAGTAAATACATAACATTTACGATTTTTAGTGACAAAATTTTAAAGTATTTTTGTAATTTATTTATAGCCAGTATAAATTCTAAATCTCAGCATATAATTTACATTATAAATTTTATCGCTTAGTAACATACACTTTGTAAAAGTATAGCGTAATAAGAATTTACGCAATATTCCTCTGAATATAAATTTATCTTAATAACCTGTAAATCCGCACATAATTACTTAAATAAACGGGCTCAAACAAATCTTTATCATAGTTTTCCAGCACAAAAAGTTGGATAAAGGCTGATTCAAAAACTTTTTTATCTAAGATTAAAATTCTTTGGTAATCCGGTAAAAATATCACGTAAAGATTGGAATTTTTATCTATCTGCTTAGATAATTTGACGAGTTTGCCGTTTACTTCGCCCACTTGATAATATGAATTAATAGGCATTTTTTTACCGTCATAGATTAGGTATTCAGGATCGACGCTAGGCAGTGTGCATTCATCATTTATTATGATACTCTCTCCATCTTTACCCATTCTAATATCATAACCCACATGAATAAATGGTGTCCAAGACTCTTTACCTGTTTCTATATCTACAGTAGAAAATTTTAAGATATTAGGCAATATATCTATCATGTGCGGTACGAAGTAATAATATATATCCCTAGTTTTCTGTGGAAGCTTAAAATTTTTATCGCTTAAAGAACTTAAGAATTTATTGATATCTGCTTCGCCATAATCTTTTTGAATTTGATATAAATTTAGTTTAAATTTATCTTCCAATTTAGGATCAAATTTTTTATCTTGCAACTTTTGTATATATTCTACGTTAAGCCTCGCCATATTAGCAGAGCTTACCTCATCTTTATTAAAGGAAAACGCACTCATAAAAGTGTATTCTCCTGCCTGTCTACCTCCGGGATCAGCTACCACTTTTACATCGGAGTAATATCTGATTAAATATCCGTAATCCCACCACGATAGCACATAATCCTCCCTGCTAGCCTTATTTTTTAGCTCTGCAAGAGGCATTATGGAGTCTTTCGTAAGCGTAGGCGCAACTCGGAATTTATAAATAAAATCTATGCTAGGCATTATCGCTAAACAAGTTAAAATAGCTAACAAAGTACTTCTAAGCCAGGTGCGTATTTCAAAGTAATTCAGCGTAAAATATATAAAATAAGCAAATCCAAGCGATATCATCGGTGTAGCGTACATTGTAAAGCGAGTTCCGCCGAAAAGTGCTAAAACTCCAAGCGCTATCATCGGCAAGGTTAATATAAACGAACGGAATTTTATCAGCAGTAGAGCCAGCCCTCCTACGGCGCATATAAATATAAATAGATGCCCACTAGATTCAAGCACAAATTTCATAAAATTAGCGTTTTCTACCTCATTAACCGTATTCCTAACGCCGTAGAAGTAGAAAATTTCCTCTTTGCTTACATCCTTTAAGATATAGGCTTTAAGCCGCAAAATTATAGGCGCAAGTCCGCCGAATATGATAAATATAACTGCGACGATCGCACCCAAAATCCAAAGAGCCTTTTTGCTTTTATGGCTTGGAATTTTAATCATTAAAAAATATAGCAATGCAATCAGTGCGATTTTAAACAATAAAATATAATTTACAATTATTGTCTCACCTTCGTAATACGCGCTAAATTTTATGACCGCTGCAACCATAAGAATAATCGCTTTGTAATTTGCCTCATTGCGTCTATTAAAAATCAAAGTATAGATTAAAAATATCACTATAATCGCCATATTTAAAGAATACGAGCTAGGATACCACCAATCATAAATCACCGTAAAAACGGCAGGCAAAGCAAAGCTACTCTGCTCGCTTCGCTCTATGAGCCTAATCAAAGCCCATAGCGTTAGCAGCGGCAGAGTAACATTTAGCATATCGCTATCGAAATACCCGCCCAAGGTCCTGACATAATATCCGGGCAGCACGCAAGCAAGTAGTGCCGCGATGATGCCGGCGCCCAGGATCTTATACTCTCTTGCTATCAAAATAATCGGCACGGCCACCAGCGGCGCGAAAAACACGCTCATATAGATCGTAATGCTATTTAGGCTGACGGGTAAAATTTTACTAAGTAAAAATGCCAAAGTAGGGATCGACGCGCCGTACGGGCTAAGATCGCCCTGCTGGTGAAAGCCCGCTATCATATCGCGCGCACCCTCGGCGTTCGCAAAGGCGTCGTTTGTAGTCATGATGAGCTCGCCATCGAAAGAAAACTGCTCAATCCCGCTAGCCCAATATATCCAAAAAAACCTGCACGCCACGCCGAATATATAAACCAGCGTCATGATCAAAAAGATATCCATGCGTGAGCATTCGCCGTTTGTAATTCTAAATTTTTGCATCTTTTTCCTTGATTTGCCGTTTGAAATACCGAGCGGTAGGGTTAAAATTCGCCTCTACAAATTTTACTCGCTTTATCGCGCCCGCACTATGTTTTTAACGGCATTGTTTAATTTCCGTTTATTATAGCAAAATTTACCTGATTTGCGATGCGAGATGTAGAAATTTATACGACAAATTACTGCGGATGGCGCGAGCAAACCGAAATTTAATCTATTTCGCTCGCGCTATAAAGTATCAAAATTTACGCGATTTAATACGCGTCGCACATAAATTTACAGACGGTTTTCGTGCGCAGATTAAGCATGATCGAGCTTAGGCATCTGCTGTCCTTATTGCCGCTTAGCAGGCGCACGGCATCGCCCTCTTTCCACTGCGTGCTGTCGCCCTCGATCGTCCTATAATGCGCGCCGTTAATGACAAGCGATTCGCCACCCTTTAGAGTTTTATCGATCTTTAGATCGCTTGCGATCTGGCTTAGATCGCCTTTTAGGGCATTTGCGATTAGTTTTTCCTCGGCCTGCTCATGCGTCTTCATCGAGCTTTTAGCAAAGTCCGGCACCTGCACAGTTTCGGTCTGAGCCGAAGCAAACACAGCCAGCACGCAAGCGGCGTAAATTAGTTTCATATTTTCTCCTCGGTTTTTTCAAAATTGCGGCGATTATAGCAAAGTTTACTTAAAAATTTCGGTCTAAATTTAGCTAGAGTTTAAATTTAAGAAATCGCCCGTCTGTTTAAAACAGAGCCGAACTCGATGGCAAATTATAAAATTTCGCCGCAATTTAAAATTTACTTATTAAATATGCAGCAAGCGCGCTTAGCCAAACAAACAGCGCTATGATCCAAGACATCACTCGCGGCGTACCCGCAGAAAACGCCGCAAGCATCGCCGAGGAGAGGATGCTGCTGCCGTATTGCAACGAGCCGATGAGCGCAGCGGCCGAGCCTTTCATCTCCTGCGGCACGCTATCAAGAGTGCGGCATTGGAGCAAGAGGCGACGATATAATAATACTAAAGACGATTATGTTTCTATAGAGTAAGTATTTAATAATATTTTTTTAAAATATGTTTAATTAACCATAAATTTGCCTGTATATAAATATTACAAAATATATGTGACAAAAAAAGGATATTTAAGTTATAATAACCATACAAACATCAATATTCTAGAAATTTAAAGTAAAAATGAGATAGAGGACGATGCAAATAAAAAGTAAAATAGAAGACAAATTTATTGATCTTTTAAGGAAAGAAAGCGCTATTTGCATGGTATTAAACGGCAAATGGGGAGTTGGAAAAACATATTTTTGGCAAAAATTTGCGGAAAGAAATTCAAAAAAGTTAAATAAAAAATTTGCATACATTTCTATATTCGGTAAGGATGATATTAAACAAATAAAACAAGAAATTATATTGCAGGCCTATCGAATAAGTCGGACGATATCTGAAATTTCAAAGAATGCTAAAAAATTAAGATTTGATAAAATTTTAGATGAAGTTACGCCGAAATTGGGTTCGGCCATTATTGAATGCATATCGTTTTTTGAAAAGAAAGATTTCGAAAATATCGTAATTTGTTTTGATGATTTTGAAAGATTATCAAATAAATTAAGTTTAAAAGACATATTCGGATTAATATCAGAAATTAAAGAACAGAAAAACTGCCATATTGTTATGATTTTTAATGCTGGTGAATTAATTTTAGACAACGATACAAAAAAACAAAAAGATAAAATCATAGATTACGAATTTGAATATAATCCCTCTATAGAAGATTCATATAAAATTTTGCATAAAGAGCTTAAATTTTTTAAAAGCTATCCACTCGAATATTTTAAAAAACACAATATAAACAATATTAGGATTATGAAACGAGTAGTAACTGCGCTAAATGATTTTGGTTTTTTAGAAAAAGATTTAAAGGATTTTAAATACACCGAGCAAATTTTAGTAAAAGACATTATGGAAATAGCTACTATAAATGCTTTGAAATTAAATATGGATTTTAAGGAGCTTGATAAATATTCTTTTAAGTACTTTACTAATAATCTTAAAGATAACTAGAAAAATAAAGAGTTTGACGAGGTTATAGAATATGCTCAAATAAATTACCTTGAGCCAAGTGACATAAGAGAGGAAATCATAAGCTATATAACAAAATCCATAACAGATGACGAAAAGATTAGAGATGTTGTTAATATCATAAAATTTAAAGAAGATAAGCTTAAGAAATTGGATGGATATATGCATAGATTGCAATACGACTTTAAATTGGATGATGGAGAATATTGCAATAAAATAAGAGATTTTCTTGCTGACAATATTGATATGGTATATGTTTTAGGGGTGAGTAACTTTATTTTTTATATAGAGTTTATCAAAGAACGAAATCCGACACAAGCTGATGAATATCATAATTTTGCCATTAATATATTGAAGGGTATATTGGAAAATAATAGTTACAATACCATTTTGCCGTATAATCCTGATATAGATAAAATTTTAGAATTTGACCCTGTATTAATAGAGTATGATGATAACTTGAGGGATCTGTCTGATCGTTCAAAAATTAGTACAAAAGAGAGAATTTTAGCTCTTTTAAAGAACGGAAACGAATTGGAGCTTGAAGCGTTTGAAAAAGTAGACGACGAAAAATTAAAACAATTAATACTGAATGACTGGGAATTTTGCTTTGGTGTTATAAGTTGTCTAAATAGTAATTTTTTACTATATTCCAGTTGTGAAAATTTGATAAATAAGTTTATCAGAATTTTTGAGAGTATAAATTCTGATAAAAACGACATCAAATCCATCAAAATTTTAAATGAAATAAAAAGAAATCATAGTAAAAAATAAAAATTTTAGGCGAAAGTCGCCTAAAATTTTAGTCTATCTCATACCTCTCGCCTGGCTTCATTTCGATTATCTCCCACGGCAAGCCCTGTTTATTTAGCTCGTCCATAAAAGGCTTGGCGTCGA
>CAURGM010000014.1:0-48469 GCA_963524395.1 uncultured Campylobacter sp.
AGTAACTTCACTCTTATGCGATAATAATCTTATTAAACGCGCCGTATCCGCCCGCGTGAAATTTTATCACACCGCGGGCTCACTCTTTCTCGTGCTTGCTTGCTTGGGGTATGCAGACGCAGTCTGGATCGGGCTTTGAAAAGGCTACGTTAAATTTAAACCTAGCCGCCAGGCATAAAATGCACGCCGTAATGATCCCCACTACGGCAAAGGCATTTATACCGCTAATAGCCGCGGCTAGCCCCAAGGCGCCGCCTAGGTACATGGCGCACAAAACGAGATCCTTATCGATCTTGCCGCGAAAGATGATGGCGAAAAATAGCGCCGTCGCCACGCCGCTTACGAAGATGTTGCTCGCCGCGAAGAGATAGTTTAAAATTTCGCCGCCGAAGCTTGCTAAAAGTAGCGCGATCGCGCCGAAGCCTAGCGTAGCGATGCGGTAAATTTTTAGATCCTCGCTTCGCAAAATATCGTGCGCGAAGATGCTAGAAGCCGTGATCAAGCAGGTGTCCGCAGAGGATATGATCGCCGCCAATAGCCCCAGCATCAAAACTGAGCCCAACGATGCAGGCAGCGCGTTAAAAAGGCTTACGTTAAGCAGATTTTCGCCGCTCGTGCCGTCGGCCGCAAGGCTCATCGCGCCAAAACCTATAAAAGCGATCATTATGCTACTGATTGCGATTCCAAAAGCACCGAAGATAGAGCCTAGGATCGCCGCGCGCTCGTTCTTTGCGCTTAAAATTCTAGAAAACAGCATCGGATCAATCACGTAGCTAGTACCGATAACCAGCAGATAATATCCGATCTTGTCGTATCCGAAGGCGTCATTTTTGAGCGTAAAATTTACATTTTCAAACACCTGCGGCGAATTAAAATTTAGCCAGAGCAAAACTGCCAAAAACGCCGCGATTACGATAGCGTATTGATATACATCGCTTCTAATGACCGCTCTTTGTCCGCCCAAAATCGTATAAACGATGATGACCACGCCTCCGATGAGCAGCGAGGAGTTAAAATTTAGATCAAACGTCGAGAGTATGCGCGCGCTGGCGCTAAACTGCGCCGCTAAGATAGCGCACCACGCCACGCAAATGATGACTGCGCTAACGAGCCTGGCTCTTTTGTCAATAAAAATTTCCGCAATCTGCGCGAATGTCAGCGCCTTGCTCGCGCGTAGAATTTTTGCAATAAAAATCGCTAAAATCATCAGTCCGATCGCGCCGCTTAAAAGCCACCAAACCGCGGCAAATCCATACTTTTGCATATTCGATACCACGCCGATCGTAGCTGCGCCGCCCACGCAGGTAGCGACTATCGAAAATGCAATCTCAAAAGCGCTCGCCTTTCTGTCCGCGACCAAAAAGCCCTCAAGGGCGGTCTTTTTGCGAAATTCCAAGAAGCCTAGCAAAAGTAGAAATATGATAAATACGATTAAAATTTGCATATTTATCCTTTATAAATTTTTAATTTTACCGCATCGCGGATCGCTTCGCAAAGCGCTTGCGTATCGCTTCTGGGCGTGATGAACGGTGGCATGAGATAGATGTTTTTGCCAAACGGTCTGATCCAAACGCCCCTTTTTACGAAAAACTCCTGCAGCGCCTCTACGTCCACCGCCTCCTTCATCTCTACGACGCCGATAGCGCCCAAGGTGCGAACGTCCGCCACGCCGTCTAAGCTCCTGCACTCTTTCAAGCCCTCTTGCAGGTCGGAGTGGATTTGCGCGACCTTTTGCGCCGTGTCCTGCGCGCATAAAATTTCTAAATTTTTAAGCGAAACGGCACAAGCTAGAGGATTTGCCATGAAGGTCGGTCCGTGCATCAAAACACCGCCGTTTCTGCTCACGCCGTGCGCGATCTTTTCGTTCGTCAAAACAGCCGCAAAGCTCATAAATCCGCCGCTTAGCGCCTTGCCTATGCAGATTATGTCGGGTACCGCGCCGCAGTATTCGTATGCAAATACTCTGCCCGTGCGCCAAAAGCCGGTGGCGATCTCGTCAAAGATGAGCACCGCGTCCGCCTCGTCGCACAGCTCGCGGAGACGGTCTAAAAATTTCGGATGGTAAAACCACATCCCGCCGGCTCCCTGGACTACGGGCTCGATGATGATGGCCGCTATCTCATCTTTGTTTTCTTTAAAAATTTTAGAAATTTCATCCGTGCTAGATGGGTCAAACGGCGCGTCGAAGCGACAGCTCGGGCGCGGTGCAAAAATTTGACGCGCCAAGATGCCGCTAAATAGCGAATGCATGCCGGTGAGCGGATCGCAAACGCTCATTGCGCCGAACGTATCGCCGTGGTACCCACCCCTAACGGTTAAAATTTTACTCTTTTTAGGCGATGCGTTTTGCTGATAGCAGATCGCCGCTTTCAATGCCACCTCGACCGCTACCGAGCCGCTGTCTGCGTAAAAGATGCGATCAAATTGCGGCAACATCGCGAGTAACTTTTTGCCTAAATTTATCGCGGGCGCGTGAGTAAGCCCGCCGAACATCACATGAGAAAATTCCTTCATCTGCGCGGTCGCCGCTGCATTTAGCGCCTCGCTGCCGTATCCCTGCACGGCGCACCACCAAGAGCTCATCCCATCGATCAGCGCGCCCTGCGTCGTGTAAATTTTATTGCCTTCGGCGTGGAGCACGCCGCGTGCCTTAAGCGGGTGCGTCGCGGAAGTGTAGGGGTGCCAAAGATGCTTCGCATCGAAGTTTAGATCAATGGGGCCCGTGCTTGAAGCGCTCATGAGCGACGGCGCAGCGCGGCTACTTTTGATTTCGCCGTCTTGTTCGCAGACCTGCGCTGCGACCAAAGCGCAGCGAGCCTCGCTATTTTTAGAATTTCCATTTAAATTTGCGCCCCTCTGCCCGCTTTGCGCCGCATCCAAGGCTACCGCAGTGGTTTCGTTTAAATTTGCCGCGCTCGCGTCCATCTGCGACGGATCGTTAAAATTTAGCGAGGCGATAAAATTTTCAAAAGAGCGCGCTGCCGCTGTAAAGTCGTCCTTTTGGAATTTGCGTAGCGATATTACGGGTATGTCTTTGAGCTTGCTTTTCAGATACGCTGCGTTTGATACGCAAATTTCGTCCTTTTGGTCGGTAAAATTTAGAACCAGTGCCGCGATTTTAAGTCCGTGCGAGCGCAGGACATAGACGCTGCAAAGCGCGCTGTTTATCGCGCCCAGCTCGTTTTTACAGACCAAAACGATCGGCGCATCTACCGCTCTTATCACGTCCAAAAAGCTCTCGCGCGAGTTTAGCGGCACGAAAATACCGCCCGCGCCTTCGATCAGCGTGATTTTGCACTGCGCCGAATGAGCGTCGATAAATTTTAAAATTTCATCCGTCTTGATCTCGCGGCGCTCCAAACTCGCGCTGTAATGCGGCGAAGCCGGAAATTTAAACGCATAAATCGGCGCAATGTCGCTATCTGCGCTTACTTTAGCATACTCGCTTACATCCGGCGCGACAAGCCTGCCGTCACGTATCTCGCATCCTGTCTGCACGGGCTTTAACGCGATTGCTGTGCGACCGCTCTGCAAAAACGCCCGCAGAAGCGAAGCTGTAACGAATGTCTTTCCTACCTCCGTATTCACGGCGGTTATAAAAAATTTCAATCTCGCTCCTTTAAAGCCCATCATAACTGAAATCAAATAGCGGCGTTGAAAAGAGGTACCGCACTAAACTCAAGCGAATGTCGATCGCAAGTAAAGTAGGGCGGTCGACAAAAAGGACAAAACATATAAAAGAAGAGATTCCTGCAAAGTAAGGCATGGCGCAGGAAGCGCAAATTTGGATGCATTATAAAATTTTAGCCTTTGCGGTTACGGATTTTATTTTGAGTTCGTAAATTTTCATGCGCTTTAATGATGCTCTGGAGGCGAACTCAACGCGCGACATGTAGTTTGGGGTGTATTTTTCGCATAGTATCCGCAGGGCGTAAATTTTACGCTCGTCATCTTCTACTTCGCTTGCTTCGCAAACGGCGATTGCGCTACGGTACTCCGTCGTATAAACTCTAGAGCCTAAAGCGGCAGCGTCGTTTGCGATCGATCGGTATTCTTCATCGCTTGGGGTAGGAACGCGGTTGTAGCTAACAAAAACCGCCGTTACCGCGCGTCCGTTTTGAAAAAGTTTCGCCTTTGTGCCGGCAGGCGCGCCGTGGATATAAATAACGTCTGCATCGCGCACCGGCGAGATAGGCACGCTAAAAATTTCGCCGCTCTCGTCTATGCAGCTAAGCGTAGCGTATTCGCTCTCGTCGATGATTTTTAACGCCTCATCTTCGCTTAGCTGCCTATCTCGTCTGCGCATTTAGTCCATCTGGTTGCGTAGGAATGCGGGCTCGTCGAGCTCGTCGTAGGTTTCGTCTCCGTTAAAATCGCCGCTACTTACCTTTTGTCTAGAAAAGATAGAATTTCGACCCATACTCTCTAAAAGCGCCTTCCTGCGATCTGCTACGTTATCGCTGGCGACCTGCTTTTTTTCCTCGATGCTCCTTTCAAAGCCGGTGGCGATGAGAGTAACCTCGACGCGGTTATTTTCCATCTTAGGATCTGTGGTAGTGCCCCATGTAACGTCAGCGTCCTTATCCACGGTATCTTCGATGATATTCATCGCAGATTCAATCTCAAGCAAGGAGCAATCAGGCGACATCTTAAAATGCACTAACACGCCCATAGCGCCGTGGATGGAGGTATTATCCAAAAGCGGAGATTGAATCGCGCTTTTTAGCGCTTCTTCTGCCGCGCCATCACCTTCGCTAACGCCGATACCCATAAGCGCCAAACCGCGGTGAGTCATTACCTTTTTGACGTCGGCATAATCGACGTTGATATCGCTATCGCCGGACTCTAAGATCACGGAGATCATACCGTTTACGGCTTGGAATAGGACATTATCTACGATCTTAAAAGCATCTTTTAGACCGGTTTTTTTATCGATGATCTTTAATAAATTTTGATTTGGGATAACGATTATGGAATCGCACTCTTTTTTAAGCTCTTCAAGACCCTCTTGTGCTAATCGCATGCGCTTTTTACCCTCAAAACCGAAAGGGGTGGTAACGACGCCGATAGTTAGCGCTTTTTTCTCTTTCGCAGCTTTTGCAACGATAGGTGCAGCGCCCGTACCGGTACCGCCGCCTAGACCGGAGCCCACGAAAACGATGTCAGAGTAGTCCAAGCGGTCCTTAAGATCGTCGTAGTTCTCCTCCGCAGCCATTTTAGCAAGCGCTGGATCCATACCGCAGCCAAGGCCTTTGGTGGTGTTTTCGCCTAGTAAAATTCTAGTATTTGCGATCGACTTTTCTAACGCCTGTGCGTCGGTGTTAGCCACCATAAGCTCAACGTCGGTTTTGGTAAATCCTTCGCGGATCATATGATTTATCATGTTGCATCCGCCGCCGCCGACGCCGATAACCTTCATCTTGGCACCGTAGATGCCTTTTCTTTCTTCCATACTATATCCTTTCACGAGTATCTCCTTAGCTTAAATTTTAAAACCAATTTTTCATAGACGACCAAATTTTATTGAAAAAATTCTGTCCGTCTTTTTTGGGAAGTTGGATATTCAAATCCTCCTTCTTAGCCGCAGTCGCACCGCCGTCCGCTCTGACGCCCTCTTTTTCTATCGCCTTGCTGACCTCTTTTTCATAATATTCGTTCACATTTCGTTTCGGAGCCTTGTTTATAACTTCGTCTTTGTAGCGGAGTTTGCCGTTAGAGTCCATCTCGTAAGGGGTGAATTCGCCAAAGCCATACATACAAAGTCCTAGTGCGCAAGAATTTGAAATATCATCAGCGATCTCGTGCAAGCCGCCCACGCTTTTTGCTCTTGCAACCCTAACGGAAGTATTATCAAAAACTATCGCCGCTAAATCGCGCACATCGTCTAGCTTCGCCATACCGCCCGTGATTACAATACCTGCGCCTATGCGGTCTTTATAGCCGCTTCTTTCGATCTTATCGGCTATCATATCAAAGGTCTCTTTAACGCGAGCGAGGATAACTTGAGAGATGATCTCAAGGCTTATGATGTGGTTTTCTGACTCGCTATCTCCTAAAGCAGGCAGCTCGACTTCGCTATTGCCTTGATTAATTAGATCGTTATAGGTAATTTTAATGTTTTCCGCATACGGAAGCGGCGTATGTAGGGCGCGCGATAGATCGTTAGTAACGTTATTGGAGCCAAACATCACAACATCGTTATAACGCAAGGAATTCCCCAGGTGGATGACTATATCGCATGTAGCGCCGCCCATGTCAATCAGCACTACGCCGAGTTCTTTTTCGTCCTTGCTAAGCGTAGATATGGATGATGCGTAGCCTGAAAGGACAATATTATCGACTTTCACGCCAGCCATTTCAACGGATTTTTTCAAATTTTTAATAGAGCTTTCTGGCGCGATGACGATATGCGTAGATACCTCTAGGCGCGTGCCGCTCATACCGAGGGGGTCTTCGATGTGTTCCTGCTCATCGACTCTGAAATCATACGGAAGCACATGTAAAATCACACTATCGCTAGGCACATTTGCTTGCGCTTCGGCAACCTGCATGGCACGCTTTATTTCATCCAGCCCAATCTCATTTTCCATAGTTATGACACCGCGAGATTTAACGCTTTTGGCGTATGAGCCCGAGATAGATATAATGGCTTTATCATAGCTTCTACCAGCGCCTTTTACTGCTGCTTTCACCGCCTGCTTTATTGAGCCCGCGGCCTGCTCTATGTTTGTTATAACACCCTTTTTGATACCTAAAGTATCGGCTCCGCCAACGCCTAAGACCGTAAAAATGCCATCATTTTTAGCGATTATCGCGCGAATTTTAGTTGAGCCTATATCTAGACCTAAAATATACTCACTCACTGTCTTTACCTTTAAAATATCTTTCGGTTTTATAGCGCTTTTCTAGCATTTTGGTTAGATCATCTTGCAGATTAGAATTTAATAACGTGGTTATTCTATCGGCGACGATCGCTTTTTCTTTATCTATCTCTTCGCTGCTACCTAGGCTCTGCTGTGAAATTTTATACACTACGGCTTTATTACCAAACATCACTATCCCTTCTTTGGCAGGCTTATTAAACATATCAATAAGAAATTTATAAAATTCGTCATCGCTTAGCTTGGTGTTGTTTTTACTATTTAGAGATAAGGTGCCGAAATCTTCGCCTTTGAAATTTTTAAGCGCATCTTGGGCTCTTTTTTCAAGTAGCTCTTTACGTTTTTTCGTTTCAAATTCTTTAGAAGCTAAAGACTTAGCCTCTTCAAAGCTCATCTGCCTAGGCTGCTCTACGCCGTTCAGTTTAGCAATCAGATATCCGCCTTTGTACTCGAAAGGCTTAATGACATCTCCTGGTTTTGCCACCTCAATCTCAGATATTGGAAAATTGCTAGCCGTAGCAACTATGGTTTCATTAGTATCGATTTTGCCTTTTTTAATATCTGGAAAATCTTTTTTTGCGATTTTTTTAGCCTGATCCATTCGGTAATCTTTTAAGACATTAGGTTTGGCTTCTGCAAAATCCAATAGTTTATCATCCAGGCTTCTATACTCGCCTCTGTGTTCTTCGTAAAATTTACTTAGCTCGGTTTCGTTTATGTCCGCATTGCTAGGCGCTACGAAATAGGCCCCTAGATTATATTTTTTCTCGGTCATAAAGTGCGATTTCTCACCTTCCCAAAATTTCTTTAGCTCGTCGTCATTAAAAGTGACGTTAGCGTCTGCGTAGATTATCTCTGCAGAAACCTTATCCTGCATCAGCTGCGATGCTGCAAATGCTTCTACGATCTTAGGGCTAGGCGTTATTTTTAGCGCTTTGCCAAGCTTTTCTAAAGTTAGGACCTTTTGTAGATTGCGCTCAAATTCTTTTTTAGTAAGTCCAGAATTTTTTACTACGTTGTTGTAAAGTTCCTTACTAAATGCGCCATTTTCTTGGAAATTTGGCGAGTTCAGTACAAATTCCGCCATATCTTTATCACTAGCCTGAATGCCTAAGTCTTTAGCAAAATTTAGAAAATATGCCTCACCGATTAGCTGATCTACTGCAATCTGATCTAGATGCATATTTTTGGCTTGTTCTTGAGTAAATTGCCCATCGCTCATAGCGCTTAGCCGATTGTATAGTTCGGAGTATTTTGTGTTTAATTCTTGATTTGTTATGGAAATTTGCCCAACTCTGGCGATTGAGCCTGCGCGGTTAGCGTTCATATCATATGCGCCCCAGCCGACGAAGCCTGCGCCCACGAAAGCTATCGTGCTTATCCAAATAGTCGGTATAAGCGACTTCTTATGCTTTTGCATCCATTCTATCATCTAAATCCTTAAATAGCTAACTAAAGAAATTTTTTGTTAGTAATTATACAGATAAAACCTTATGTAAGGCTGAAAAATAGGCATTTTTAGCGAATTATAACGCGTTAGTAAATGATTTGGTATACATTAATCTTAGCTTAGCAAAAGCAGCTTTGAACTCATTTCTAAAATCGCTATTTTTTTCGCCATTTGCTGCGCGCTCCTTGCATGGGCAAAAACCCCATAGCCGCGGATCACCATTATATCGCTATTTTCATTTATCATATAGTTACAAATTTCATACGGCGCGCGCTCGTGCCAGTCGTCGTAGTTCTTAGGATCATAAATTTCAATGCGCTTAAATTTGCTCACCCCAAAGTAATCTCGTGGCAAAATAAAATCATGCTCCAGCGTATATGCGACGAGATATGGTGGTGTCGCGTAGGTTACGAATTTCGCCTCTTTTATATTTTTGTAGATATTTATATGTATGTCGCTATCGATGCTAGCATCCTGCCAGCGGTAGTCTTTTTTTGAAAATAGCGTTATAAAATCATCCCTATCCAGGCTATCGAAAATCGCGTCTTTTTTGTTGATCAAGAACTGATTTTCTTTAATTTTTGCTGAAATCGAGCCGTGAAAGATCCCTAAAAATCGCTCTCTAAACATAGAAAGCGAAATTTTGCGTAAAATTTCATAATAATACTCGTCCATCTCTCGCCTTTATAAAAAATTTCGCTATTATATAGAATTAGAAATTTCAAAAGGATAAATTTAAGTGCAAGCTCCACATATTCCCGTTCTTTTTTCGCAAACGATCGCCGCATTTTCGCAGCTTGAAGACGGCTATGTTATCGACTGCACGCTAGGCTATGGCGGACACAGCGAGGGCATTTTGACCGCTAATCCGCGCCTTAAACTCATCGCTTGCGACAGAGATGCCGAAGCGATAGAATTTTCGCACGAGCGGCTCAGTAAATTTAAAGATCGCATAGAAATCCACAAAGCAAAATTTAGCGAAATTTTAGAAATTCTGCCCGAGCAAAAGCTCCGCGCAGTTCGCGGGATATTAGCCGACATCGGCGTTTCATCTCTTCAGCTGGATAAAAACTGCCGCGGCTTTTCCACTAAAAGCGATGCGCTGGATATGCGAATGGACGAGAGCGCAGCTCTAGATGCGGCGTATGTCGTAAACAGCTACTCGCAAGCGGATCTAGCGCGCATTTTCCACGAATACGGCGAGCTAACAAATGCTAACGCAATCGCTGCTAAAATAGCTACTACACGGGCTAACGCACCACTAACAAGCGCCAAAGCTTTGGCAAATTTAATCGGAACGAAGCCCGTTAAAGGGCGCAGCATCAGCACGGCTACGCTAGCATTTCAGGCGATCCGCATCGAGGTAAACGACGAGCTTGGCGAACTAAAGCGCCTGCTCGCGCTCATTGAGCAAAAATCGCGCGATTCAATTCTAACTAATGCAACTGTCGCTATAATCTCGTTTCATTCGCTTGAAGACCGCATAGTAAAGGAGCGATTTAAGGCGTGGGGGCGCGATTGCGTCTGCCCTAGCGAGTTTATGCGCTGCGAATGCGGCGGCGGGCATTCGTTAGGCAAAATCCTAACTAAAAGTCCTATAATAGCGGACGCGCAAGAGCTTGCGCAAAACTCGCGGGCTGCAAGCGCGAAGCTTAGAATTTTTTGGCTAAAATGACCGCCTTTGCTTGCTATGAATTTTAAATTTTGACGAAATTTTGTAAAATTTATAGATTTGCAGGCATTAAATTTTAAAATTTTACGAAATTTTAAAATTCAGTTTACAAAGATTTGCTTTAGAATTTATGATATTTTTCAATGCTATTTTGAGTACCTAATAGCTAAATTATAAAATTTTAGCGAAAAATTTAACGTTGAATTTTACGCTATATTTAACGTATAATTTTATGAGATTTAACTGCTGCATGTTTTTATGGACTAGGCGGTAGCATAGGCACAGAGTCGAAGGCTCAGTAAAATTCTAACGGTTTTTCAGATGATTTGACAAAATTTTATAAATAGTCAATCTCGGTAAAGTGAGCTCGATTTTTACCTGTCAAAATGAATTTTTCCCAAAGAGGCGGTGCAAACAGGCAAAGACATTAAAATTCCGCTTGCCAAGATAGAATTTTGCAGATAGATAGCGGTGAAGTAAATAAAATTTCGCCGCAAATGCAAAAACTATCAACGTAAAAATTTTAAACTAGACAGCTAGACTCAGCAGATAACTCTGCTGCCGATATAAATTTTGCAAGCTGTCACAGCGTATAAAAAATAGATAAAAGCAACATAAGCTCACCTGCTACAGCAGAATTTGCCTTTACATAAATTTCGTAAGCCTGTGGTGCAAAAAACGAGCAAAATTAACGCGATGCTTCTTTTGAAGCTTCTGCTGCTATACAATATCGTGCAAAGAGCCAGATAAATAAACGTAATAGCCCGCTAAAGTAAAATTTTGATTTTGCAGACCGAGATAGAATTTGGCGAGTTAAGATAAAATTCCATTTACCGAGGTAAAATTGCAAAGAAAAATTTTGCTCGTGATTTTGGCTTTTAAATTTTACCTTAAGGGCCCATTGCTGGGTACACGCTAGCTGCGGGTTTCGAGCAGAATTTTATCTTGACACAGGCGCCTTAGCGGCGAGTAAAGATAAGATCGTGGTTTTAAATTTATGGAGATTTTAAATGAACAAATATGAATATTTTGCCGACGACGATGACGGGCACGACTTTGCAGGGACATCCGATCTAGCGGGCATAGAGCTTGCGAAAAGACGAGCTATGGAGGATCTGACGGATGAGGAGCTAGAGGATAAGCTTGCCGCAGATCTTTCTGTAAAACGAAACTACGCGGGCGCAGCGGGCGGTTACGACGATTTTACTAGCTTGGGATTCGAAAGTTCAGGCTTTACAAGCACCCAAAACCATTTAAATTCCGAAAGCGGCGGAACAAAATTTAATAAAAGCAACAAAGTAAAATTCAAAGGACGCGGCGACGTAAATCTTTCAGCCGCTCGCGGCAGCGATAATTCCAGTGGAGCGAGTTACGGCGATTTTACAGGTGCCAATTTTGTCGGCAAGGCGGATTACGCGGCGTTTGCAGATGCAAGCTTTACAGGCACGCAAAATCAAAATTACGCGGATCTGGGCGCGCATGATTATGCAAGCCTTGCTGCAGGGCGCAGCTACGGCAGTTTTGCTGGCGCACAAGACGAACTACTACGCAACTACGACGCCGAGAAAAAAAAGGAGAAAAATCTCACGCTTTATCAGCTTTTAGTCGTTTATCTGCTGATCGGATTTGCGTTTTTGCTGACGGTGCCGGCGATTTACATCCGCAACGAAATTTATTACATCAGCCGCGACATCGCCGCGCTTCGTACCAAGCACGAAGTTTTGCTTGAGGAAAATCGTGCGCTTAACAACGATATCGAATATCTACGCTACAAAAATGAAATTTTAGATCCGCAAAGTGTGCAAGAAAATGGGCGCTGATGGGATTTTGCTCGCAGCGTTTGCGTTTTTTGCTGCGCTAGTGCTTGCCCTGCTGATCGCGCTCGTGCTGCAAAACCGCCGCATAAGCGATGCAAACTCCGCGCTTAGCGAGCTTTTAAGCGAAAGGCTCAAGGCTCAAAGTGCGAGAGCGAGCGCCGAGCTTTTTAAGCTAAATCAAAGCCTAAACGACGGCTTTAACGATAAGCTCTATTATCTTAATAGATCCCTAGGCGAGGGCTTGCAACGCCAAAACAGCGCACTTAGCGAAAATTTAAGCTCGCTAGATCGCGGCTTTAAGGACATAGCGGAAAATTTAGCGCGAATGAGCGAGCAAAATAAGACTTCGCTTCAGGTGCGTGACGAAATCGCAAGGCTAAACTCGATTTTAGGCAATGTAAAATTACGCGGCAACTTCGGCGAGTACCGATTAGAGAGAATTTTATCGATGATCTATGGGCAAAACACCGCATTTTACGAGCTGCAAAAGCACCTACCAAACGGAAGGATCGCAGACTGCGCGCTGCATATCGCAAAAGAAAAAATTCTTTGCATCGACTCAAAATTCCCACTTCAAAGCTATGAAAAGATCATCGCTGCCTCCGCTTCAAAACGACACTGCAGCGCTTGCTAGTGCGGATAAGCAACTCGCCTCCGATATGAAAAAGCACGCCGCAGATATCGCGGAAAAATACATCATACCGCCTCTGAGCACGGAGTTTGCGGTGCTATTTGTGCCCAGCGAAGCAGTTTTTGTATATGTCTGCGAGAAGCTGCCGCAGGTACTTGAATACTGCGCGCAAATCGGCATTTTTGCGGCATCACCCACGACGCTGCTGGCGCTTTTAGGCACGATCCGAACCTTCGTAAAAGACGAGGTGCTCGCGCAAAATATCAAATCGGTAAAAGATGAAATTTACGCGCTAAAATCGGACTTTGAGGCGCATGCTAAGTATGCGACGTCGCTTCAAACATACGCAGATAAGCTCGCTGCGCAAGCGGAGCTTTTAAACAAAAATGCAAAATCTCTAGAAGCCCGCTTTGAGCGTTTTAGCGAGCTGTAATGAGGACAAACGTAGCGTACAATGCAGCTTGGAGTACTTTAGCAAGCTTATAACGCGGCGGAATTTTGTGCGGCTAGAAGATTATCGGCAAAGGCCTTAAGCTCCGCCTCTCATAAAGCTTTAGCTTTTACATTGCAGGTTTGCACGGCTTTCTAAAATTATCGCTGGGCGGCTTATTTTGTGAATTCGGCGTTTATTCGGAGTAAAATTTCAAAAACGGACGCAAATTTCAAAACATACGCCGTATTTAAAAAAATGGAAAGATTAGACGCGCAATCTTACGCGACGGCAAGATAAAATTTTAAGTTCGACGCGGCGCCAAAACACACAAAATTCTCCTGTGAAATCGTAAAATTCTAAGATTTTTCGATAAAAATAAAATCAAAGCCGTAGCACCGCAAACCAGTCAAAACCTTCGCGCTAAAAACCCAAAAACCCGCTGCTATAGTCTCAAAAAACCGCGCATCTTAAAATTCTGCAAGTAAACTGAAATTACCAAGCGCCTCAAAACCGCATGTGTAAGTGAAAAAATCGCACTGCACCTTAAAGCTACCTTAACGATCTCGTTTTACCGCTTTATATACTACGAAAACCGCGCGGCAGGTTAAAACCGAGCAATATAATTTTAAAGGCTTGATTTTGCGATTGGTCCAAGCATCTAGGCGTTAATCAAATCCACTCGACGGAATATATTGAAACTGCGAGGCTTTGGCAGACGCATAAACGGGCATAACAGCCAACTCCACTCGACGGAATTTTTAGTGTGACTTTATACCGATCCGATTAATAAATCGTTCGTCGTCCGCCTCGCGGCTAAATTTTGGGGTATTGCTTTGCCACTTTAAGTCACTAATTCAAATCCGCACGGCGGAATTTTTGAGCGCGACTTCGCGACTTCAAGGCTTAGCGCCGATTCGATTAATAAATTGCGCGTTCCTTAGCCAATGCGCGAGTATGTGACGCCGTTATACGATTACAGCAAATTTGGCGTGCTAAGCTAAATGCGGGCACAAATAAGCACCACCGATATACGCCGTGCCGCGACTTCGTATCACTAGATCCAAGCGTACGTAATAAATTTTAGATGCTTTTTGTTTCGCATAAAATTTTCAATAGTTTTTAGAGATTTTATAAAATTTTGAGCGTTTTACGCCGCTACCCCGCAGTTATGTTTATACTAAATCACGCTCAATCTGCGCTGCCTATTTATCGGTCGCGCAATTTTCATTGTAGTAGGCGATGGTGCGCTCGTACTCGTCGTAAGTCTGTATATAATCGTTTGCAACGCTTGGGTTTGCGTATCTATCCTCGACCGCTAAAAGCTCCGCTTCGAGCTCTTTGTAGCGCTCATAAACCTCTGCACAAGCGCGATCATGAGCGTCGCCTTGCAAGATTATAGCTTTATCAGCACCCGCTCTCGCGCAGCCTCCGAGCCCTAAAACGACAGCGCAAAACGCGCCACATAAAATTAAGCTTTTCAAAATTCTTTCCTTATTCCAAGTAAATAAATTCGGCGTAAAAATAGGTGTGGTTATAAGCCGAGTTCCGTTACAGCGGTCATTTATCTAGACCGATTTTTGCAAATCAGTTCGAGCGAACGGTTCGAATATAAGACGAAACCACCCGTTCTTGCTGCAGGTTGGGTTTGCATTGCCGCTCGTGTCTCCACGCGCGCGGTGGGCTCTTACCCCGCCCTTTCACCCTTACCGCTTGCGCGGCGGTTTGCTTTCTGTTGTACTTTCCCTAGGGTTGCCCCCGGCGTCCGTTAGACGCAACCTTGTCTTATCGCAGCTCGGACTTTCCTCTCCTTGCGGAGCGACCGCACGCCACACCCGAGCGCAATTATAGCTTTTTTGGCTTAAATTTCAGGGCTTGCGGAATTTAAAAGAGAAATTTTACGGAGTGAACGTGAACAAAGTACAAGCTCCAGCCTGCACCATTACCGCCGGAGGATGACGACGATAAAGAAGCTAATAAATTAAATCACATCTTTAACAAAAAAAGAGCATAAATTAGATGATTTTTTAAATAAATTTAAAAATAATCAATAACAAGCTTATAATGCTATAATTAAAGAACTTGAAAGAGATATGGCAAATGGTAAGTTGCTAAATAATTTTACTAATGGCTATAAAGTTAATATTAAAGGCTATGAAATTACTGTACGTGGAGTTATAAAAAATGGAAAACCAAAAATCGGAACAATGTTTATTCCTTGATAATTTTACAGATATTGCAAATATCGAAGCTGAAATTGTTAAACTAATAAGTGATGATTTAAGCGATTATGCGCTTTATAAGCAGTTTGAAAATTCAGAAATTACAAAAAGAGAGATTTCGACAGCCGGATATTATTGCCATTTCGAGTGTAAAAAAATATTAGAAAAAAGCAAAAACAACGGTTTTGTCGGCAATGTAAATTTAATGCTTTCTGGTGAAAATATTGGAGGAGCAATGGTTCTTTTGGAAAATGGAATTTTAAAAATGTTAGAATGCTACTTTTGGGAAGAGAATAATTTTTTTGAAAATATTGTAAACGGGCAATAGTAGATAAAAGACTTAAGCGATTTTAAGCTTAATAATATTTTGCTGGTTATTTGGCGAAAATGAATTTAGACAACTATAAAAAGGTGAAATTTATTAAATTTCACCTACGGCCGAGCCGAATAAAATTTTAAATTCTATGGCTTAGACAAAAAGACGCGCTTACTGCGATGAAATTTTACGAAATTTCATAAAATTTCATCGCCGCATAAATTTAAATCCACGCAGCCGGCTCCAAAATTCCGTGCAGCGTAGTGCACCGCGACGTGGCGTGGTTTGACGTGGGCGCGACATGGGACGCGCGAGCCCTACTTCGCGGCGTGGCGCGCTACGACGTAGCGCAAGTGCGGCGTGAACCCCACTTTGCGGTGCCGTTTGACGTGGCGTGAACCATAATCCACGGCGCGATGCGGCTCAATCCTCGTCTGTCGCGGCGCCCTCAAATATATCTCGGTGCAAAATTTCTTCCAAAACGACCGTCGCATAAGAGCCTTTCGGCAGGTAGAAACTGAAGCTAAAATGCGCATTTTGCGCATCATAGGCGTGCTGCACGCGCTCCATAAAGCTCCACGCAAACCTGCGCGAGCCGTTCATCTGCGCCTCAAACTCGCGAGCAGGCGCGAAAATTTCATCTTCAAATCTGCCGCCAAGCCCGCTAGCTCGCAGCTTCGCTCGCCCCGCGATAAGGCCTGCGCTCGTGATTTCTCGCCTCGCGAAGCGCTCGCACTCCGCGCCAAGATCGTCGCAGCTAAAAAACGCGCCGTGCGGAAAATGTCCTAAAATCTCGCCCCTTAGCAGCTTAAAAAACTGCGGCTGAGCCGCGATCTCGCGTGCCTCATCTTTGCTTAGTTCGTAAATTTTAGCAAACTCGCCAAGACTAAATTCCGCCGCAAATTTTGAAATTTCGACCCGCTTGCTAAGCCAGCGGTTAAAAAGCTCGCTCTGATAGGCGCTGATTAGAAAGTCGCGCATTTTGGGGTTTTTAAGCCGCCTTTGTCCGCGTAGCACCTCCTCGCCCTGCGCCGCGTTATCGCCGAACTTTCCGAAGCGTTGATAGCCGAAGTAGTTCGCAAAGCCCTCGCGTCCTAGCGTATCTAGCGCGGCTGCGAGCTTGACGGCGTCGGGCGGTAGGACCTTTTTTAGGCGGATGAAAAAGTCGTTGCCCTTAAGATGGCCGATTTTAAGCTTATTTTTGTGCCTTTGCACGCTTAAAATTTTAAGGCTCTCGTGCGAAAATCCGCCCAGTGCGGGCTCAAATTTAGCAGGCATGCTAACGTGCTGCGTCGTAAGGCCTTGCTTGTCTTTAAGCCCCGCGTAGCCGAACTCGCGCATCTTAGCGCCCGTATGTTCGCTTAAAATCCGCAGCGCTTCGTGCGTGCTGATGCCCTTTTTTTGCAGCAGCAAAATGCAGTGCTCGCCCTCATTGCTAGGCTCGTAAAGCGGCACTTCGCGCACGACGAAATCGTTGGAGTTTTTACTAAAATGCGCATTTATCGGCGCGTGATTTAGGGTATATAAATTTTTCATAGCCCACCTTTGCGTTAATCTAAGGCGCAATTTTATAAAATTGAGCCTAAAAAACTCATTATTAAGGCAAATTCTAGTATCATTCGCCATAAAAAAAGGATGAAAAATGCTAATCAGGCTCTTTCGCTTCGATCCTCGCTGCGACGTCGCAAGCTACTTCAAGCCCTATGTTTATGAAAGCGCGCCCTTTGCCGATCTCGCGGCACTGCTTGACGACATCTGCGCGCACGATCCCTATTTCAGCGCGCAGGGGGTGGAATTTGTAAAAATCGGCGGCACCACGGTGAGCGTAAAAGAGCCGCTAGATACGCTTATAGCGCACTTTGGAAGCGAGCTAATCATCTCGCCTCTTAGCGAAAAAGAGGCGATTAAAGATCTGCGCTGCGAGCCGAGGGCGTTTTTGGATAAATTTAAAGCCTTTGAGAGCATCGCGGACGCCTCTGATTTCGAGTTTTACAAAAGTCTCGCGCCCTATTTTTACTCGACGAAAATCCCCGCATGCTCGCAGGAGTTTTTGGGCAACAGCGCCTTTATCTTCGCGCACCACCTGATGCAGACGCACCCGAGCGAGCGCATGAGGATTTTGGAGATCATCGAGCCGCAGATGGCGTATTTTACGAAGTGCGACGCCGTGGGGATGGAGTTTGACGATCGCGCGGCATACAGGGCGTTTTGCGACATTTTAAAATTTGAGCCCGCGCGCAGCAATAAAATTTTAAGCGCGCAGAGCATGGCGGAATTTGACGCAGCGGGCGCGAAGCACAATTTTAGCGGCTTTAACGTCGCCGTGTGGTACGACGAGGCCGCGGAGGAGCTAGCTAGTAGACTGGGCGCGCAGATCGTGCACTTTGGCTGCGAAGGCGCGCCGCTTGGAGCGCAGATATACGAGCGGGAGCGGGAGTGCGCGCTGCGGCTGGGGGGCGAAATTTTATTTGACGCGTTTGATAGCGGAAGCGATTTTTTGCTCCTAAATTCCAAGCTCGCGCTTGATTTTTTAGACGGCAGAAGCGATGAAATCCAAAGGCTTTTCGGCAGAGATCTCGCGGGCTTTTATCTAATTGCGACGGATGAGCTCATCGCTCTAGCTCGCGGCGAGAGGCCCGACTTTTCGGCACGCAAGCTAAAGCCGACGCTGATTTAAGCAGATGAGGTTTTAAAATTTATCCTATTACGACGGTAAAATTTTAAATCGACTGCATATTGATGATCGGCATAAAGCAAATAGTTTTCTTAATCGCAGGCGGTTTAATCATCTACTATTTCTTTAATTCGGCATTTGCTTGTTTTGCCTTGTGGCTCGTATTCTTACTTTGCTATAAATTGACTATTAAAGCTTACCTTTAATTTCTCTTTTAAAGTAAAATTTTCTAGTCCAACTCCGCCACCGCCATATATGTTTAAAATTTTTCTCAAAATATCTATAATTTCATTGCTGGTTGTATTCTCGGCATCTGTTTTTATATCGTGAAGCTCATAAATAATTCTATGCGGATCGCCAATCGTTTCATCATTAAAAATCCGCCTCAAGTCCAGCTCTATATCGTTACTTTTATAATGCAATAACCATATCGTTTTAGTTAAGGCATAATCTCCTATATCTCTTAAATGATCATGCGATATACGAATTAGCCAAGTGTTATTTTCTCGGTCTATACACCAATCTAATCTTTCTAGGAACCATAGACTAATTTCATCATCATCATCATATTTTTTGCGTATTTTGTTTATCGTTTCCAATAAACTATATTTTTCAATATCCTCTTTTGAAATACGCTCTGTAACAAACGCCACCTTATCCCCTTTGCTTTAAATTTTTGATATAAAAGTTACTTGAATATTCTCTTTAGGGATAAAATACGTTATAATGTCTCCTCCCTTAAACTCATTTAAAATTTCTTTTAAAATATCTACAATCTCTTGTTTTGGTATATCCCCGATATCGCTTCTTATAGATTCCAGTTCATATATTAGTATAAACGGATTATCCGTATCTTTTTTACCGGTATATTCATTATGTATATTCCTCAGATCGATCTCTATATCTTTGCCTCTATAATGCAAAAGCCATATCACTTCTCCGCTAAATTCCATATCTCTCGGATCTCCGATAGTGATACTGCGTACTACAAAAAGCCAAATACCTCTTTCTCGATCTATGCACCAATCTCTCGAATTTAAATCTACCCAATCAAGCTCACCCTGATAATACTTATTGCATATCTCATTGCACGGTTTTAGCAAATCGTATTTCTCGACATCCTCTTTTGAAATTTCCTCTGTAACAAACGCCATTCTTTCCTCCTTAAGAAATTTAAAATTTTAGACCGCTTGCGGGTTGGCGCCGCCTTTGCTCTTGCGACAAATCGTTTAGCCATTTTCGCAAATGGCTAAATATACGTTATACGTTAAATTTTATCTTGCCGCGCCGCGTAAATTTTAAAATTTCGCTTTTATACAGGCGCTGTTTTCTTGCCTATCTCTTGCCGATAACTCGCCGCCTGCCGCTTAGATGAAATTTTAAAATTTAGCCGTTCGCCGCGCACGTACCGCGTATGAAAACTCCACAATCCGCCGCTAAATTCCATTTGCGGCCGCTCAAAATCGCGCGGGCTTGCGCGAGATAAAATTTTAAAATTCAGCCGTCTGACACGAGCGGATGAAATTTATAAAAATTCCGCCGCCGCAAATCAAAGCGCAAATCAAAGCGCAAATAAATGCGCTAGCGCGCAGAAATCGCGCGAATTAACAAAAATCGCGTTTGAATTTCGTCGATAAATTTATTAATTCCGCCTACGCTTCGGCGGTTTCGTTTTCGTCGATTACGGCTTGCATCGTATCTCTAGCGTGCTGCAGCCAATCTTTATCGCTCGTGTCGAGTAGGTCTAGGTAGATGATTTTGACATGTCCGCTGTGGACGGTGAAATCGTGAGAGTTTGCGATGTGCTGCGTGCCGATGAGTACCACGGGCTGGACGCGCAGACCGAGCTTGCTAACGATCGCTTTGGCGCCGCTTTGGAATTGCAAAAGCTGCGTGCCGCGATGTCTGGTGCCCTCGGGAAACATCGTGATGACGCGCCCTTCGCTCACGCGCTGCTGCACTTCGTGCACGATCCGCACCAGATCGCGCGGATTTGAGCGATCGACCTGGATCATCTTCGGAAGCGTGATGATTTTACCGATGATAGGGATGTCGGCGATCTCCTTTTTAGCGATCCAGCAGATATCGGCGGGATGGGTTTCTTCGAGCACGACGATATCCATTATGCTTTGGTGGTTGGCGATTACTAGCTGCGCGCGCGGATCGGGAGTACCTATGATCTGGATATCGTATCCAATGCCGTAGCGCTGGAAGCGCCCCCAAATGCGACGAAAGCGGCGGTGAGAGGAGTTTTTCACCGCCATGGCGATCACGACGCAAACGACGGTAAAAATAAACCAAATCGCGTAAAATAACGCTCTAATCCTTGCTAAGCTCATCTTTTTTAACCCAGCCGATCTTGTTGCCGCCCAGCATGATTTTATAAAATTCCTTATTCGTACCCAAAATTTCGACCTTCTCAGGATTTTTAGTCACGTAAAACACGGTGGAGCTTTGCATAGGCAAAATTCTAACCGGGGAATTTTGCGCGATACTGCCCGTGCCGTAAGGCCTTTGCGCATAGAAATTTACCGCTAAAATCAGTATCGCGAAAATAAGAGGCGTGATATTTTTGCTAAGCAGAAACATCACCAAAAGCCCGGCTGCGAGGGTATATATCGCGATCTGCTTGTAGGCTTCGAATTTACTCTCTTTCGGATTTAGTCCGATCTGTGTGCTAAGATCTTCGGCGCGTGGGTTGAGCTCAAGCCCGAAATTTTCAAATTTTTTCGTCTGGAGATTGAAGTAGCTGAAGTCTAAATTTGTGATATTTTTATCCACGACGGCGAAATAATATCCGCTCTGACTTGCGTATGCGCCGCGTACGGAGTCCACACCCTGCTTAATAATGGCTGGATTATCGATACTAAAAGCGCTGATTGCGCCGTTTCGGATACCAAGATCGAGCGTAAGTAAATTCGATACGTCGTCAAATTTGGTAGTTTTGTAGTTTTTAAGTTTCAGCTCGTCAGCTACGATATGCGAAAAATTAGGCTTCGTGTCGAGCTTCATAAATTCCGGATTATCAGGCTTAATAGAGCTTTTTTCAAAGAATTCTCCGTTACGCTGCAAGGTCAAAACGAGCTCATTTATCTTATCGCTCTTATCGCTTGCTGCAAACCACAGCGTCGTCTCAAACATCTCGTCACCCTCAATCCACGTAAGATTGTCGGCATTAAGCCACTTCATACCATTGGTGCGGCTGATCTCTAGCTTTGGCTTAACGGTGATTTTCTGCCCTAAATACACGGCGAAGTCGATCTTAAAAATTTGATTGCAATACACCTTCCTAGGCATCCCGCTGGCTTTTAGCGTAAGCTCTTTGGGCTTAATGTCCTGATAGACCTTATCGTCGGATACATCCAGATCGACTTCGTTAGTAGGCGCCAAAGCCTTAAGATCGTCGATGCTTAGATTATCCATCGACATAACCTCTTTTTTATTATACTTCAGCATTACCTTGGAATTATCGCGCGTCTGCGGCTCGTCCGGCTTATCCTCAGCTTTTTTCGGTGCATATTTACTTAGATCATCAAGCGAATCGATCTCAATCTCCGGCGCAGCAAACGCAAGCGTGCAGACACCTAAAATAGTAAGAATTCTTTTTAGCAAATTAAGCCTTTTAGCATTTTCTCTCCGTCCGTGCCGCCCAAAATAGGCTCTATCGCGCGCTCAGGATGCGGCATCAGGCCGAAAATCTTTTTGTTTTTATCGCAAATCCCGGCAATTGCGTCCACTGAGCCGTTCGGATTTAGATCCGCGCCGTTTTCGTCGCAATATTTTAGCAGCACGCAATCCTCGTCGTATAGCGACTTTAGCGTATCCGCAGGCGCATAATAGTTTCCCTCGCCGTGCGCAATCGGGATATTTAAAATTTCGCCCTTGTCGCAACAGTGCAGAAATTTATTGTCGTTTGAAACGACGCGCAGATGGTGAAATTTTGAGATGAAGCTTAAATTTATATTTCTACTCATCGCTCCTGCAAGCAGCTTCAGCTCCAAAAGCATCTGAAAGCCGTTGCAGATGCCCAAAATATAGCCGCCCTTTCGCGCGTGATCAAGCACCGCCTGCATTACGGGGCTAAATTTAGCAATAGCCGCAGTTCGCAAATAATCCCCGTAGCTAAATCCGCCGGGAAGCACGATCAGATCGGCGTTTATGTCGGTTTCTTTATGCCAGATTATCTGCGTTTCGCAACCAAGCTTATCAAAGGCGTATTTGCTGTCGCGCTCACAATTCGTGCCTGGGAAATTGACGATCGCTACCTTCATATCACGATCTCGTAGTCTTCGATGACGGTGTTTGCCAAAATTTCATCGCACATTCTAGCGACATCGGCGTAAATTTTATCCCTATCCTCGCCATCTAGCTCAAGGACGATCTGTTTGGCTACGCGCACATCTCGCACACCGCTAAATCCAAGCGAAGCGAGGGCGTGCAAAACCGCCTTGCCCTGCGGATCGAGCACGCCCTGCTTAAGCCTTACGTTTACGATCACCTTCATCGCTTATCCTAAAATTCTACGCAAGACCTCTTCGTAGGCCACTTTTACGCTACCAAGATCCTGCCTGAATACGTCCTTATCGAGCTTTTTGTCGGTCTGTTTGTCCCAAAAGCGGCAGCTATCGGGGCTGATCTCATCTGCAAGCAGGATATTTCCGTCCTTATCCCTGCCAAGCTCAATTTTGAAATCAACGAGCTTTAAATTTCGCTCGTCGAAAAATTTAATCAAAATTTCATTGATCTTGCGCGCGATCTTTTTGAGCTCGTCAAGCTCGCTTTGGCTCTTTACGGCGCCAAGCAGCAAGCAATGCTCATCATTTAGTATCGGATCGCCCAGCTCGTCGTCTTTATAGCAAAACTCCACCAGCGTAAACGGAAGCTTCGTGCCCTCTTTGATGCCTAGGCGCTTTGTAAGCGAGCCGGTGGCGATATTGCGAGCGATGATCTCAAGAGGGAAAATCTTGCATTTTTTTACGAGCTGCTCGGTCGGACTGATCGTCTCAACAAGCGCGGTGGCGATGCCGTGCTTTTTAAGCAGATCAAAAATCAGCGTCGAAATTTTACAATTCAGCGCGCCTTTGCCGCTCTCTTCGGCTTTTTTGACGCCGTTAAACGCCGTCAGCGAATCTTTAAATTCCGAGATTAAAAGGTCGTCACTTTCGTTAACCGACCACATCTTTTTGCCCTTGCCTTCGTAGATGAGCTCTTTTTTGGTAGCTTGCATCACACTCTCCTTACTTGATGTTTAGAATTTTTATCGCGTCTATTGCGGTTTTTAACTGGATATCGTTATTAATCTGCTCTGCTGTGATGAAATTTTTCTCATCCTTTTTCTGAGCATCTTTTTTCTTGGTCTCGACCTTGGCTAGCTCGCCTTGCAGGTGCTTTTTAAGATCGGCCTCTTTTAGCGAGAATTCATCCTCGTCGCGGCTCGGCACCTTGCCCGGCGCCACTATGAGATCAGGCGTCACGCCCACAGCTTGGATGGTGCGACCGCTTGAGAGATAGTAACGCGCGATGGTTAGTCGCAGAGCTTCTTTATCCTCGATCGGGAGGATCACCTGCACGCTTCCCTTGCCAAAAGTTTTTTCACCAACCAACACGGCGCGCTTTAGATCCTGAAGCGAGCCGCTTACAATCTCGCTCGCGCTCGCGCTGCCGCCATTAACCAAAACCACAAGCGGCAGATCGGTGATCTTCTTTTTAGGATCGGCGTTATGCGCTTCGGTTTCGTTTTTTGCACGTCCTTTTTGAGAGACAATAAGACCTTTGCTTACGAATAAATTTACAAGCCCGATCGCCTGATCCAAAAGCCCGCCCGGATTGTTTCGCAGATCCAAAATAATGCCTTTGGCGTCTCTGTGCTCTTTTATAAATTTGCTCGCATCAGGAACCACGTGCTGATCGAAATTCGTAACGCGCAGATATAAAATTTTATCTTCCTCGATCATCTTAGCATAGACCGATTCTACTTTGATTATGTCGCGGATAATCTCGACGTCGAAAGGCTTGCTAACTCCCTTACGCACGATCGTTAGAGTGATTTTAGTTTTCGGCTTGCCGCGCATTTTTGAGACCGCATCGTCGATCGTGATGCCGAAAGTCGCATTGCCGTCGATACGCAATATCACGTCGTTAGCCTGAATGCCTTTCTTATCGGCAGGAGTCCCCTCGATAGGCGAGATGACGGTCAGAGCGCCGTCTTTCATACCCACCTGAATTCCAAGCCCGCCGAACTCGCCCTCGGTCTGGACTTTCGTGTCGTTAAACGCCTTTTCGTCCATATAGCTTGAGTGCGCGTCGAGGTTATTCATAAGCCCCGAGATCGTCTTATCCACGAGCTCCGAGAAGGTCATCTCATCGACATAATTGTTTTCGACGATCGCAAGCGTCTTGGTAAGCTTGGCTAGCGCCTCCAGACGCGTTTTTTCGCTGTCTGGTTTTTTAGTCGCATTGACCTCTCTGGCTTGTAAATTTCCGGTAAAAAAACTAACGCCTAAAAATAGAGAAAATATGAATCCCAAGCCGAAGAAGAGGTGTTTTTGTCGCAAAGCATATCCTTGAAAATAAAATGTAGCGAATTTTATAGAAAATTGGCTAAAAATAAGGTAAATTTTATACGAAATTTGCGCGTTTACGGATAAATTTAAGCCGAAAATTTTAAAATCTCACTAAAAAACCTTGACATAAAGACACTAAAGTTATATAATGCGATCAACTTCAACTTTAGGAGAAAATTTATGAACGAAACTATTGAAATTTTAACCGATAAAATGCGCTCTTTGCTTGAAAGCAGCGTTTCTTTGGCGATCCATTCCAAAAATAGCGAAGTGGGCGTATTGCACATGCTCTGGGCTTTAGTAGCCGACAGCGGCTCGGTGCTAAATCAAATTTTTAATAAATTTAGCATCGAAAAGACCGCGGTCGAACTCGAGATCAAAAGCGAAATTTCAAATTTGCCGACCAGCTCAAACGTCACGAAGGAAAACGTGCGTATCTCGCGCGAGCTGATGAACTCACTTGAGCTCGCAAAAGGGCTGATGACGAGCTCGGGCGATAAATTTATCGCCGTAGATACCTGGCTGATCGCAAATTTAAACGCAGATCCGCTAAAGAAAATTCTGTCTAAATTTGCAGATCTTAGCGAGATCAAAAAGGAGCTTGAGGCGCTTCGCGGCGGCAAAAGTATCGATTCGCAAACCGCCGACGAGACGCTTGAGGCGCTTAGTAAATTCGGCGTCGATCTCACCGCCAAGGCAATCGCGGGCGAGCTCGATCCGGTCATCGGCCGCGACGAGGTGATCTCGCGAATGATGCAAATTTTAATCCGCAAGACGAAAAATAACCCTATCCTACTCGGTGAGCCGGGCGTTGGAAAAACCGCGGTCGTCGAGGGTCTTGCGCAGCTGATCGCCAAAAAAGAGGTCCCGCTTAGCCTGCAAAACAAACGCGTCATCGCACTTGATATGAGCGCGCTGATTGCGGGCGCGAAGTACCGCGGCGAGTTTGAAGATAGGCTCAAAGCCGTCATAAACGAGGTCGTAAAAGCCGCAAACGTCGTACTTTTCATCGATGAAATTCACACCATCGTAGGCGCAGGCGCAAGCGAAGGCTCGATGGATGCCGCAAACATCCTAAAGCCCGCCCTTGCGCGCGGCGAGCTGCACGCTATCGGCGCTACGACGCTGAAAGAGTACCGAAAGTATTTTGAAAAAGACGCCGCGCTTCAGCGCCGCTTCCAACCCGTAACGGTCGCGGAGCCTAGCGTGAGCGAGGCTACGGCGATCTTGCGCGGCATAAAGGAGCGGCTAGAGGTGCATCACAACGTCACCATCACCGATAGCGCGCTTGTGGCGGCTGCAAGGCTAAGCGATCGCTACATCAGCGATAGATTTCTGCCGGATAAGGCGATCGATCTCATTGACGAAGCGGCGGCGGAGCTTAAAATGCAGATCGAAAGCGAGCCCAACGAGCTTGCCAAGGCCAAGCGCGACATTCTCACGCTTCAGGTCGAAAAGGAAGCCCTTAAGATGGAGGATGACGGCAAAAACGACGAGCGGCTCGCACAGATAGATAAAGAAATCGAAAATTTAACCGAGCAGAAAAACGCGCTTCAGGCTAAATTTGAAAACGAAAAGTCCGTATTCGGCGGCATCAGCGAGGAGAAAAAAGCGATCGACAGCCTCAAAAACGAAGCTAGTCTGGCAAGACGTAGCGGCGATCTTAGCAAGGCTGCCGAGATCGAATACGGCAAGATCCCCGCCGCGCAGGCGAAGGTTAAGGAGCTTGAGGCAAAATGGGACGCGATGAAAGAAAACGGCGTGCTTTTGCGAAACCGCGTGGACGAGGAGAGCGTGGCTGAAATTTTAAGCAAATGGACGGGCATCTCGGTAAGCAAAATGCTCTCCTCCGAAAAGGAGAAATTCCTTCACATCGAGGAGCATCTAAAAGATAGCGTCGTGGGGCAGGATGAGGCGCTGCACGCCATCGCTCGCGCCGTCAAGCGCAACAAAGCCGGTCTCGTGAACGAAAACCGCCCGATCGGAAGCTTTTTGTTTTTGGGCCCTACCGGCGTCGGCAAGACCGAGAGCGCAAAGAGCTTAGCGAGGTTTTTATTCGACGACGAGCGGGCGATGATCCGCTTTGATATGAGCGAGTATATGGAAAAACACAGCGTCAGCCGCCTGCTCGGCGCGCCTCCGGGATACGTGGGCTATGATGAGGGCGGACAGCTTACCGAAGCGGTGCGCAGAAAGCCCTACTCCGTGCTGCTTTTTGATGAGATCGAAAAGGCTCACAAGGACGTATTTAACATCCTGCTTGGAATTTTAGACGACGGGCGCGCGACCGATAACAAGGGCGTTACGGTCGATTTCAAAAACACGATCATCATCCTAACGAGCAATATCGGCTCGGCTAAGATTATGGAGCTTGACGCCAAAAATGCAGGTAAGCCGCGCGAAATCGCGCTTGCCGAGCGAGAGGAGGCGATAAAGGGCGAGCTGAAGAATTATTTCAAGCCCGAATTTATCAACCGCTTGGACGATATCGTGATCTTCAATGCCCTAAGCGAGGACGATCTTATAAAAATCGTGGGCATTATGTTTAAGAGTCTGCAAAAAACGCTCGCAAATCGCGGCATTAACGCGAGCCTAAGTGAAAATGCCAAAAAGCTCATCGCCTCGGCGGGCTTTGATATCGAATACGGCGCAAGACCGCTACGAAGGGCGCTCTACGATCTGGTGGAGGATAAGATCGCCGATATGATCCTAAGCGACGAGATCAAAACGGGCGATAAAATCGAAATCGGCGCGCGTGACGGCGAAATCGAGATAAAGAGAGTGAAGTAAAATTTAGCGGAATTTATCCTGCAGGGTAAATTCCGCGCTTTGGTGGAGTAAATTTGGTAAAGTAAATCTAATACTTTATTAATTAATATAAATTGAGCGGGTAATCTATCCCTCTGGGAATTGAAACAGATCGCAAAGCCTGCGTTAATCGTCGCTTGCTTCAGTATAATTCCATCCCATTGGGAATTGAAACTCGCCTTTGTCCAGACGATGAAGCGCCCTCTAGGGTAGAATTCCATCCCGTTGGGAATTGAAACATTTTCTTTTCTTGCGGATAGGAAAATTGCACCTTAGTAGAATTCCATCCCGTTGGGAATTGAAACAAAACATTTACGACGGCACGATCGGAAAACTAACGTAGAATTCCATCCCGTTGGGAATTGAAACTTTCAAACGGCGGGGTTTTGCTCGTCGCGCTTGAGTAGAATTCCATCCCGTTGGGAATTGAAACATATGAACGACTACATAACCTATAGAGAGGGAGAGCGTAGAATTCCATCCCGTTGGGAATTGAAACAAATTTCCGCTTCACTCATTTTGAAAAAAGATCCAAAGTAGAATTCCATCCCGTTGGGAATTGAAACTACATCGTATTTACTTAGATTAAACTTAAAAAAGAGTAGAATTCCATCCCGTTGGGAATTGAAACAGCGACATTGAGCGGCTAACCACCAAAGAAAAGGTAGGTAGAATTCCATCCCGTTGGGAATTGAAACATGATGCGCCTCGCGGTTTTCACCATTCGTGTGCTGTAGAATTCCATCCCGTTGGGAATTGAAACTAGCGCTCAAGTAGGGCTAGATATGTCTTGCGCCCTGTAGAATTCCATCCCGTTGGGAATTGAAACATATACGTCCAAGAGCTATGGCAAATTCCGTAAATAGTAGAATTCCATCCCGTTGGGAATTGAAACAAGAGTTTAAAATTTCAAGGAAAGAGATGACCTATAGTAGAATTCCATCCCGTTGGGAATTGAAACGGCGCACTAACCGCAATATCGATGATGGCAAGTGATGTAGAATTCCATCCCGTTGGGAATTGAAACAATTTAAAAGGAGTGGATATGAAATTTCCTAAAGGTAGAATTCCATCCCGTTGGGAATTGAAACCCGCGTCTTCTCTTATGGTAGCTCCGGTTGATAGGGTAGAATTCCATCCCGTTGGGAATTGAAACTTTTCTCTTCCTTACTACGTCGCTGTCGTTATCGAGCGTAGAATTCCATCCCGTTGGGAATTGAAACGGATGTCAAAAAAAGATACATTGGCCAAAAGGCAGCGTAGAATTCCATCCCGTTGGGAATTGAAACAGAGCTCTGTCTATCGGCTCCAAAGCTTTTGCACTGTAGAATTCCATCCCGTTGGGAATTGAAACTCCGCAATACGAATGCGCTATTTTTGGCGTGGTCGGTAGAATTCCATCCCGTTGGGAATTGAAACGCGAACTTCGGCGAGGGCATAAATGAGATCGCAAGCGGGTAGAATTCCATCCCGTTGGGAATTGAAACTTGTAAAGTTCCGTGGTCTCCGGGTAAATATTTTTCAGTAGAATTCCATCCCGTTGGGAATTGAAACGACGTTTAAGCAGGTCTTTTGCCTGCTCGATCTGAGTAGAATTCCATCCCGTTGGGAATTGAAACGCTTCAATCGTATTGCTTTAGCATTTGCGAATATGGTAGAATTCCATCCCGTTGGGAATTGAAACGCCGTTTTTGTTCGGCTTCTAACGTATAGGCTTTAAGTAGAATTCCATCCCGTTGGGAATTGAAACCAATCTAATAGCATAGTTATATCACAACTGGAAGCTGGTAGAATTCCATCCCGTTGGGAATTGAAACTCGTCTATCCAGTTCGCAAGCGATTCGGGCATCCAGCGTAGAATTCCATCCCGTTGGGAATTGAAACCAAAAATTTTCAAACTCTCTTCGCGCCGCACGTTCAGTAGAATTCCATCCCGTTGGGAATTGAAACCTACGCCAGCAAGGAAGCGAGTAAGCGTCATCTGTGTAGAATTCCATCCCGTTGGGAATTGAAACGCTTCTCTAGCTTACTTTCGTTTTGGCTTTGAATGTAGAATTCCATCCCGTTGGGAATTGAAACGCTTATCTCGCCCTGCGCCAAATGCAAAAATCGAAGGGTAGAATTCCATCCCGTTGGGAATTGAAACGTCTTGGGGATATTTCTTACAATTTCCAAGATTAGTAGAATTCCATCCCGTTGGGAATTGAAACGTCTTGGGGATATTTCTTACAATTTCCAAGATTAGTAGAATTCCATCCCGTTGGGAATTGAAACTCGAACTCAAGGGCGAAGCATCTCCATATGAGAATATGTAGAATTCCATCCCGTTGGGAATTGAAACTCTAGGGCCGAAGTTAGGCGGGAATTTCACCCGAGGTAGAATTCCATCCCGTTGGGAATTGAAACAATTTTCTACGGTGGTATTATTCTCAAGCCCGGCGGGTAGAATTCCATCCCGTTGGGAATTGAAACCCGCCATAGACGGCAAGCCAAACGACAATATGGATGTGTAGAATTCCATCCCGTTGGGAATTGAAACGTTATCAAAGCGGACATAATCAGATCCACTAGCGTAGAATTCCATCCCGTTGGGAATTGAAACCATAAATTTGAAATATCTGCTGCGCGCTTTCTCTTGAGTAGAATTCCATCCCGTTGGGAATTGAAACAATTTAAAAGGAAGGAGAGAGAAAAATATGGACAAAGTAGAATTCCATCCCGTTGGGAATTGAAACTTCCTCCTCTCGCGTACCTTTTCAAAGTAGCTAAGTAGAATTCCATCCCGTTGGGAATTGAAACCTTGCTACGGCGTGAGCAATCAGGGCGGCTTTTTGTAGAATTCCATCCCGTTGGGAATTGAAACAGTGTTCAAGATTATGCCATGCTTGAGAATGAGAGTAGAATTCCATCCCGTTGGGAATTGAAACCTTGGTTTGCGCACAACCTAAAGAGCGCTGAAAAGGTAGAATTCCATCCCGTTGGGAATTGAAACTCAAGATACCTCGCCGCGGTGCGAGCCTGCGCATTAAGTAGAATTCCATCCCGTTGGGAATTGAAACCTCTACCGCTAGCTCAAATATGAGCCTAGAAAAGGCGTAGAATTCCATCCCGTTGGGAATTGAAACTAAATAAAGAGATTTTAAGAGAATCGGAATAAATATGTAGAATTCCATCCCGTTGGGAATTGAAACCATCTTCAGAGTCTAAGAGAAGCTCATCCACCTCTTCGTAGAATTCCATCCCGTTGGGAATTGAAACAAAGGCTGGAGCGTGGATATTCGTCCGCTCGATAGACGTAGAATTCCATCCCGTTGGGAATTGAAACCGATGGAAATTTCCCCCCTCTATCCCACCCAGCTTTGGTAGAATTCCATCCCGTTGGGAATTGAAACTCTCGATTTGTGCGGGACTACTCCGCAGTCTTTCGGTAGAATTCCATCCCGTTGGGAATTGAAACTGAGCGTTTGACCCCGGCTCAGATAGCAAATGGCGAGAGTAGAATTCCATCCCGTTGGGAATTGAAACGGCGGTAAGTTTATCGACGAAACCGTCGGGCTTGGTAGAATTCCATCCCGTTGGGAATTGAAACAATTTCCTCGTTACGGCGATACCCGTGTTCCCGACGGTAGAATTCCATCCCGTTGGGAATTGAAACGCCAGAGCGTTAAGCACAAATTGGGAGGGCAGCAATAGTAGAATTCCATCCCGTTGGGAATTGAAACACTCGGATATCCACTTCGATACGGTCACGCTAGAGTAGAATTCCATCCCGTTGGGAATTGAAACTCCATATCCTCGTATGCGTGCTCGCCAAAAGGTCTAGTAGAATTCCATCCCGTTGGGAATTGAAACTCATACGTTTGGATGTATTGCTGCATCGCGCGACGTAGAATTCCATCCCGTTGGGAATTGAAACAAAGATCGGGCAAGCCTTTGATGCCTCGTCGCTGTGTTTACGTAGAATTCCATCCCGTTGGGAATTGAAACAAAATGGCCACTAGCTCAATGTCGGAATTTTTGCTGTAGAATTCCATCCCGTTGGGAATTGAAACCCAACGGAGAAATTTACACGCGAGGCAAAGCGCCGTAGAATTCCATCCCGTTGGGAATTGAAACATGAAAATTTAGAAGTCGTTGTGTCATATGAGGGAGTAGAATTCCATCCCGTTGGGAATTGAAACATTTTGCTCTTGGCGCAGGTGTCAGCTTTGGGCATCGTAGAATTCCATCCCGTTGGGAATTGAAACCCTTAATTCAAACTTAAAAGACTTCGATCGAAATATTGTAGAATTCCATCCCGTTGGGAATTGAAACCCTCCTTCAAGGCTGCCACCTTATCCCCATCCATAAGTAGAATTCCATCCCGTTGGGAATTGAAACTTTCTAAACTCTGCATGACGCTTAAGGACATCGTTGTAGAATTCCATCCCGTTGGGAATTGAAACTTTTGTTTTCTTGGGTGAATTATACATCGTATTTAGGTGGAATTCCATCCCGTTGGGAATTGAAACCGGAATAGTTCCAAACGACGCAGAGTATTCTCTCAGTAGAATTCCATCCCGTTGGGAATTGAAATTATTTGGAAACTTGGACTTGGCGAAAGTCCGAATATGTAGAATTCCATCCCGTTGGGAATTGAAACTAACGATGATAAGCTAAAAGACGGCTTAAATAGGGTAGAATTCCATCCCGTTGGGAATTAAAACTTCTGCCACTGCATTTATAGCGTCCCGCAGGAATGTAGAATAATATTTATCCTTTGGGAATTGAAACGCCTAAATGGGCTTATTGCACGATTCGCGTAGGCGGTAGAATTCATCTTGTTGAAATCAAAACGGATTTACGCGATACACCTTTTGCAGCGGAAATGGATAGAATTCTCATCTCGCTATAAAATTTAAAAAGATTAGTTGTGGCTGGGATAAGATACAACATGGGCACTTATGCGAAATTCATTCGGTTTCAATTTGCCCACCAAATATATTAAATTTATGGGTTACTAATGAAATTTTGGAGTCACTCACAAATTAAAATTTTAACGAACTGTATATTTGCCGCAATATAAATAGATTTAAATGCAACTTATTTAGTAGCAAATTCCAAAATATTTGTAAAAATGCACGCTAGGGATCTTAAAAGCTAAGTTAAAGTAAGAATTCCGCATTAATTTCAACTAAATTTACGCTACAAATTTAAGATTATGAGCCAAAGTTAGAATTTAAAATTAAATTAGATGATACCAAAGAGGCAGAAAGATGGAAAAATTTTTATAAAGCAGAATTCGGTAGCATCCTCTGAAACTGCAAAACAAAGAATATCGGCGTGGTCGTCGTAAAAAGGAAAAATCATCTAAATTTAATGGATACTACCGCCTTTGCCACATAAAACATAATAATTAAATGCCTCCGCCAATTATTTTTTAAAATTTTTAAAAAATTTCTTCAAAAGCGCCTTATAAAAGATCGCGAATTTCGATTCTTTTTTCTCATAAATCACGCGAAAGACGCCCTGCAGATCCAGCTTTTCTTGCAAAGTAATGTTTTGCACTCTACTCTCCTATAAGTTTTTTTATCTTATGCAGCACAAACGCAGCGTCGTCGCTATCGAGCTCGCACAACATCTGGCATATCGCGGTCGCGGCTTGCGGCTTGGTCGTGCCCAAGCGCCAGTCCTGATACGTCCGCATCGACACGCCTAACCTCTGCGCCATCGCGGCGTGCGAGATCTTTTTGCCGTTGTTTTTGGCTTCGACGGCATTGTGCAAAATGTTGAATATATCGCTCGTTTCTAACATATGAAAATTATACAAATTTATTCGTTAATTATACATAAAATCGTATAAAATGAATAAAAGTCGTGTTATTCATAAGTAAAAATATCAAAACACTTCGTTTATCCGTGTGAATTATACAGAATACTGCATAAAATAAACATAAAATTTTATAAAATTTTGCATATTATGCCGTAAAGATGAACCGGCCCACGTAAACAGGCATCTTATAGAACGGCACATTAAATTTTAAACCGGGATAGAATGAAATTTTAATATCGAAGCTTTTGGGACTTGTTTTTTTTGATCGGTTCTGGCAGCAATTACAAACAAGATGTAATTTTACCCTATGCCGAGCCATATCTGCCAGTACAAAGAGCGTTTCAACTCCTAGTGGAATAGAATTCTACGGAAAGGCGGTGAATGCGGGATATGTGAATTTCGCATTTCAATTCCCGTTGGGAATTGAAACTATGGGCGACAGCCGCAGAGAAAAGCAAGCGACGAGGTAGAATTCTATTCCACTAGGAATTGAAACGTGATATACTTCATCACGTAGCCCGTGGCGTTGTGTAGAATTCCATCCCATTAGATAGAATTTCAAAGAATCTTGAGGTGCACAATCATAGAATTTAATGCGTTTCTATATATTAGGACATAAATTCCTAATGAGCAATTCCCAGCAAGCCTCCCTAGCAAGTAATCTTCATTGGCAAGATTTAACCCTTTTTCTTATCCTTCTTGTTCTTGCGGGAGGGGCTTTCCAGCTTGCGCCAAGCCTCGCTTTTTTGGCTATCCTCCATTAGCACTATCTCCCTGGCGCCGTTTCGCACGAGGTTTGGATCCACCGCAAGCTCCTTTGCATCGATCTTTTCTGGATAGTCTATGCGTGAGAGGATGCAGCGGAAGGCGTTTAGCCGCGCGATCTTTTTGTCGTTGCTGTCTAGGATCGTCCACGGCGCAAACTCGGTATTTGAAGCGAGCAGCATCGAGTATTTTGCGAGCGTGTATTGATTCCACAGCTCCTGTGATCTCGCATCCACCGGCGAAAGCTTGTATTGCTTCAGCGGATCGGTACGGCGCGATTCAAAGCGCCTTTTTTGCTCCTCTTTGGAGACCGAAAAGTAAAATTTAAACAAAATTATCCCCGCACTTACCAAAAGCTCCTCAAATTTAGGCACTTGGCGCAGAAAATCTTTATGCTCGGCGTGGGTGCAAAAGCCCATCACCGGCTCGACCATCGCGCGGTTGTACCAGCTGCGGTCAAAGATCGCAATCTCGCCGCCGCTAGGTAGGTGCGCGACGTAGCGCTGGAAATACCACTGCGTCTTTTCGACATTGCTCGGCTTTTCGAGCGCTACGATGCGGCATCCGCGCGGATTTAGATGCTCGGTTAAACGCTTGATCGTGCCACCTTTGCCCGCCGCATCGCGCCCCTCCATCAAAATCAAAATTTTTAAGCCTTTTTCCTTTACGAATTTTTGCAGCTTCAAAAGCTCGATCTGGTATCTCTCAAGCAGGGTTTCGTAGTCTTTGAACGAGATTTTTTCGTACTTTGAGCTTTTAAATTCTATCTCTTTCAGCGCTATTTCGCCCGTTTCGGTTTTGATCTCTTTGCTCATATCGCCTCCTAAAAATTTTAAGGAATTTTACAAAAAAGTTCTTTAGATTACACTATAAATTCATACTTATTACGTTAGAATGTAGGAAAAAATTTAAAAGGATAAAATTTGATCAGATCACTTATTTTGGCAGCGTTTTTTCTTTTAGGCTTGGGCGCCGAGCCCCTGAAACCCTCCGATGCGTTCAAGCTTAACGTGGCGGCGCAAAGCGATAGCGTAACGCTAAGCTTTGATATCGCGGACGGGGTTTATCTCTATCAAAACGAGATAAAAATTTTCATCGGCGGCGCAGAGGTAACGAATTTAATAAATCTGCCCGCCGCGACCGAATATAAGGATTATAAAATTTACGAGGGCAAATTTAGCATCGTCGTGCCTTTGGGCCTCGTGCTTGCAAATGCCGCAGATAGCGATGATTTCGTGCTTAACGGCGATTTTTTGGGCTGCACGAAAGCGGGCTTTTGCTACCAGCCGCAGCAGTTCGGATTTAGCTTCAAGCGCGTGGTGGAGGGTTATCAGATCAGCAAAATTTCAAACTCCGAGCTGAAAAGATACCGAAGCGGCGGAAATTCCGCGCAGATTTCTGCCGCGTACAGCGCACAGAGCGGGACTTCAAATTTTAAAAGCAATGCCGTAGCTTCGGGCACAGAGGCAAATTCCTTGGCAAACTCGCACGCAGCGGGAAATTCCGCGGCAAGCTCGGCTGAAAACGCTGCTTTAAATTCCGACGAAGCTTCCACGCACAAAAATCCGCACGCAAATTCCATCTCCGAGCAGGATAAAATTTTAAACGTTCTTGGCGGAAAGAGCTTCATCGCGGCGATCGCGCTATTTTTCGGCTACGGCGTGTTGCTCTCGCTAAGCCCTTGCGTCTATCCGCTCATACCGATCCTCTCGTCAATCATAGTGGCAAAAACCTCCTCCAAGCCGAGCGCGAGAACGAGCCTCACCGTAAGCCTTGCGTATATTTTTGGGATGGCGAGCTCGTATGCGATTTTAGGGGCTTTCGTGGCGGTTTTTGGGCAAAATTTACAAGGCCTGCTGCAAACTCCGCCCGCGCTGATCCTAACCTCGCTCATATTCGCCGCGCTCGCGTTTTCGATGTTTGGATTTTACGAGATCCGCCTGCCTGCGCGCTTTCAAAGCTTCTTAAATAGCAAAAGCGAAAATACTGGCGGTCTGATCGGAGTTTTTTCGATGGGGCTCATCTCGGCGCTCGTCGTATCGCCGTGCATCTCTGCTCCGCTTGCGGGCGCGCTCGTTTACATTGCAGGCAGCGGGGACGTCCTGCTGGGCGCGGCGGCTCTTTTTGCGCTGGGGCTCGGAAGCGGCGCGCTGCTGCTTGTAGTGGGGTTTGGCGGCGCGCTACCGAGACCCGGAGCTTGGATGGAGGCGGTGCCTAAAATTTTCGGCTTTTTGCTGCTTTTTACAGCGGTGTGGATTTCGCGTACGCTCATCGGCGAAAATTTAAGCCTGCTGATTTACGCGGTTTTAGGCGCGATCTTCGCAGGATTTTTGGGGCTGTTTGACGGCGGCGCGGGCGGTATCAAGCGCGCTTTGGCTCTTGTGATCGCTTTGTATTCGGCGCTGCTGCTCACGGGCTTTGCCAGCGGTGCGAAAGATTTTTCCAGGCCGCTTGGTAATCTAATCCCGCAAAATGCGAGATATTCCAGGGGCGGCTTGGATGAGAGTTTGCAGATGGGCGAAATTTTTCGAGCTCAAAATTTTGGCGGCGCGCATTTTTCGTTTGTGCGCGATCTTGCGCAGCTGCGCGGCGAAATAGAAAATTCCAAAAAGCCCGTGATAGTGGACTTTTGGGCTAGCTGGTGTAAAAATTGCGAGCAGAGCGAGCGAGCGTTCGCAGATCCCGCTCTTGCGGGCGCTCTTGATAAATTTAGCCTTTTAAAGATCGATCTTAGCGAAGATAGCGAGCAAAACAGAGCGATAAAAGCGCATTTTAACGTATTCGGCCCGCCTACGATTCTATTTTTTAAAGAGGGCGCCGAGATTGCGAGCCTGCGCCAGATCGGCAGCGTAAATTCCGAAAAGCTGGCTGAGATTTTAACCGAAATTTAGTGAAATTTAGATAGATTTCAAACAAAATTTAGTTTTAAGGATTGCGCGATGATAAGCAAAAATAGGGCTACGAAAGAGACTAAAATCGAGCTTGAGCTTGAGCTTTACGGGCGCGGCTCGGCGCAGATACAAACGGGCATCGGTTTTTTCGATCATATGCTTAGCGCGTTTGCCAAGCACGCGTGGATCGATCTGAGCCTACGCTGCGAGGGTGATTTGCAGGTCGATTTTCACCACAGCGTCGAGGACTGCGGCATCGTGCTCGGAAGCGCGATCAAAGAGGCGATCTATCCCGCGCAAAACATCGAGCGCTTCGGCGATAGCGTCGTCGTGATGGACGAAGCCGCCGTAAGCGCCGCGCTTGATTTTTCCAACCGCGCGTTTTTGGTATTTGATTGCCCGAGCCTGAAGCACGGTAAGATCGGCGAATTCGACGCCGAGCTCGTGGAAGAATTTTTCCGCGCTCTGGCTTTCAACGCAAATTTAACGCTGCATCTAAGCCAGATCCGCGGCGAAAATCTACATCACGTTGCAGAAGCCGCGTTTAAGGCGTTTGCCGTCGCATTCCGCCGCGCGATAAGTATCAACGAGCGCGCCGGCGTGCCTAGCACTAAGGGCATTTTATAGCGGCAAATGCGCGCTAAATTTAGCAAAATTAGCAATTCGCGGTTTTGTAATTTTATCAGCGTTTGAAATTTTACTATCGCCGCTGCTTGAAATTTGCAAAATTTCGCCATTGCTCTGGCAAAGCGCGCCGCTTTATTAAGAGTTTGCTCTAGGCGCATTTGCGCTTGCGCTCTTGCTTGACGGGCGTGTAAATTTAATCGGCGCGCTAAAATGTCGCTTTGCATATTAAAATTTAAAGGTAAAAGATGAATAATTTCGGATCGCTTATGGAGATTTTAAATGTGCTGTTTTTGATCTGCTTTGTTTGGCTTATCGTGTGTTTGATTAAATTTATCAGATCAAAAGACGATCCGGAGCGCCATAAAAGAGATAGAAAATTTCTAATCATTTCGACGATTGCGTTTTTGTGCACCCTTACTCCGCTGGTATATTTTGAGTGGCTGCCGGATCTCTTTATCTCGATCTCGGTTTTGATCGCGCTGCCGATAATTTCGTTTATTTTCCTCATCGTGTATTTGGTAAAATTTATTAAATCTGCTAAAAGCGAGCCCGAGCGCCGCAGAAAGATTAGAAATCTTCTGATCCTCTCCGCGTTTTTGTTCATAATCTTTTCGGCTGCATTAATAGGCTTTTTATGGCTGCTTAATAGCGCGCTTGCGCATATGTGAGGCATAAATGAGCGATGAAATTTTTCAAAAAACGATCGTCGTAATATTGACGGCTTGGGCGATCAGCGTTTGTGCGCTAGTCGCAGCGGCGCTGTATCTGCAGAGCAAATGCTCGATCATCTCCTATATCGCGAACGGCAACTAAGATGAAGCGCACATCTATCGTCATTTTGCTGCTGCTTGGCTTGGTGGCTTTCGATTTTGCGTTTTACAGCCTCGTCGTGAAGCGATACATAAATCAAAGCAGCGCCGAGATGCAGGCTAAATCGATCGAGCTGCATAAATTTCTGCCGTTTGACGAGAACTCGCAGATCGTGCGCGTTAGCTCTAGCTTAAAACTTAGCGGCGATCTGCCGATAATCGACGGCGCAGCGGCGCTATATCCCGTGTTTTCGGCATTCGTCGCGGCAAACTATCCCAAAGGAAGCGTGGAATTTGACGGGCAAAATTTTACCGATGCTAGCAGGCTTAAATTTAGCAACACGCGCGGCGCATACAAGGCTATAAGCGACGGCGAGGCGGATCTGATCTTTGTCGCCGCCCCTTCAAAGCAGCAGCTTGATTACGCGCGAGAAAAGGGCGCAAACTTACGCTTCGTGCCGATCGGGCTGGAGGCGTTCGTCTTTATCGTAAATGCAAATAACAAAGTTTCAAGCTTAACCGTGGATCAGGTGCGAGGAATTTATTCGGGGCAATATAGCGACTGGTCGCAGCTCGGCGGCGAGCGCATGCGAATAGATGCCGTGCAGCGAAACGCGGGCAGCGGCAGCCAGAGCGCGTTTTTGAAATTTATGGGCAAGACGCAGCCTAAGCGCAAGATCACGGGCTTTTTCGGCAGCGCGATCGGCTTTTCGTTTCGCTATTACGTCGAGGGGATCGTGCAAAACGGCGGCGTGAAGATGCTTAGCCTAAACGGCGCGTATCCGAATAAAGAAAATATCGCTAGCCGCAAATACCCGCTCGTAGCCGAAATTTACGCGGTTTACGACGAAAATAACAAAAACGAAAATATCCGCATCTTGATAGATTGGATCCTTTCGCCGCAGGGGCAAAGTATCATCGAAAATAGCGGCTACGTGCCGATTAGAGGTTAAATTGACACCGATCGCGGCAGTTGTGATTTTAGTTAGTTTGCGGCTTTTTAAATTACTGCTTGTAAAATAAAATTTGTACACCAAATCGCATTGGCGTAGCAAGAAAGGAAATGTATGGATTTTTTATCGTTTTGCTTTGATAATTTTTGTATATTTATCTATGTAGCGCCACTTCTTTGCGTTATCGTTTGTATATTTGGACTTCGCTCTAGCTATAGCGGTGCAGATCGGCAGAGGCTGGAAATGGATTTAACTATCGCTGGGATCCTATCTTTAATTATATACGGTGCGACGTTGTGTGCACTTCTATCGCCCACTGGAGCTTTATTTATGCTTATATTTAGTCCCGCTTCTATAGATTTTAAAGTCGTGAGGGCGGTTATATTTATGACCCCGATTATAGTTTTTATATCAAATTTGATTCAATTTATTAAAGACAGAACGAGGTGTAGGGCAAGAAATCTCGCCATTACTGCAGTCGTAGCGATCGTCGTTGTGGTCGTGTTATATTGGCTTTCATTAAATAGTCTTACGGCCGAATAAAACGCAAATTTAACCGAGTCGAGTGTTTGAGATTCGGCGATACACTTTGACATGTCTGCACTATGCAAAGATTTCAAAATAGCGGCTACGTGCCGATTAAGGGCTAAAATCGCGGCTTAAATTTATACGGCGTTTGCCAAAAATTCAGCCAAATTTCGTTAAAATCACAAAATTTCAAAAAACGGAAAACGAAGTGATAAAGATCATATTTTTAGACGTAGACGGCTGTCTTAGCGACGGCGGGCTGTACCATTCAAACGGCGGCGAAGAGATGAAAAAATTTAACGTAAAAGACGGGTTTGGCATCCAGGAGTGGCAGCGGCTGGGGCTAAAGGTCGCGATCATCACCGGCAAAAGCTCGCAAATCGTCGCAAACCGCGCGCGCGAGCTGAAGATCGATACGCTCTTTCAAGGCGAAAAAGACAAGCTCACAAGGGCGGAGCAAATTTTAAAAAATTTTAACCTAAGCTTCGATGAGGCCGCCGCGATCGGCGATGATATAAACGACGCGAAGCTTTTAAATGCGGTCGCGATCAGCTTCAAGCCCGCCGATGCGCTAAACTCGCTAAAAGCGGACGTCATGCTAAGCAAAAACGGCGGCTGCGGCGCGGTGCGCGAGATGATCGAAATGCTCGTCGATAAAAACGGCATGCGCGAAGAGTGGAATAGCAAATGGTTGTAGTTTTGCAAGCGCGCGTGAGAATGCCTGCGAGAGGCGAAATTTCGCGCAGATCAAAAGGGGCCGAGCGATGGTGATAAAAATTTTCTACGTTGCGATTGCGATCTTTTGCGTCGCGATGGTGTTTTTAAGTGTGCAGACGCCGTATTTTAGCGATATGTTTAGGCAGGATCTAAGCATTGCGAATATGGAGATGAAAAAGATCGTCGATTATCAGATCGGCGAGCGCGTGGATGCTAAATTTACCGCGGATAGCGGCACTCGCTATAAGGATCGCGACGAGTTTGTAAATTTTAAAGCCGAGGAGATTAGCGCGGATCTAAATCACACCTTGGTTTCAAAAACCGCGACGCGCGCCGGCGAGCTGATAAAATTTAACGGCGACGCGCACTATGTAAATAGTAGAGGCTTTGATTATACTGCGCAAGAGATCATCTACGATACGAGTAGCAAGATCGTCCGCTCCGACGTGCCGTACGTCCTGCGCCAAGGCGGCGACCGCATTACGGGCGCAAGCATCAGCTACGACACCAAAACCAAACAAACAAACTCAAAAGGAATCCACGCATGGTATTTAATAAAAGATCAAAACTCCACAAACTAATACTCGCAGCCGCGCTAATTGCGGGCTTTGGCGCGTCAGCTCTCAGCGCCGCGCAGGAGCAGGTCGAGGTCACGGCAGATAATTTTTTCGCCGACGAGATCAAACAGATCAGCGTGCTGACGGGCAACGTCCGCATCAAAAAGGGCGCTTACGATACGCTAAATTCCGACAAAGTGACGATCTATTTCGACGCTAAGCGCCAGCCTACCAAATACGTCGCGACGGGAAATGCAAATTTTAAAATTTTACTCAATCAAAAGCATTACGACGGCAAGGGCGGCGTGCTGACCTACGATCCGACTATCGAGGCTTACACGCTCGAAAATAACGCCTATTTGCACGAAGCCGAGACCAAAAAGGAGGTTTACGGCGATAAGATCATCGTAAATCGCCAAAAGGGCACCTACGAAGTAAAGAGCGGCGGCGGCGAGAAAAAGCCCGTGCGTCTGATCTTTCAGGTCGAAGATCAAAACAAATGATCTATCCTAGCAGCGCGCAGTTTATCACCTCCGCCGCAAATATCGGGGGTGCGCCCGAGTTTGCGATGAGCGAAGTGGCGTTCTTGGGGCGTTCCAACGTCGGCAAAAGCAGCCTGATAAACGCGCTTACCGGGCGCAAAAATCTAGCCAAATCAAGCTCGACGCCGGGCAAAACGCAGCTGATAAATTTCTTTGAAGTTAAATTTAAACAAAAGCTTGCCGCAGATTCGGACGGCTCGCAAGCTGAAACTACGCCCGATCTAGCGAGCAAGGGGGCTTTAAGCTCGGGTGCGAATTGCGCGCGAGATCACGCGGATACTGCGGCGTCTGAGCGAAATTTAAAGCAGGACTCTATTTTAAATTTAAAAAGCGCTTCGGCGGATTTTAGATCGGATCGCGAGGCGGATCTTGCGGCAGGTTTTGCGCCGAATTCCGCGCAAAGCTCTGAATTAAATTTTACAGGTAGATCCGCGCTAAGCTTAGCGGGCAACCCCGCTTTTTCGGATCTTGCGAGCTTGGGTGAAAATATCTCTTTGATCTTCGTGGATCTGCCCGGGTTCGGGTATGCCAAGGTTTCTAAAAAACTGCATTATATCTGGCAAAAAAATCTCGACGAATTTATCAAAGAGCGCCTAAATATCAAGCTTTTCGTCCATCTCATCGACGCGAGACAGTTTGATCTTGAAATAGATAAAAATTTGCAAAACTATCTCGCTAGTTTTCTGCGCGGCGATCAAAAGGTTGTGAGGCTCTACACCAAAGCCGACAAGCTCAACCAAAGCGAGCGCGCAAAGCTTTTGAGGCACGATCCGCAGGCGATTTTGGTCTCTACGCTAAAGGGTAGCGGGCTTGCAAAAGCGCGCGAGATCATTGTGCGCGGGGCGTTTGGATTATGAAATTTCTAAATTTAAATACGCAAAATTTCGCGGCGCAGAATTTCAATATAATTAAATTTAGCGGATATAAAATGCGCCGCCAAGATCGCGCAAAGATTAGGGAAAATTTTAGATGATACGGCTAAAAAAAGCGCGCCTTTGCGACATTTCGCGTATGCAGGAGCTCGTAAAAGAGGAGGTGCAAAACGGCGTGATCTTGCCGCTTGAAAGCGATGAGATAGCTGCCAATATCCGCTCATACGTGCTGGCGTTCGGCTACGATTCTAAGGCGGATAGGAGTTTTGATTGCAAGAAAAATTTGAGTTTCGATTCTAAAGAAAATTCCGACTTAAATTCAGCCGGGAATTCCAATTCAAATTTAGCGCACAATTCGGATTTAAATTTAATCCAAAGCTCCGCCGAAAATTTTGCCGAAATTACTTCTGAAAATTCCGCCGAAGATACCGCGGGTGATTTTGCGCCGCAACTAGCTACGTCTCAAAATAGCGCGCCACAAAATAGCGCAGCGCAAGCCGTATCCGGAGCGAGCCGCGCGCAAGCAGGCAAAGAGCAAATTTTACGGAGCGAATATTCACAAAGCACGGGCATTTCTCAAACCGAACGTTCTCAGCTCCACGAATCGCAGTGCTTAAAAGAAGCCGAAATTTTAGCGGGCTTTGCTTCGCTTAAAATTTTTAACGCAGATCTTGCCGAGGTGCGCTCGCTCATCGTCGCTCCGCAGTTTCGTAGGCGAGGCATTGCCAGAGCTATCGTAAACGAGCTGCTCGGCGAAGCGAAATTTTATGGGCTAAAAAGCGTATTTACGCTCACCTATCAAAAGGAATTTTTTGAGCGTCTGGGTTTTATCGAAATCCCAAAGGACGAGCTGCCCGCGCAAAAAATTTGGGCAGATTGTATTAAATGCAAAAAGTTTCCGGTATGCAACGAAATCGCACTTATCTATACCTTATAGCGGACGCGCTTTTTAGCGCGGGAGTTCTTTTCTATCTGCTTCTAAGTGCGGTGTATAGAGGCCTGCCGCCGCTTATCGGCTTTTTTTTCACGACTTTGGTGGTGCTAAAATACGAAAGCGATGCGAAATTTAAAAAGCTCGGATTTAGCTGGTTTTTCTCTATTTTTTATCTGTTTTGCGCCGAGCAGATCCACGGATTTAATCTATTTAGCGTGGTTATCGCTTATTGTATTTTTTATTTCGTGATCTATGAAAACTCATTTAAATATATTAAATTTAGAAATTTTTTGATCTGTTTTTACGTCGTGATCGGCTATGCTTTGGTCTTTGCGACGAGCAACACTATCTCTGCGATCAAAAAGAGCGAGTACCTGCCGCTAAGCAGCGAGTATTTAAATTACATCGTGATTGAAATTTTGCTTGCTCTGCTCTTTTTTAAGGGGCGATTGGTATGAGGCTGAAGTTCGTATTCGTATTTGTAATACTATTTTTTAGCATGCTTTTGGTTAGAATTTATTATCTTTCGATCAAATCGAATGAATTCTACGAGCAGGTCGCTAAAAACAACGTCATCTCTACCGAATACATCCCGCCGGTGCGCGGTCAAATTTTAGATGCCAAAGGCCGCCCGCTCGCGATAAATAATCTCGGCTTTTCGCTATCCATCGCGCCGCACCTAAAAGACGCCGCCCTGCAAAGTGAGTTAAATAACATCTCGCGCTACTTCAAAGATCTCAACGTCACCGCGATGAGCAAGAGCTACAAGGACGCGAATTCCGCTTATAATCAAGACTTTATCGAAGTCGTGCCGTTTTTGGACTACAACGCTACGATAGAGCATTTTGCGAGCTTAAGCCTACACGAAAATATTAAAATTTCGCCCGCTTCGCAGCGCTTCTACCCTTACGGCGCACTCGCTTCGCACATCATCGGCTACGTAGGCCGCGCCAATAAAAAGGATATCCAAAGTAACCCCCTAAGCGCGCTTACCGGATACAACGGCAGAAGCGGCGTCGAGGGGTATTATAACGAGCTTTTGCAGGGCAGCAAGGGCGAGCGCAAGACGAAGGTTACGGCGCTGAATCAGGTCGTAGAGGAGATCTCGATGCAAGAGCCCAGCAGCAGCGAAATCTCCCTTACCATCGATCTCGAGCTGCAAAAATACCTCGAGGAAATTTTTAAAGACAAGGACGGCGTAGCGATCGTGATGGATCTGCGCGACGGCGCTATCATCGCGGCGGGCAGCTTCCCCGAGTACGATCTAAACACCTTCGTGGGCGGAATTTCACAGGCGCAGTGGGACGAGCTGATAAAAGATCCGCGTCATCCTTTTACGAATAAGCTCGTAAACGGCCTCTATCCGCCGGGCTCAGTCATTAAGATGGCTGTAGGGATGAGCTTTTTAAACAGCGGCAAGATCAACGAGAACTGGAGCGTGTTTTGCAGCGGCGCGATAGAGCTAGGGGGTCGTAAATTTCGCTGCTGGAAGAGCTGGGGTCACGGCCGCGTGAGCTTAGTAGAAGCGATTAAAGGCAGCTGCGACGTGTATTTTTACGAAGGCTCGCTGCTAGTGGGGATCGACTATATGTCCGCGTATCTGCAGCGTCTGGGTTTCGGTAGCAAAACGGGCGTCGATCTGCCCAATGAGTTTGTAGGCACGATGCCTAATAAGGCCTGGAAAATGCAGAAATTTAAGCGCGCGTGGTATCAGGGCGAGACGGTCAATGCCTCGATCGGCCAGGGCGACGTGCTCGTCACCCCTATGCAGGTGGCTAAAAACACCGCGCAGATCGCCTCGGGCAAGGCTATCACGCCGCATTTTTTAAAAAGCATCGACGGCAAGCCGGTGGAATTTGCCCCTACCGAGCTTTTCACGCCGAAAGAAAAGGCGCAGCTGCCGCTCGTGCGGCGCGGGATGTATGAGGTCGGTAACAACCCGGACGGAGGCACCGCCTACAAGCTCATCCATACCGCAGTAGTGCCTCTAGCGGTCAAGACCGGCACCGCGCAGGTCATAGGCATCTCTCAGACTGCCAAAAAACGAATAAAAGAGGCCGATATGGACTACTTCCACCGTTCGCACGCCTGGATGACGAGCTTTGGGCCGTACGATAAGCCGCAATACGCCGTAACCGTGCTCGTAGAACACGGCGGCGGAGGCGGAAGTGCGGCAGGTCCCGTGATAATGCAAATCTACGAAAAACTCGTTCAGATGGGCTACATCGACGCCAACGCAACGACTAGCAAAGACAGCGCAAAGAAAACGAAGTAGAGCGGAATTTTAGAATTATAAAATTTTAGAATTCTACTCGTCCTTCGCGAGCTTGGAATTTTGAAATTTATCCGCTTTTGTAAGTCTGAAATTTTAAAATTTAGCTTGGAGCATTGACACGGAATTTTAAAATTTTATGTAGCTCGTAGGAGATAGAATTTTATCTCGCCTTTGCCTGCTCTAAATTTTAAAATTTAGCGTAGCGCGGAGACTTTGAAATTTAGAATTTTACCCGCTCTCGCAGACTTGAAATTTTAAAATTTAGAGCGGCAAAATACCATAAAATTGGGTAGGGCAAAGCGATTTTAAATTTTAAATGTACCATAAGAATAAGGCGGTAGAATACGCCAAAATATCTTTTTACAAAAATGGGGGAAATTCTATGCGAGATTACGACAAAGAGCCGATAGTGATAAAAAATGACTATTTGTTAAAAAGTAAATTAACAGTAGGAATTTTTTTCCTGATATTCGCATTAGTGTTCGCCATTAGATCTATTTTTCCTATTGAAAGTTTCTTTAGCAGTATTTTGAGAAAAGGAGAGCTAGCGCTTTGCATATTTATATTTTTCAAAACGATTTTTGGAGATTTTGCAATGCTAAAAGGTATGCTGGTAAATGACTTACAAATTAGAATTTTTGAAAAAATAATAGAATGCGATTATGTGGATTTCGCGGGGAATTTGAAGGTTCTAAAAATCCAGCTTACGGAGCATACAAAGATAACTTATTCATACTTTCCATGTTTTGGAGAAACTGCAAAACTTGATAGTAAAACTTTGATGGATAAAATTGCGTATATAACAAATCTTGCAATGGCTATCATCATAAACTTTATATTTATAATTATCTTTCAATGCTTAAATTTCTTAGGGATAAAAAAATACTATATTTTTGATGATAACGGTACTATGATATCAGTAAAACAGAATAAATCACTTGTTGATAGATTCGGTAAAGTTCCTTTCAATAAGCGAACCTTGATGATATCTTTAACTAACTACAATTCAAAATTTTTTGATAAGGATAAAAAATAATTCTAATTTTAACGGTATCAAATTAGGTGAATAAGTAGAATTAAAATTTTAGCTTACGATCGCAACGGGCAAGATAGACGACAGCAGCCAAAGCTTAAATTTTGATGATAAATTACGACAAAGTGTTTTTAAAAGTACTGAAATGAACGCGATATAAAAGCCAAATTGATATTAAAAGCTATAAATTAGGGGTTAAGGTGATTAAAAAATGTTTTGAGCTAAAAGGGGTAAGGATTTTATTCTGGATCGCCTTACTCTTTTTTACTATAGACTGCCTGGGCGTTATATTTGCCAGCATAGATGCGGTTTTTTTGGCGGAATATAGAGGCTACGATATCGCGCATCCGCTTTCTATCGTTATGAAAGCTTTTGAACTAACGTGGCACGAAGAGGCAAGCGATAGCGAAAGCGATATTTTCGGCGCTATGGTTTTGTATCTATTTTGTGCGACGGTAATTTTGCCTTTAATCATCTGCTGCTTCGTATTTTCCAAAATAAAGGCTTTCATTCTGCTAGATAAAATATCCGGCGCATCCGCATTTTTTATAAGTTTATTTTATACTTATTCGCTGGCCGTAATAATCCTAGCAAGAGCCGATTTGACCTGGTTAGGTCATCTGTTTGATCGCTCAAATTTTAATTTTAACATAATGATTATAAGCGCTTTATCGTCGCCAATAATCGCGTCTGCAACGGTTTTTATTCTAAAAAGAAGAGATAAAATTTAATATGGATAAGTTTATGGGATCATCTTTTTTTGACAAAATTTTACGTAAATTTATACGTAAAATTTTATGAGTAGAGCTTGAGAAATGGAAATTTAAAAGGGGCAAATTTTGAAATGATCTTAAAATTTGCCCCCGCTTCAGATTTAAAATTTTAAGTTTCGAGGTTTGGAATTTCGATCATCGACTTTGAATTTAAAATTCTAATCCTGCCGATCTTTCAAAATTTTATGATCTAAAATCCTTAAACTTTTGAATCCTGCAACTCAAAGCCACTGTTTCTTAAATTTGAAATTCTAAGCTCTGAGATGCGGAGCCTTGCTCGATAAATTTTAAAATCTAAGCCGGAATTTTATTTGGTAAAAATTTTATCGGGCAGGATTTAGCTCGATAAATTCTATAGAATGCTATTATGAAAGGGGAAAAGATGAAATTTTAAATAGAGCGTTTCAATTCTCCAACGGGATAGAATTCTACGCAACCTATGCTTATAGCTTGCTACTTGTTGCCCATCTTGTTTCAATTCCCAACGGGATGGAATTCTACAGTTGTGGCCCAAAACAGCACGCTGATCGATCTGAGTTTCAATTCCCAACGGGATGAAATTCTACCTAAGCTCTTCCAGCTAGTCGTAAAAGTCCTTACGCGGTTTCAATTCCCAACGGGATGAAATTCTATATTTCTCAAAGTATAGCGATATGACCGATAGCGAGTTTCAATTCCCAACGGGATGGAATTCTACGAGGCGCCCCCTTCTTATCCCCCAAACCCCCAATGTTTCAATTCCCAACGGGATGGAATTCTACTAAGGTGCAATTTTCCTATCCGCAAGAAAAGAAAATGTTTCAATTCCCAACGGGATGGAATTCTACCCGTGCGCGTGCAGGTCATTTATACCCAAACGCTTGTTTCAATTCCCAACGGGATGGAATTCTACTACAAACAGTCCATCGTTTTTGTCT
>CAURGM010000015.1:0-39346 GCA_963524395.1 uncultured Campylobacter sp.
ATCTCCCACGGCAAGCCCTGTTTATTTAGCTCGTCCATAAAAGGCTTGGCGTCGAAATTTTCCATATTAAAGACGCCTTTGCCGCCCCAGATGCCCTTTGCTACCATCATCGAGCCGATCATCGCAGGCACGCCTGTCGTATAGCTCACGGCCTGCGCGCCCGTCTCGGCGTAGCAAGCCTCGTGATCGCAGACGTTGTAGATATAGACCTGGCGCTCTTTGCCATTTTTTAAGCCACGTATCACGCAGCCGATGTTGGTTTTGCCCTTCGTGCGAGGGCCTAGCGACGCAGGATCAGGCAACAAGGTCTTTAAAAATTGAATCGGAATTATTTTCACGCCGTTGTGTTCGACCTCGTCGATGCGCAGCATACCGACGTTTTCTAAGCACTTCATGTGCGTGAGATAGCTCTGCCCAAATGTCATGAAAAAGCGGATTCGCTTCAGCCCCTTGATGTTTTTTACTAAGCTTTCAAGCTCCTCGTGGTAGAGCAGGTAGCTATCTTTGACGCCGACTTTCGGGTAGTCCCATTTGAACATTATCTCCATCGGCTCGGTCTCTTTCCACTCGCCGCGCTCCCAATAGCGGCCTTTTGCGCTTACTTCGCGCAGATTGATTTCTGGGTTGAAATTCGTCGCGAACGCATAGCCGTGATCGCCCGCGTTGCAGTCTAGGATGTCGATCTCATGGATCTCGTCAAAGAGATTTTGCTGTGCATAGGCGCAAAATACGTTCGTCACGCCCGGATCAAAGCCGCTTCCCAGCAGCGCCATTGTGTTTGCAGCTTTGAACTCGCCGTCCTTCGCCCACTGCAGCTTGTATTCAAATTTCGCCGTGTCTGGGTGCTCGTAGTTTGCGGTGTCGATGTAGGGGATGCCGGCGCGCGAGCACGCGTCCATGAGGGTCAGATCTTGATATGGCAGCGCCACATTTAAAAGCAAATCGGCGCCCGTTTTTTTGATGAGCGCGACTACGGCGTCGGTATCGTCCGCGTCGATCTGTGCGGTGTCGATAGCCACGCCTAGGCGGTCTTTTATAAATTTAGCGATCGCGTCGCACTTGCTTTTGGTGCGGCTAGCAAGGGTGATCTTGCTAAAAACATCCGCATTCATCGCGCATTTTACGGTCGCGACTTGGCTCACGCCGCCCGCGCCTATGATTAAGATATTTGACATTTGGGCTCCTTTAAATTTTAAATTTTGCTGCAATTTTAGCAAATTTAAGATGAATTTTAAGAGGCGAGGTGTAATTAATCATAGAGTTTGGTTGTAACCGGGCGCGGAGCGCAAGCCAACTTTAACAAGAGCGCCGAAAGCGACACGGTGCTAAAATTTACGGGGTAGCAGCATGCCGATTGACTGCGGCGCGAGATTAAATTTACCACATTAAATTTACCGCCTTGCATCGCGCGATAAAATTTTAAGCCTTAAGCGCTCGTTTAAATTTAACATTCCGCGGCAAGGCGTGGAGAATTTAAAATTTAAAGCTCGCCCGCTTCGCCATAAAATTTATCGCGCCTTTTGCCCGATGCACGGCAAAACCGCATACCGCGGCTAAATTTAGCGCTTTAGCGAACAGCGGTTTAAAAAGTAGCAAGCGGGGCAAAATCCCGTGACGCCCACGATAAAAGGCACCAGTCCGACCAGTCCCCACCAGCTGCTAAATAACGGCTTTCGCGATCATTATCGCCAGTCCGATCAGCGCTCTTATTATCCTAGTTTTTTACTTAGCATTGCGTTTTCACTTCTTTGTTTTTACATTTTGCACGTATTAATGCTTAAAATTTTTAAAGTAAGCAATGGCAGCAAACCGCCACCTAGCGTATCATCTTTGAGCCCGCCCTCCTATATACGCGCCTTGGTTAAATTCGGCTTCGTTTAATTATCTTTTCTTTTGCATAAAAGTGCGATCCGACAAAATTTATGTGCCTAAGGAGCAAAATTTATGCAAGCTCAATTTAAAATTTTGACGAATGTAAAGCAAGGAGAACTCAAACGCTGGCGGTAATGCGGCGAAATTTACATGCGGCTTTAAATTTGGAATTACGATAAATTTTAACCGAGCAGAATTCTATCGTAGCAGAAAGTTTGTCTAAATTTAGCCCGCCGCGTATTTTTAGCGTTTAGATTTATGCACCTTGCAGCAAAGAAGCATAACGCGGACGCAATATTTACGATCGAAGCGACACCTCATCTCACGCCGCACCGCTAAAATCAAATTTCGTAGCGGTAAATTTTGCCGAAATTTTCATCCAGAGTGTAGCTAAACTCGCCGCCTGCGTAGTAGATTATCACGCCGTCGTCAAGCTCGAAGCGCTGATAGACGCGCAGCACGACCTCGTTTTCGCTGATGCCTTGGACGTGGATAAAGATATCGCTCTTTCTGCCCGCGGTCATCGCCATCTGGTAGAGCTGATTAAATAGCGCGTATTCGGCGTTTTTCTCGGCGTCTTCTTGCGATAAAAAGCCCTCCAGCACGCCCAGCATCTCTGCGCGAAATTCCGTCCTGGCGCGTGCATAGGCGTTTTGGATATTTTCGATCTGGTTGGTATCGAGTAAATTTAAAAGCGAATGTTTGCCCACGTAAAGCGTCGCGCTCGATGTGATTTTGCCGTCCTTGTCGGTCACTAGTCGCAGAGCTTTCTCTACGCGCCACAAGGCCTCTTTTAGTTCGAGCCCGCTTTCAATTTCAATTTTCATCATAGATCCTTTATCAAGAATGCGGAATTTTAGCGTTAAATTTTAAATTTTAAAGACAAACTTCGCGATCAGATACGCCATATACAGCATCAAAACTCCCACGAGCGCGTCGATTATGCGCCATGCTCTGCTGCTTGCAAAAAGCTTCGAAAGCGCCCCTGAGCCATATCCCAAGCCGAAAAACCACGCAAACGATACGAACATAACTCCCGCGTAAAACCACGGCTTTTGGGCATCTGCGATCGTAGCGCCGAGCGAGCCCACGACCACGACGGTATCTAAATACACGTGCGGATTTAGAAGCGTTACCGCAAGAGCTTTGGCTACGACGGGCGCTAGCGGGCTATTTGCCGAGTTTTGGATCTTGGCAAAATGCGAGCCTCTGTAGGCGCTAAAAAACGAGCTTAGCGCGTAGCAGAGCAGAAATATGATCCCGCCTATGCCTAAAATTTGGGTAAGAAGAGAGCCTTGCTTAAGAGCGCCGCCGATTAAAAATATCCCTACGGCCGTAAATACGGCATCGCTTAGCGCGCAAACCATGCAAACCGCTGCGACGTGGTTTTTCGCAAGACCTTGGGAGATGACGAAGATGTTTTGCGCGCCGATCGCGACGATGAGCGAGAGCATCAGCGCGGCTCCTTGCAAGAAAATTCCGATCGGCAAGGAGTTCAAGGCCGCGCCTCTACTTATTTTTACTTTCGCAGGTGGAGTTTCGCATCGCGGTATCGGCGGTATCGGAGTCAGCTACCGCCGTACTTTCGGGCGCAGCGCCAGGCTCATTATCGCCCGCGGAAATTTTAGACGCGAAATCCTCGGCGCCTATGAAATTTTCGCCCTCAGCGGCGTCATTTGAGGAAGCGGCACCATTCGGCGCGGCGGAGCTTTGTTTGTTTAAATTTGAAGCGCCCTTTAAATTCTGCGCGCCGTTTGAATCAGCGGCGCCATTAGAATTTTGCGCGGCGAAATCCTGCGCCACGCCGCAATTCTGCGCGCCTAAATTTTCATCTAAATTTTGTGCGCCGCAGGAATTTTCGCTGGAATTTTGCGAAGCGGAATTTTCATCGCGGAAGTTTTTGGTTTTAAATTTTTTGGCGCTACTCGCGCTTTTTTTAGAGCCCTTAGCGAGCTTGCGAGCTTTTGGAGCAGCTTGCTCTTCCTCAGAGCTTTGCGAAAGACCTGCTTTTTCGCGCAAAATTTTACTCAGCTCGTAGATCGAGATTTCAAACGAGCCCGGCAGCGTGGCCTCCGTGTCGCTGTAAAATCGCAAAAAATTAAAGCGATCCTGCGCCTGCGGCATTTTTTTGAATACAAAATTTAAAAGCTCCGTTTTGTTTCTGCCCGCGACGAAGGTTTTTGTGCCTAAATTTGCGATATCTTTGTATTCGAAGCTTTCAGAATTCGCGCCGCGCACGATCGTAAGGGCGTCCTCGCCGATCTGCAAATAATTTTTCGCGCCGAGTCTGAGCGCGCAAAAAAACGCGCAAAATGCCGCGACTACGGAAGCAAAAAGCGCCGCGCCGCCAAAGCCCGCGTGGTAGCAATACCCGCTAGCGAGCGCCAAAATCGTCGATCCCGCCAGCGTCATCGCTACGGGCTTTTTATTCTCTTTTACTATCATCTTCCCTGCTTAATCAGTTGTCTTATATATTCGTAAATTTTAAAATTTAGCGCATCCATTACCGAGTCTTTAGAGCCCGGATTTTTGATGCTTTGGTAGTTGAGATTAGTTACGTAATCCTTCCAAGCGCCTTTGTTTTTAACGCTTATGTAGAGGCTGATCTGCGAGTCGTAGAAGTAGTCTCTGTAATAATCGTCGTCATACCAAGGATCATAACCAAACGGCATCCCCCAGCCCATGCCCACGCCCGTATATCTATAATACCTGCCAAAGCCCATACCGAAACTAAATCTCGGATTATCCCACGATCTGCGCGAAAAATCCGCCTTGCGAAAGTAGTTGAGATTGCCGCCGATTTGGACGTTCGCCGCGCTTTTATTTACGACCTTAAATCCATCCGCACGCAGATGTTGGATAACTACTTGGGTTAAATTTGAATCCGTCGTAGAGGTATTGGTGAAATTTACGCTTATGAGTTTATCTTGCGGAAATTCCATAATGTGAAGCGGCTCGGAAGTGCGCACGATACCGCTATTTACGGGCACATTTTTAGAGCAACCCGTAAAAATCAAAAACGCCGAAATGACCAAAAAAAGTGAAATTTTATTTTTCAAGACCGATCCTTTCGCTTAAGATTTCAAATCCTAAATTTGAGTGATTGTAGCATAAATTTAAAATTTTAATGTCAGCAAGAGGCGATTTTTTGAAATAATATAACGATCGATACGCAGGAGCGGAGATTTTCAAATAAAATTTCGTGCCGAGCGACCGCTAAATTTAAAGCCGTCGCTCGGTTGAAATTTCTGCGAAAAGAGGCGGAATTTTAAACCAGAGCGTTTAAAATTCCATAATCTTATAGGCTCACACCGCGCGTAAGCACGCGCTTGCGATAAACCTCCGAAACTCTGCTCGCGTCGCCCACGATTAAGGCATTGGTCGAGCAGATCGCCGCACACATCGGAACCTTGCCCTCTGCGATACGGTTTTGACCGTATTTATGCAGCTCTTCGTGCGAAAACGTAGGCTCCGGTCCACCCGCGCACATAGTGCACTTATCCATCGCGCCTTTGATACCGAAAGCTCCGTCTCTAGGGAATTGCGGAGCGCCGAACGGACACGCGTAGAGGCAGTATCCGCAGCCGATGCATTTATCTTTGTCGTGTAAAACGACGCCGTCGGTTCTGATATAGAAGCATTGAACCGGGCAAACCTGCGCGCAAGGCGCATCGGTGCAGTGCTGACAAGCGATAGAGCTTGAAACCTCCTGCCCCTCTATGCCCTCGTTTAGAGTGATAACCTTGCGCCTATTGATCTGCACGGGAACCTCGTGCGCCGAGCTGCAGGCTACCTGGCAACCATAGCAAGCGATGCAACGCTCGACGTCGACGTAAAATTTTAATCTTGCCGGCATTTTATCTCCTTATGCTCTTTCTAGTCTGCAAAGACCGGCGTTAAATTCCGAAATTTGCGTATTTATGTCAAAGCCGTAGTTGGTAATCGTATTTGAGCTCTCGCCTCTGATATATGGCTTAGTGCCCTCAGGATAGCGCTCGCTTAGATCCTCGCCCTGGAAAATTCCTGCGAAGTTATATGGCATAACAATACGATCAGGCGTTACGGCGTGCGAATAGATGCACTTGACTTTGATCTTCGTGCCTTGCGGCGAATGAATCCACATCATCTCGCCATCTTTGATACCTTTATCAGCGGCAAGCTTAGGATTTACGTGCGCAAACATCTCTGGAGTAATCGCTGAAAGATACTTGCTCGTGCGTTCAATCATGCCCGCACCGCTTAAATTTACAAGCCTTAACGAGCTTACGATAGTAGGGAAGTCCTTGCTCCAATCCTGCTTTTTCTGCTCGGAGATAAATCTCGTAAAGACGCGGAAATTTCGTTTTTGATCCGCAAAGGTCGGATATTTCTCCACCAAATCCCATCTAGGCGAGTGGATAGGCTCGCGATGCTTTGGAATTTGATCCGCAAACTGCCAAACCTTCGCTCTTGCTCTTGCGTTTCCGCAAGGGCAAATTCCAAACTCGCGGCATTTTTTAGCGATAATGCCGCTATAATCTGTGCTCCACGTAGGTCCCATCTTGGCTTTCTCTTCCTCGTTTAGCGTAATGCCTAAAACCTGCTCTATATTTGTCTTAGTAATCTCTGCGTGTCCGCCTTGAATTTTTGATCCCGGAAGGGTAATGCTCTCGTCGGCTAGCTGCGAAACGCCGTCGTGCTCTAAGCCAAAGCGGTTCCTAAATCCCATACCGCCGTCGGCATAAGGCTTAGTTACGTCGTAAAGGATCGGCGTGCCTGGGTGTTGCATATCCCAGCAAGGCCATGGAAGCCCGTAGTATTCGCCCTCTACTTCGCCGCCTATGCCGCGCAGGGTATCGGGATCAAATAGATGCCAGTTTCTCTGCTGTCTGCGAAATCTAGCTGCGGTGCGTCCGTTATTTCCAATACTTTGAGTATTGCGTGCAATCTCATCGGTAGCGTCGTCAGGCCAAACAAAATCGTCTTTAACCTGCTTAAGCTCGCCATCAACGATGCCCATCTTCATGCCGCGAACGTATTCGTCGTAAAAGCCGAATTTTTTCGCGAATAAAAACATTACCTCCTGATCCTCTTTGCTCTCAAATAGAGGCTTAACAATCTGAGTTCTCCACTGACCGCTGCGGTTTGTAGCGCTTAGATGACCTTCGCTCTCGAACTGCGTAGCTACCGGCAAAACATAAATTCCATCCGGTCTATCGTTTAGAATCGCTACTTCGTTTAAGAACGGCTCGGCGACTACCAGCATATCGATCTTGCCTAATGCTTCTTGAGTCTCGCGAACATGAGCCATAGAAGTAATTCCTGTGCCTTGCACCCAAAGAACGCGGACATTGCCACTACTTAAAACGGGCTCGTTTTTCAAAACGCCCTGCCACCATTTAGATAGCGAAAAGCCCTTTTCGTTGCGCCAATTTATCACATCTTGCTCGATGCTCGGATCGTAATGAAAATACTCGGTAAAATTCGTACCAGGCACTTTTTCACCCTGCTTTTCGTGCGGCTGCTTAGTAGAGACGGCAAATCTTTTAATAAACTGCTCATAATCTACGCCCCAGCCCTTGCAGAAGTGCTTCCAAGCGTTATCGGCTAGCCCGTAATACGCAGGTAAGCTATCGGAGAGATTGCACATATCGGTAGCGCCCTGAACATTATCATGGCCTCGAAGGATGTTGCAGCCGCCGCCCGGCTTGCCCATATTGCCTAGTATGAGCTGCAAAAGAGCCAAAATTCTAGTATTAGAACTTCCGATCGAGTGCTGTGTAATGCCTAGAGCCCAGCATAAAGTAGCGGGCTTTGTGGTAGCGAACATCCTCGTAAATTCTATCAGCTCCTCTTCTTTGCAGCCGGTGACATTTGCTACCTCTTTAGGATCCCACTTCTCAGCTTCGGCTCTAATCTCCTCTACAGCGTAGGTTCTGGTTTTTATTAGCTCCTTATCTTCCCAGCCGTTTTTAAAGATTAGATGCAGCATTCCGTACACAAACGCTATATCGGTTCCCGGACGAATTCTAATATACATATCGGCCTTAGCCGCAGTTCTAGTAAAATTTGGATCAACTACAACGATTTTCGCGCCGTTTCTATCGCGAGCCTGAAGAGCGTGCTTCATAGCTCCCACTGGATTTGCAACCGCGGAATTCGCACCTATGAAAAGGATCATTTTAGAATTTTTCGCCATATCACCTACGTGATTTGTCATAGCTCCATAACCCCAAGTATTCGCCACACCGGCGACTGTTGCGCTATGTCAAATTCTGGCTACGTGGTCGTTGCTGTTCGTACCCCAGAAGGCTGCAAATTTTCTAAAATAATATGCCTGCTCGTTACAAAATTTAGCCGAACCCAGAAATACCACACTATCTGGGCCGTCCTCTTTGCGGACTTGAAGCATTTTATCGCCGATTTCGTTAACGGCTTGCTCCCAGCTGATGCGCTCCCACTTGCCGCCAACCTTTTTGAGCGGATATTTAAGACGCATTTTAGATTTGGTTAGATCGATTTGATCGATTCCCTTACAGCAGTGACTGCCCTGCGAGATCGGGTGATCTACTGCCATATCTTGGCGAATCCAGGTATTGGTGCTCTCATCCACTTGAGCCTCAATACCGCAGCCTACGGAACAGATCGAACATATCGTTCGCTTCATAACGGAACCTGGAAATGGGTTTTTGATCTCTTGCTCAGTAGCAGCTCTTAGCGTATTATTTTCGCCAAACGCAGCTACGCTGCTCGCTCCTAAAGCGGCGAGTTTCAAAAACGATCTCCTTCCGATCGCATTCTCACTCATGAAAATTCTCCTAGTAAGCTACTTTATAGTATTTTTTCCACGCTTCACTCTCCCAGTAAAGCACCTCTTTTTTCGGTGATTTGCCACGAACGGTATCGCCATAGTCCTGCTCGCTTTTCGCTAGAGCCTGAGACGCGGCAACGCCCACGGCACCTACTGCGCCGATTTTTAGAGATTTTTTAAGAAAATCCCTGCGTTTGTTCTCCATGGTTTTCCTTTGTGAAGAAATCGCTTTAAATCTTTTATTGTAGTAACGCCTGTTACAGGATTTAAGTCTAATGAATTATAACGAAAAGGCAGTGAGATGGAAATTAAATTTTAAGTTACTTTTTAAATTTTATTTAAAATTCAAAATATAAAGTTCTAACTAAAAAACTACTCGCAAAATTCGAGCTTGCAAGTTTAAAATTTAACCGAAATTCTGCTTTTGCGTTAAGATTTTGGTTAAAAATTTTATTTATCAATCCAGATCAAAAATATCTTCCGGATTAGTAAATTTATTTTGATAGCCGCCTTTTTTGATCGCTTCTTTAACGACGCTGCGATCTTTCTTTTGCGGAGCGGCAAGCGCTAAAAGCGAGCGTTCTAGCGCAAAAAAGCTTCTCATTAATGCGCCTAATGATTTGAAAAAATCCGCCCGCACATGCCCGCACAAAAGCTCGCTAAACTCATCCGCAAAGCTGTTGGTGACATTCGTAAAAAGCTCTAACGCCAGCGCTTCGCCGTCTTGCGCGCCGATGAAATTTTTAGCGTATTGCGCGCTCGCAGTATTTTTACCATTCTGCGGGCCTGTAAAATTTTTACTGCCATGCGAATCTACAGAATTTTTTCCGTCTTGCACCGTCAAGCTCGCGCTATTCGTAGAATTTTGCTCGTTTGTCACGGAATTTTGTCCGTTTAAAACCGCGCTGTGTTTTGCAGCCGCGTCGCGTAGCAGAGTCGAATGCAGGTAAAAAATAAACCCCACATAATCCTCGCACTCCTTGCAAAGCTCCATATTACGGCGAAATTTACTCTTTTTTAGCACGTCGATTACCGCGACACGCATACGCCCATCGTCGCGTCCCTCGTCGTAGAAACTTGCACTCATCGGCACGTTGGCGTATGAAAAATCAAAAAGCACGGAATTTTGCTCGCTTTTAAATGCTGCGAAGTCGAATTTCGCCAAATTTTGAAATTCCGCCTCATCGCTAGGCACAATGGGCGAGCTGCGTAAAAACTCCAGCTGCTCCTTCCAACGCTTAAATTTCGCATCCGTTTCATAGAAAAAAAACGGAATTGCAAAAAATTCGTAGTAGTAGCTTCTTGCTTGAAGTAGATTCGCATCCATTACATTGCCCCTTTTCTAGCATCTTCTATCTGCTTTTTTATCATTATTTTCGCCTTGCAATCGCCGCAGCAAAAAAGAGTCTTCATCTTTTCAGGCTCGTTTGCAAAATGCGCGCCCATCATCTCCGCGATCTTCATCACGGCTTTGCTCGTCGCAAATTCCTTGCCGCATTCGATGCACTTAAAAAGCTCGTCTTTGGCTAGCATTTTGTAATTAAAAAATCCAGACTCAAGCTCCACGCCACAAGGCTGAAGCTCGATCGTATCCTTTTCGGCGCAGCTTAGCACGCAGTAGTTGCACGTCGTGCAAAGCGAAGCGTTGAGCTTAATCGAATTGTCGCTGTTATCGGCATACAGCGCGCCGGTATTACAGGCACCCACGCAGCTAAGGCATAGCGTGCAGCTTGCTTCGTTTATACTTACTTTGCCAAATTTTAGTAACTCTCCGCTTTTTACGACGCCGAAGCTACCATCGCCAACCATCGCGCTTACGCGTTTGGAAAAAATTTCTTTTTTGCTAAGGCCCTGATCGTTTAAACTAAACGCCCACGGCTGAGAGCTTTGCGCCCACTTTAGCGCCTCTTGCAGCTCGGCTAAATTTCGCGCTAAAAATACCGCGTCCTTGCCGTAGATCGCGCGCGAAATTCCATTGATAAGCTCCGCCGCCTCGCGCGTACCCTCGCCCACGTCTGCGCCGTAAACGATCACACTCGAGCCGCTTTCTTGCATCGCGCTTAGCAAATTTACCTCATCTATTTGCTTGCTTCCAAAAATTCCAAACGGTAGCACGCCGCACGGAAGCTGCACTGCGGGTGCAGACTCGATTTCGCTCTCTGCGATGAGAAGCGGAATTTTGCCTGCATAGAGCTTTGCGATCTCGCCAAATACGCTTTGGGGCAGCTTGGCAAATTTCAGCGCGCCGCTAGGGCAGACGCTCACGCACGCGCCGCAACCGATGCAATCGATGTACGAAAATACTAGCTCGCGCTTTTCGTCATTTTTCAAAATCGCCACTGTGGGGCAAACCTCTACGCACGGCGCTCGCAGCTCATTTCGCCTGCCGTGATATTGACAGATCGCGGGATCGAAGATCGTGGAATTCTTATAATGATAAACCGGGCTTTTGGAATTTAAAATTTCTAAAATTTCATCGTCTTTTAGCCCCGAGATCTCGTAGCAGCCGCTTTGTCGCAGTTGATAGGGCGCTGCGCCGCTAATCAAGAAAAAATCTGCCTCGGTCTCAACCTCATCTCGCTCGCTTAAAATCGTAACCGCAAGATCGCCAATCTCGCCATAGACGAACTTAATCTCGGCCCTGCTTAACGCGATCACCTTAAATCCATGCTGCTTAAGTAGCCTCACAAGCTCCTCTCGCGGCTCATCACAGGCAAGAATCACGTTTTTGCCGACGGGCTTTTGATAGTCGCTATCTAGCGCGCCGTCGAAGGCTGCGGCGGCGGCTTCGTATAAAATATCTACGTTTTGCGCGATTAATAGCGGCTCGTCTTTGGTATTTGCGATATAAAAATTTATCTGCGGCGCGTAAATTTGAGCCTTTAATTTAGGCGAGTTGGCGACGATAAATTCCTCGTTTTTCGCCCCCTCTTCATCGCCGCAAATTTCGATATCGTCGCTTAAGACGACATCTTTTAGCCCCGCGGCGTAAAATCCATGTTCTTTCATAATCTATCCTAAATTGATAATTAGGCGGGTTTTACTCTTATTTTCTAAACAGCTTTTAAATTCTGCACTTAAAGTAAATCGAATTTAAATTAATAATTCTATAGATAAAGCAAAATCAAAGCTTTAAATGATAAAATCGCCTAAATTTTAAGGCATCGGGGTCGCAATGCAACGAATCAAACTACCAAAAATCGACAAAATCGCAAACGCGCAGGAGTTTCAAAACTGCCTTCGCCCGCAAATCATCAAAATCGCGCAAGAGCTCATAGGGCAGGAGCGCGAAAAGGCGCTGCAAGGAGGCGCGGTCGCAAGCGAAAGCGAGATCATCGCGCGCATCAAATCGCGCTACGAAAAATTTCAAAACCTAAGCCTCAAACCGCTCATTAACGCAACCGGCGTCGTGCTACACACAAACCTCGGCCGCAGCGTCATCAGCGCCGAAATTTTAGCCCGCGCGCAAAAGATCATCACCTCGTATTCAAATTTAGAATACGACCTATCCGAGGGCGCGCGCGGCAACAGATACGACTACATAGCGCTTTTGTGCAGCGAGCTCTTCGGCGCGCAGGACGCGCTCGTGGTCAATAACAACGCTGCGGCGGTATTTTTGGTGCTAAATACCTTCGCGCGCGGACGTGAAGTCGTAGTAAGCCGCGGCGAGCTAGTCGAGATCGGCGGGAGCTTTCGGGTAAGCGAAGTGATGGCAAACTCGGGCGCAAAGCTCGTAGAGATCGGTACTACGAACAAAACCAAGCCGGAAGATTACGAAGAAGCGATCAATGAAAATACGGCGATCTTGATGAAGGTGCACCGCTCAAATTTTAAAATTTCGGGCTTCAGCTCTAGCGTAAGCGCTGCGGAGGTAGCGGCTCTCGCACGTCGCGCCTCACAGGCAAAGAGAGAATTTTTAGCGCTTAGAGCGGCAAGCTTTAAAAATTTAGCAGATCTTTGCGGCGGCTCCTCGGACGCAGCGGGCGAAATTTTAAATTCCGCGCCGAATGGTTTAGGCTTAGCGGCAGGCTCTGCGAATGCTCTAAATTTAAAAAGCGGCGAGCCGTCCGAAAAAAGCGAGCGTTTTTATGAAGGCGGCGCGGGCGAAATTCCGGGTGGAATTTCTAAAATTTGCCCCGCAAAATTTAGCATGAAAAAAACGGACGATTTTAACGAGATCATTGATTACTACGATCTTGGAAGCGGCTACGCGAGCGAACTGGGATTTGGGCTAGGCAAAAGCGAGCCCTCAATCTTCGAGCTTTTAAAAAGCGGCGTGCGGTTGCTTAGCTTTAGCGGCGACAAGCTTTTCGGCTCGGTGCAGTGCGGCATCATCCTAGGGGATCGCGAGCTCATCGCGCGTCTGCGTAAAAACCAGCTACTGCGAATACTGCGCGTGGATAAGATCACGCTAAGCCTGCTTGCCGAGACGATCAAGGCGTATATAAATAAAGAATTTCACCTCATCACGACGATAGATCAGATCCATCTTAGCCTGGACGAGCTGCACAAGCGGGCGGAGCTAGTGCGATCGCGCATCGGCGTAAAATCGCAGATCGTGCCTACTACCACCTTCGTAGGCGGCGGTACGATGCCGAGCGCCTCCTACCCTAGCGTCGCGCTTGCGATCTTAGATGGCGCAGACCCGCAGAGCACGCAGGAAAAATTTCGCGCTACGGGTATAATCGGGCGGATCGAGGATGATAAATTTTTGCTCGATTTCAGATCGATTTTAAAAAGCGACTTGCAAGATTTAATAAAGAAGATCGGAGAAATTTATGAATAGCGTAATCATCGGCACCGCAGGCCATATCGATCACGGAAAAACCGCGTTAATCAAGGCGCTAAACGGCTTTGAAGGGGACCGAATGCCAAGCGAAAAAGAACGCGGCATCACGATTGATCTTAGCTTCTCGCATCTGCGCTCGGGGGATACCAACGTCGCTTTCATCGACGTTCCTGGGCATGAAAATCTAGTAAAGACGATGATTAGCGGCGCATATGCCTTCGACGCTGCAATGCTAGTAGTCGCCGCAGACGACGGGCTGATGCCGCAAAGTCGCGAGCATATTCAAATTTTATCGCTGCTCGGGGTAAAAAGCGTGATCTTATGTATCAGCAAGTGCGATCTTGCGGACGGCGCGCGTCAGGCGGAGGTTGCGGCGCAGTGCAGGGAATATATCTGCAAATTTAAAAATTTGCAAATTTTAAACACCTTTTTTATCAGCATAAAAGATCCCGCAAGCATCGCCGAACTGAAAAACTATCTCTTTAATATCAAGCCCGCGCAGCGCCAAGGAGGCGGCGTGGTGCACTACTACATCGACCGCGTCTTTTCGCTAAAAGGGCTTGGCACCATCGTAACGGGCAGCCTCATTAACGGCGCGATTTCAAAGGGCGAGAAGCTTTACAACTGCGATCTGGGTAAAATTTTTAATGTCAAAAGCGTGCAGATCCACGACGAGGATACGCCGCTGGCGCAGGCTCCAAACCGCGTCGCGCTAAGTCTTGACGCCAAAACGAGCGAGCTGCAAAAGGGGCAAATTTTAACCAAAAAAGGCTTTTTCCGCGGTTTTAATGAAGCCGACTGCACCTTTAGCGGCGAAATTTCACACAACCAAGACGTGCTGTTTTGCGTTGGAAGCAAGCAAAGCGCGGCAAAAGCGCTCATTTTAAAAGAACTTGAAGGCGACGAGAAGCTCGTGAGCTTTAAATTTGACAAAACGATGTTTTTGAAATTCGGCGAGCCCTTCGTCTGCTTGGCAAACTCGCGCGTAATCGGCGGCGGGCGCGTGCTAAACGCCGTAGTCGAGCCGCTAAAAAAGCAGAGCAAAGCCGTACTTCTCACCGCGCTTTTGAAGCGAAATTTCACCGAAGCGTTTAAAATTTTAAGCCTCTTTCACAAGCATGGATTCGGGCTATTTTCGGCGTATCAGCGCTTCGGAATGGAGTACGACGAAGCGATAAAGATCGCGCGCGGCATAGAAGGGACGTATTTTGACGAGGCAAATTTATGCGTTTACGATCTAAGCGCGATCGAGGACGTGAAAAGCCTCATAAAATTTATCGTCTCAAAAAACGACTACGCGATCTTTTCGCCCGCCTCGATCGCCCTAAAGCTCTCGTGGGCCAGCGAAGATCTTGCCGCGCGCGCGCTTAGCGAGCTTGAGCGAGGCGGCATCGTCTCCAAAAAGGGCGGAGTTTACGTAAAATCCGGAGTGGATTTTGATGCGCTCAAACAGAGCTTGGAGAGTAAAATTTTTGATCTCATCAAAAAGGGCGGCATAGCGCCTCTCGCGCCGTATAACGTCTATGACGAGCTGGAGATCGACCGCAGTAGCGGCGATGACGCGCTAAAAAAGCTAACCTACGCCAAAAAGGTCGTCCGTCTCGCGCATAATCTCTTCGTCGAGGCCGAAAATTTAGCCCTAGCGATCAAGCGCCTTTACGCGATCATCGAAAAAGAGGGCTTCGTAAACGTCACGAACGCTAAAGAGGAGCTTGGGCTTAGCAGGAAATTCGTCATCTGCTATCTCGAATACCTAGATAAAATGGGAAATATCGTGACGATCGACAATAAACGCTATTTGAAAAAGTAAAAATTTAAAATTTTGCACTACAATGCGCGGAATTTTTTGCAAAGGAAAAAAATGAAAAAAGCTATTTTAACTTCAGTTGTGCTCGCAGCGAGCCTAAACGCGGCTTTAAGCGACGGCGAAATTCTATCCATCTATGGCGGCGCGCCACAAGGCATCGAAATAAAGGTCGCCGAGCGCATCCCACTTAGCGAGCCAAAGGGCGTTGAAGCGGTCGTTTTAAAAATCTCTCAAGGCAATATGTCACAAGAGGAGATCATCTTCACCCAAGGCGATCTGATCTTTACCGATATCATCGATCCTAAAAAACGCGTAGTCTATAAGGAGCAGATCAAACAAGACCGCATCGCAGGACAGCTAAGTAAGGTATTCAAAGCAGAGAGCAAAGACAATATCATCAAGCTAGGAAACGATCCCAAAAAGCCTACGATTTTGATGCTAACAGACGCTTTGTGCCCATTCTGCCGCAAAGAGATGGCAAGGATCGAAGAAACACTAAAAAATAACAATGTCGATATCGTCATGACCTCCGTTCACGGCGATGACGGCCACGCAAAATCCGCGCTCATCTACAAAGAGATCAAAAATGCTAAAACCGACGAGCAAAAGATAGCGGTTTTTAGAAAATACTACGCTGAAGATAACAAAGCAGGTGCCAAAGACGTAAGCGCTGCCGAGCTAAATGCTGCAAAAGCCCTAGCTGCCAAATATTTCGGTGCGGGAGTAAACTCAGTGCCTTACATCATCGAACTAGACAAGCTAAAATAATCTCTCTTAAATTTTGCGGAGCGATCCGCAAAATTTCGCTTCTTTTACCCAGTTTCGGTAGCTTCCAATCAATCTAAATTTTGCCTCGAAAATTTGAATGCTCCCTTGGAATTCTTAAAATTCCGCTACTTTTAAAAAATTCTGTAGTTGCGCCGCGCATAGAATTTTAAAATCCCTTACAGATAAAACGCGATCCGCAAAGTCATAAACGGGCAAAATTTAGAATTTTAAAAAATCCCAGCGTCCGCGCAAAATTCCGCGGCAGCGATCCCATCTCGTCGCTTCGCATCCAAAACGGCGCAAAAATGGTCTTATCTGGAATTTCAAAGTAGAAATTATGCGAGTAAAAATCTTACGACCTAAATTTTAAAATTTCGCGGCAAAGCTCGGGTAAAATTTAGCCGAAAATTTTTGATTTGCGGCAAAGAGGAATTTGTAATCGTGCTTCAAGCTGCCTATCTTGGGCTGCGTCCGATTAAAATCAAAACTCCACATCAAAAGCGGCTCTAGCAAGGCTATTTTTGCTCTCGCTTAGCTCGTACGACGCGCTGAGTCCGACGCTTTGAAGGATCTTATATTTCAGTCCGATCGCGCCGTTAAACACGCCGCTAGAATAATCAAGCCCCTCGACGTCGTATCTGTCCGAATACTTTCTGCTCGCGTGATACGAATCACCGCTAAATCGATGCTCGTACTCCGCATTTGCGAATATCTGCAGATCGCCGAAAGCTTTGATCGCGTAAATTCCCGCGGTGCCGTTTAGCGCGGTTTTTGAAGCGGAGCTAAATCTAAGCCTGGAGATCGCGTCCTCGTCCACCCTAATCGCTCCAAGCCCCAAATATGGCTTAATGTAGCCGTTTTCAAATAAGAATTTGTACCCAGCTCTGGTGCTGAAATCCCAAATTTGCGACTTGTATTTCGCGCCGTGGATAGCGCCGAATCCGTTGTTGGTTTCAAATTTATGATCGTTCGTCGAATAGGTTAAGCCTACCGCCAGATCCACATTCTCGCTAAAATCGTATCTGCCCGCCAGACCGAGCTCATAGGATTTGATGTTTTCTTTGACACCGTCGAATTTACCTTCGTACCAAGCGTCTGATTTTTGGTAACCAAAGATCACGCCCAGCGTAAGATCATCTACTCTCTTGGAGGCTCCGAGTAAAATTCCGTCGCTCTTGTGATCGTATTTGACGCCGCCCGAGCGGTCTTTGTAATCCCCGCCGTAGTTTCCAATCGCGCTTACGTTTACGTTAAACTCCTGCCCGTCGGTATCGGCTAAATTTTTATAAGCGGAATTTCTTGCTAGCTTGGTAAGATCCAGATCGACCTTCGAGCGCGGCATCTCGATGCCTACCCGGTTGCCGTCTCTTGCGACCTGCGAAAACAGGCTACCGTTTTTAGGCGTGAAATTATTGATCGCCAGCATCAGCGCTTCAAAATAGGTAGGCAGATCGTCGTATCCGCTAGGATAGGCATTCGTATCGGAGGTGATAAATAGATTTGCCGCGTTGCGCTCGCGAGATAGCCTTATGATCTCGTCGTATTGATCCGGTCTTGCGTTGTATATGACGTGCAAAATTTTAGAGGAATTTGCGGGGTCTTTTTCAAATTCCGAGGTTCTAGGGCGGTAGTTATTTATATACTCATCCGCGCTCACCTCTTGCAGCATCCAAACGTCCGCATAGGGAGCTATGGCGTCGCGCACACCCCAACCGTTGTTTGCTAAAACTAGCATTCCCGGATATTTAGTCTTGATATAATTGTAGATATTAGCCATATAGGCGATAGTTGCGGGATTATTCTCGGTATTGACCTCGTCGATGAAGTATCCTGCGATATTTTCTCTGCCGTAGAAATTTACGAAATTATCGATATCGGCATAGACTAAATTTAGATTTCTAGTAGAATTTTTGGTATAGGTATAGCCTAAATTTGCTATGCCCGCCGCAATATTTCGCTTCATCTGAACGGCGTCTTCTTCTCTTCTGACCAGATATTGCGTGGATTGATCGCCCGGTATCGCCGCCTCGTATGAACCGAAAGCCACATAAGGAACCAGCGCGCCGCCTATATTGGTAATGCCGTTCCAAAACTCGGCATTTACGCCGCTATTGCCCGTCCAGCGAAACGCAGGCATCATAACGCGCTGATTATTAAGCCTGCCCGAATATGAACCCTTTTTAGCAAAGCCTCTTGCATATTCGAGCTTGATACGAAATGAGTTTTCATACTCGTCGCTCGCGGAGCTATCGCTAGCCGCGTCGCGCCTGCTTAATTTCGCGCCCAAGCTATCCGCAGCGCTCATTACATCAGAACGGGAAGTGTTGTTAGAAGGGGATTTTTGCGCGTTTGCATAGCCCCAGGAATTCTGCTCGCTCGCATAGCCGAACCCTGCTGCACCGACAAGCGCAAGAGATACGATTTTTTTCAAAGGCTTTAGCATTCTGCACCGCCTCAAATAAAATTACCCAAATTCTTAAATTTCGACAAATTTTTGGACGCGCTTTTAAAATTAAAAGCTTTGTCGAAATTTAAAAATTTAGCCGCCTTAAGACGGCTAAATTTTAAAGCTTATTTTAATGCCGCTTTTGCCTTCTTCGCAACGGTTGCGAAAGCTTCGGCATCGTTCATAGCCATATTTGCTAAAATTTTTCTATCAAGCTCGATGCCCGCTTTTCTAAGTCCGTTTATAAATTTAGAATAGCTGATGTCGTTTAGCCTGCAAGCTGCATTGATGCGCACTATCCAAAGTCTGCGGAAATCGCGTTTTTTCGCGCGTCTGTCACGGAAGGCGTAAACGAGGCTTCTCTCCAGCTGCTCTTTGGCCTTTCTGAAATGTTTGCGTCTTGCGCTATAAAATCCGCGCGCAAGCTTTAGCACCTTGTTGTGACGGCGGCGTCTAACGATGCCCGTTTTTACTCTTGCCATATTAATCCTTTCTTAATCGGCGTCCCTTTGGGGATCTTGCCCTAAAACCCATAAATTTAGGGGAGTTTGAATGACTTTCGTCAAAAACTAACTTCGCACTATTTGCAAAGCATTTTTTTAACCGCAGATACGTTTGTAGAATCAACGTATTGGGCCTCGCGCAAATTCCTCTTGCGTTTTTGAGACATCTTCGTCAAAATGTGGCTGCGAAACGCCGAGCCTCTTTTGATCTTGTTTTTGCCCGCTTTAAAACGCTTGACGGCACCGCGCACGCTTTTCATCTTTGGCATGGTCGTCCTTTTTTTAAAGTGAATGGGAAGTATATAATAAAGTTTCTTTGAAAAATTTGAATTTAAGGAATTTTATAGCTTAAATTGACGCAAGATAAATTTAAAGTTAAATTCTGCCACTCGCTTAAGATTCGGTTTGGCTTAATTTGAAAAATTTTATACAAATTTAAAGGGTTAAATTTAGAGATAAACTTAGCCTGTATAAATTTTAAAATTTTGCTATTTAGTTTAAATTTACGCGCTGTACCGCGGGGAAAAACAGCGCGTAAATTTTAAAATTTTGCCGCACGAGGCGCAAAATACCGCTAAATTTACGCTACGCCTTTTTCGGCGTGATCAGCATATTTACGTAGCGGCCCTCCAGCGCAGGCGCCTTATCGCGATCGGCAACTTCTGCGAAAAATTCGTCCCAAATTTTATTGAGCAAATTTACGCCGATTTCCGGGCTTGACATCTCGCGCCCTTTTAAAAATACGCGAAGTTTGACGTGTTTGCCGCTACTAAGGAATTCTTTCGCGTGTTTTACTTTGTAATTAATGTCGTTTTGAGCGATTTTGGCGGACAGCTTGATCTCTTTGACCTCGATGATTTTTTGCTTTTTTTTCGCCTCTTTGAGCTTTTTTTCCTGCTGATAGCGAAATTTGCTGTAGTTCATGACCTTGCAAACGGGCGGCTTTGCATCGGGCGCTATCAAAACCAGATCCACACCCTCTCGCTCGGCGATTTGCAGCGCCTGCGCCTTTGAAATTATGCCGTAAACCTCGCCGTTGTCGCCTATGCACCTGACTTCGCTAGCCGGAATGTCCTCGTTTAGAAAAACCTCTTTGCCTCTGCTCAAAAATTCACCTCGTTTAATTTAGCTTTTACGAAATTTAAAAACTCATCCAGCCCTAAATTTCGCTGTTCGCGCGCCCTGCGATCGCGCAAGGCCACGCTACGAGCCGCAACTTCATTATCGCCTAGGACGATGATGAGCGGCACCTTCTGCTTTTCAGCCGTTCTGATTCGTTTGTTTAACGTTTCGTTTTTATCTAAAATTTCGCCGTCAATGCCTGCTTCGCGCAGCAAATTTAAAATTTCTTTCGCATAGTTTGCGTGCGCCTCGCCGATCGGCACGATCGATACCTGTGTAGGACAGATCCAAAACGGAAGCTCGCCCGCGGTGTGCTCGAGCAAAATCCCCACGAAGCGCTCGAAGCTTCCCAAAATCGCGCGATGTAGCATCACGGGCTGCTTTTTTTCATTATTTTCGTCGATGTAGCCAAGCTCGAAGCGTGCAGGCAGGTTAAAATCAACCTGCACCGTGCCGCACTGCCATTTTCGGCCGAGCGCGTCGGTAATTTTGATGTCGATCTTAGGTCCGTAAAAAGCGCCGCCGCCCTCGTCTAGGCCGTACTTTAAGCCCTTTTCGTCAAGCGCGTCTTTTAAGGCCTTCGTAGCGATCTCCCAAACCTCGTCGTCGCCGACCGCCTTTTGCGGTTTGGTCGAAATTTCAAGCTCGTATTCAAAACCGAAAGCCTTCATCAGAAGCTCAACGAAATCTAAAATTTCATAGACATTTTCTTTGATCTGACTCGGCATCACAAACAGATGCGCGTCGTCCTGCGTAAACTCGCGCACGCGGAAAAGTCCGTGCAATACGCCGCTTTTTTCATGGCGGTGCACGACGCCGTACTCGCAAAATTTAAGCGGCAGATCGCGATATGAGCGGATTTCGCTTTGATAAACCTTGATATGACCGACGCAGTTCATCGGCTTGATGCCATATTCTTGCTCCTCGATCGTCGTAAAATACATATTCTCTTTGTAATTGCTGTAGTGTCCGCTGATCTTCCACGCGTCGGATTTTAAAATTTCAGGGCCGCGCACCGGCTCGTAGCCGCGCTTGCGAAGCTGCCTATAAAGGCGCTCCTCGAGCTTTATACGCATCCTCGTGCCGGCAGGAAGCCAGATCGGAAGTCCCGCGCCGATCTGCTCGTCGAAGGTGAAAAATTTCATCTCGGCTCCGAGCTTTCGGTGATCGCGCTTCTTAGCTTCTTCTAGCATCGTAAGGTGTTTTTTAAGGCTATCTTTATCGGCAAATACGACGCCGTAGATGCGCGTTAGCATCTCGCGTTTCTCGTCGCCGCCGAGATACGCCCCCGCGACGCGCGTAAGGGCGAAATTTTTCAAAAATTTCGTATTTTGCACATGCGGGCCGCGGCAGATATCCTCAAACTCACCCTGCGCGTATAAGCTAACCGGGCCGTCGGGGATACGCTTTAAAACTTCCTGCTTAAGATCGTCGTTTGCATATTTTTTCGCGACCGCCTCTTTAATGGAAGCTATCTTTTTAATCTCTAAATTTGCCTCGGCGAGCGCGCGCATCTTTTTTTCGATCGTCTTTAGATCCTCTTCGCCGAGCTTTTCGCCGTTATCTTTGCTGACGCGGATGTCGTAGTAAAACCCATCCTCGATCGCGGGTCCCACGAAAAATTTAGCGCTCGGATAAAGCTCGCGCACCGCCTGCGCCAAAAGGTGCGCACAGGAGTGGCGCAGAATTTTAAGCGCGTCCTCGGAGTTATCGAAATATATCGGCTGCGCCTCGCTTGTGTGCTCGCCGATACTTTGAGTATCGTAAATTTCACCGTTAAATTTATACGCGATAATATCGCTCATTGGCTTGTTTCCTTTTTTACCGAATTGTCTTTCTTACACTGAAAGAACGAGAGCTAATTTTAGCTAATCAATCCTTAACGATAAATTTAAAAAATATTAAAATTAAAATTTTTGATTCTTTTCTCGCAATAAAAAATACACGGCGTTCGCGCAAAGAGCACAAATCGCCATCACACTTGCGAGCAAAAACGGCTTATTCGCTCCCACTGCACCCACGATAAACGAAATAGCCCCGGCAATAGCAAACTGTGCAGTCCCCAGTACCGCCGAAGCTGCGCCCGAGTTGCCGTCCTTATACAGCGCCATCGCAAGCGTTGTGGCGTTAGGCGCAACAAAGCCAAGGGACGAAAGCAATACAAAAAGCGAAGCCTCAAAGCAGATGAAAGGAAGGTCAAGCATAGAGCATGCGAGCAAAATCAGGCTCGTCACAAGCATAGCTATTAGGCCGAAATTTAATAAAGCTGCGGGTTCGCGATTTTGCACGAGTTTGGCATTTAGTGCCGAAACGAGGGTCATCCCAAGAGCGTTGATGCCAAATATTACGCCAAAGGCATGCTCGCCCAGCCCATAATAGCCCAAAAATATGAAGCTAGAGCCCGTGATATAAGCAAAAAGCGCGCTCATCGCAACTGCAAATCCTAGCGTATAGCGCATAAATTCTTTATTTCGCAAGATTATGCTGTATTCGCCAAGCACGCCTTTTACGCTAAGTGTAGCAGTCCCGTCTATCTGCGCGCTCTCGTCAAGTCCGAAAAATATAAATGCAAAAAGCAAAATTCCAAGTGCGAACAAAATCGCAAAAATCGCTTGCCATGAGAAAAAATCTAGCACAAATCCACCTAGAGTTGGTGCCAGCATCGGTGCTAGCGAGCCCACGACCATCATCAGCGCAAACATCGCCGCAGCCTCATGAAGCTCAAATTTATCATTAATAACGGCTCGCGCAAGTACCACTCCCGCGCAACCGCCCAAAGCTTGCAAAAATCTAAAAAATATAAACGCATAAACGCTATCAAAGCTTACGCAAGCAAGCGACGCACATATAAAAAGCAAAATGCCCGCGTATAACGGCTTTTTACGACCAAATTTATCGCTTAGCGGCCCATAAACGAGCTGTCCTAGCGCAAAAGCGATGAAAAAGCTCGCAACCGATAGCTGAGTGTAAAACTCGCTCGTAGCAAAGCTCGCCTTTACCTTTTCCAGCGCGGGCAGATACATATCGGTAGACAAGGGCGCCAGAGCGGACATATAGGCGAGTATAATCACCAGCTTAAATTTGGCGAATTTACTTTGTTTGACCATCGTTTTCCTCAATTATTTTTAGACAGAGCTCAAACGTGCGCACGAGCGCGTTTAGATCTTTAAATTTTTGCGGCAAAAGCCTAGCGATAAAATATATCGGACGCAGCGCAAGTACCGTAGCCCACGCACTTTGCACTACGTCCTGCCCGCCGTTTAAGTCGTAGGCGCGGATGCCTGCGCGCACCAAACCTTCGTTCAGCCCTTCGCGACAAAGATCATAGACAAACAGCAAAAAATCTCGCATTTTGGCTTTTTGCAGATCACCGCGCTCGCCGCGATTTTCAAAATCTATAAATTTCATCTCGCCGTTTTTTACTAAAACGTCGCGCAGCGCGGGTCTGCCGTGTATGAAGCCGCGCGAATGCAGCTGTGCTAACGCTGCAGCGTAGCCCTCAATAAGCGCTACGCAAGCCGCCTCATCCGAGCTTTTTAGCACCTCGTCCACCGGCGTGCCGCCGTCTTTGAGTACGAAAAAGCTCTCGTCTCGCAGCACCGGCTGCGGCACAGGCGCGCCGGCTGCGTACAGGCTCTCGCATTTTAGCGCTTCGTAATCGAAAGCGGCTTTCGGATTAGCTTTGAATATTTTCGTAAGCAATCCACCGCGGATGCGCAGCTCCGGCTGCTTGAGCCAGTATTTCTCGCCCTCGAAACTAAAGCTCGTGACGCGCTCGCCAGGATGATTTTTTAGAATTTCATTTACGTATTCTTTAAAATTTTGCATTCGATAAATTTAGCGAATTTTTTTTAGAAAGAGCTAAATTCGCGAGTTTTATTTTATTAAGTTTCATCTGTCCGCATAAAATTTATTACATAAATTCGGCAGGGCTAAATTTTAAAATTATCAGGTAGAATTTTTATTGAAGTCTTGGAATTTTGTAGCGCAGGAAGCAGCAAAAGCGCATAATTTCAGAATTTTACAAAAACTAAGGTTTGCGTCAAAAAATTTTAAAACTAGAAGTGGCGACCCCTACGAGATTCGAACTCGTTTTACCGCCGTGAAAGGGCGATGTCCTAACCGTTAGACGAAGGGGCCACTTAATCTGGTATTAAGATTAAAGGCGGTATTCTACTCAAGACGCACTTAAACCCAACTTAAATTAAGGATTATTTATGAAATGCTCTTTTCTGGCGCCGCTTGCACTTTCGCTTCTGCTCGCAGGCTGCGCTACCACCGCGCTCAAGCCCGCTTCTACGCAAGCTGTAAATTTCACCGTCATTTCGCCGCTTACTCGCACCAGCGACGCGGGCTTTATGCGTAAATTTAAAAATCAAACCGAGGTTCAAATTTACGCAAGCGGCATCAGCGTGCTGAGCCTGGTTTTAAAAGGCGATAAAATTTGCATGAACGGCGCGTGCGACGACGAACTCGTTTTCAATAAAAAATTCTTCGGCACCGAGCACTACCGCGGGCTTCTGGGCGAAATCCTAGACGGTAAGCCGATCTTTGGCGGCAGCGACGCAGGCGAGCGCCGTTGCCTCACGCAAAGCCTGCAAGATGGCTCTATCGATTATAAGGTTTGCCGCGACAAGGACGGCGGCGGAAGATCCATAAGCTTCGCCGACGCAAAACGCGGCGTAAAGATCAAAATCCGCGAGCTGCAGTAAAATCTCGTGCGATCAATGTTTGTGGCGCGTGAGATGCAATTCCGCGGGCGGCCCGAATAAATTGCGAACGAACAAAATTTCGCGCAGCGGGTGTATATAAACGCGCGGGAATACTGCTCTCTAGCAGCCGCCCAAAACAACGGCGCGAGCGGTCAAAATTCCATTACTCGGCGGGATAGTCGCTCAAGCTTTGCAAACGGCGCGATTTTATTGACGCTCTGCGCCGGCTCTTCGCGGCGAAATTTACTAAGCAGCGCGTATGTCCGAAAGAAAAGCGCGCATTTAAATTTAAAAATTCGCGCGCAGCTCGGGTTTATGAAATTTCGCCGCACGCGGCGTAAAATAAAATTGAGGAGGTAAAATGAAACGGATCGGAGCGCACGTGAGTGCTAACGGCGGGGTTTCCAACGCGCCGTTAAATGCCGCAAAGATCGGGGCGGACGCGTTTGCGATGTTCGTCAAAAATCAGCGCAGATGGGACGCGCCGCCGCTTAGCGCGGAGGAGGCCATCGCGTTTAAGGACGCGCTGAAGCAAAGCGGCATCAACGTGGGGCATGTCTTGGTGCACGACAGCTACCTCATAAATTTGGGCCATCCGCGCGAGGCGGAGCGCGAGAAGTCCCTAAACGCCTTCGTGGGCGAGATCCGCCGCTGCGAAGCGCTCGGACTTAAGCTGCTAAATTTTCATCCGGGCTCGCATCTAAATGAAATTTCAGCTCAAGTGTGCATGGATAATATCGCAGAGTCGCTAAATTTCGCCATCGCAAACACCGCAGGCGTCAAGCTCGTGCTCGAAAACACCGCCGGGCAGGGCTCCAATCTCGGCTATGATTTCGCTCAGCTCGCCTACGTGATCGATAAAATTTCAAACAAAGATCGCATCGGCGTCTGCATCGATACCTGTCACGCGTTCGCCGCAGGATACGATCTGCGCAGCCCGCAGGCCTATGAGCGCACGATGAGCGAGTTTGACCACGCGATCGGCTATAAATTTTTAAGCGGCATGCACCTAAACGACACGAAAAACGAGCTTGGCGTGCGTAAGGATCGGCACGAGAGCCTCGGGCGCGGATTTTTGGGGCTCGCGGCATTTGAAAACATCATGAACGACCCGAATATCGACGAGATCCCGTTGATTTTAGAAACGATCGACGATAGCCTCTGGGCGGAGGAGATCGCGCTTTTGCGCAGTATGCAAGGGCGCCGCAAAGCCTAATCGGACGCCTTTTGCGCCACGTAGAATTTATCTCATTTCGCTTCAAAGTGGCATGGAATGATAAGAGCCTTTATGTCGTGCAAATTTAACATCGCTGGATTTATCACTTAAATTATAACAAGCAAAAATAATGAGGAACTTCGCGCTAAAAATTCTGCGCCGTAAAAAGGCGCGAAATTCTGCGACGAAAACACAGCACTAGAGCAAAAGAGCAAAATTTTTATAGAAAAACGCAGCGTCGCGGCAGAAATGAAAAATTTTCAAGCAAGATTTTTAAAGCGATGCGGCGGCAAATTTTAAAATTCTATCGCTACGATATTTCAAGGCTCAGCGCCAGATTCGAAGCTTTAGGAATTTTAAAATTCTAAATTCCACATCAAAAAATTCGCGCGAAGCTTTATACGCGCGACTGCGTAAATTCCAATCTTGCAATTCTACTTTCGCCCGATCCTTGCAGAGGCGAAGCGCATAAGGCTTCCATAATCCTAACTTAAAATTCTGCTGCGTACCAATCTATGCTTTTAGCACGCATTTGCTTATGACAAATCTGCCTCTTTATTTTAGCGCTTTGCTTGCGCCAAAATCTATGCAGGATCCGTGTAAATTTACGTTAAATTCTGCCGCATATCGCCCGATTAATTTAAAATTTTATCGTCGCTTTAAATTTGCTTGCGTTTTAAATTTAGACGCAGCGGAATTTTAAGCCGCAGCCGACGCGTATTGTATCAGCCGCAGCTCGGCGCGCATCGTACCAGCCGCGGCTCGGCGCGCTATTTTAGCAGTTCATACATATCGCAGGATTTTTGCCAAGTTTCTTTAAACTCGGGCGGATTCATAAAAAGAGAATTTTTATTTTTGCCTAGATCGCAAGCTTTTTTATAGTATTGCGCAGCTTTACTTTTATCGTTAGAGTTGTAGTTAAATAGCGCAAAATTATAGCAACTCGCTAGCTCGTCCGCTATATCGCAACCTTTTTTATCATAAACCGCCGCTCTCATTTCATCCTTTTTTACGCCCTTTCCTTTGTCATACATATCTGCTAACATACTGCACGATAGTTCTTCTCCTCCGTCACAAGCCTTGTCATAATAGGTTATCCCTTTTGATATATCTTTTTCGACGTCGACCCCGAGACTATATTTGATCCCCAATAATCCGCAACAAATAGTGCATTTGGCGTTACAATTTTTTTCAAGAGATCTGATACCTTTTTTAGAATCTTCTTGCATTATAATTTCTGACGCTGAAAGGCACCCTTCCTCACATCCACCATTGCAAGCTTTTTCAAACAGTTTAAACGACGTAGCATTGTCTTCGCATAATAAGCCGGCTTTGTAGCAAGACTCCATATTGCCGTCATTGCACTCCTTTTCAAACTTTTCAAACTCGGACGCTCCGAACGCGAAGCAAGTGGCGAGCGCCAACACAAATAGCGATTTTTTCATTTAGTATCCTTTCCGGGTAAAATTTGGCTAATTCTACCCCCCCCCCCCCCCCTAAAAAATTGATTAAATTTACCGCGAATTTTAAAAAGGCGGCGAGAATTTAACGGCCGCGGAGCCGCCAAACCCGCTCAAAATTTAAATTTTACCCGAATTGAGCTATAATCCCTTTTTTGAAATTTAACCTTGGATTAAAGATTTGAAAATAGCGTTTTTTGACTCAGGCATCGGCGGGCTGAGCGTGCTCGCCGAGGCTTTGCGGCGGTTTAGCGGGGCGGAGTTTTTGTATTTTGCCGACGAGGATCACGTCCCCTATGGCACGAAAAGTAGGGCCCAGATCGTGCGCCTGAGCCTCGATGCGGTCGGGTTTTTGGTCTCGCGCGGCGCGGACGGGGTCGTCGTTGCTTGCAACACCGCCACGAGCGCGGCTATCTCGGAGCTTCGCGGCGCATTTAGCGTGCCGGTTATCGGCATGGAGCCCGCCGTCAAGCTCGCCGCGGACAGCTTCGGCTCGCGCCCGACGTTGCTCATCGCCACGCCGCTAACGATCGCAGGCGAGAAGCTCGCGCGCCTCGTTGGGCGGCTGGAGTGTGAGACGTGGAGCCTGCCGCTGCCTCGTCTCGTGGAGTTTGCTCAGGATTTGGAGTTTGATTCGCCCGCGGTTCGGGCGTATCTGCAGGGAGAGCTAGCTAAATTTGAGCTCGCGCGCCTCGGCTCGCTCGTGCTTGGTTGCACTCATTTTAACTATTTTAAGGACGTTTTGCGTGAAATTTTGCCGTCTCACGTGCGTATCATCGACGGCATCGACGGCACGCTAAATCGCCTTGCAAGCGAGCTTGGCGGAGGGCTGAAGCTTGCGCGCGGCGAGGATTTGCCCTCGCGGATGCCTAAATTTAACGCGGGCGGCGAGAGCATAAAAGGCAAGAACAAGCGGGGCGTAGAAGATCGCGATAATAGCGGCGGCGGGCGCGACACAGAAAGTTGCGGCGAGAGCAAGCCCGATATGATAGAGCAAGGTATGAGCGGACTTCGTGCAGTATCGTGCGGCGCCAGAAAAAACGGCGCAGTGTGGTATGATGAGTGCGATGATTTTTCTAACGCGGATGAGTGCGGCTTCGGCATGGATACTTCGCGCGACGTAAAATCGCAGGTTTGTGCGGATAAATTTGACGCAGACGGTGATATAAAATTTAGCGCAAATTCACAAACGGACGAACTTGATGCCAGCGAGCGCGACAGCAGGCTGGCAGGCGATGCGCACGGCGTAGAGCAGTGCGACGAAGACAAATGCCGCATGTCGCCACGCGCCGTAGATGCGAATTCGCAGCTCAAGCTTTATTCTCGAGGCGGCGCGGATTTGTCCTTGGAATTTGAGCTGAGAGGCGAAGGAACGGGCATTTCGCGTGTGAATTATCCAAACGGCAACAGCGTGGAGTATTTTTACTCGGGCAGGGCGCTAGATGCGGCGCAGCTGAGCAAGGTGGAACTATTTTTAAAGCGGCTTGATGCGATGCGAGAGATCGACTAGGCTACGCGCCCGTGCGTCGTAGATCCGTAGCGCAGGTTGGAATTCCAGTGCGTCATAAATCACGTCAAATTAAAATTCCTATTCATCGCGGATCGTGCTGTGAAAGTTAAAATTTTGATGCGCTATAAATCGTAGCGCAAACTCAAAATTTCGTCGTTTTGTAAATCGTGCTGCATAGACTAAAATTTCGGCGCGCGAAAATTTAACTCGGCTTGATGATTTAGAAGCGGCTTCGCGCGGCGCGCGAGCAATAGTGCCTAGCCGTCGTCCGGCGCGCGAAAGTTAAAATTTTACGGGGCAAATGCTGCCTTCCGCCGCCTGGCACGTAAATTTAAAATTTAACGCACAACGCCGCCGTACGACTTGAAGCAGCATAGCGCGAGAAAGACGCCGTCGCTTCTTTAAATTTAATATCGTAAGTCAAGATTGCTGTATGTGAGGAATTCCTCGCGCCGCGCGAATTATCGCAGTAAATTTGAAATTTTAAATTTAGACTAGGGTGCGGATAAAGGGCGCGAGCGAAGTTAATTTTAGTGCGCCGTGCAAACCGCCGCCGAGTGAAATTTAGACTAACCGCGCGGCGTAAATTTTAAAATGATTAAATTTCAAGGTGCTGTTAAGCCTACAAGTCTTTTCTGCGGTAGTCAAAAGCTCGCAGGCTTTAAAATTTGAAATTCCAAAATCCGTAAAGCAAGATTTCGCGCCGTATCATTTCGCAGGCAAGATTTATATTGCAAAATTCAGCGCCGCACGGGGCAAATTTACCCTGCACCGAAAGTGCGGGGTAGATTTAGAATGTATTTAAATGTATTAGAGTGCAAAAAAGGCGGGTTTAATATAGGATAACATTAAAATTCTACTTCCGTCCTCTTGTCATCTGTCTTAGTCCTTCCTTGTCATCATACATTTCTCGCGCTTTCTTTGCATTTTCACAATTCTTGTGCATTTTGCTTCCTTCCTCTATCTTATCCCAATCGCAATTCTTTTCTACCTCTTTAGCTTCCTCTATATACTTTTCATAGTATTCTACCGTCATAACTTTTATATCATTAACTGATTCTTTTGCATTCACACAATTTTTATAAGAGTTGCTTCCATCTTTTAAAGTATTGAAATCACACTTAGCCAAAACCTCTTTTGCTTCGTCCAGATGAGCATCGTAATACTCCTTGGTCTTTACCTCGGTATCATCGCCGCAACCAACTAATAAAGCAGCTAACACCCCCCCCCAGAGGAACATCTTAGGATTTTTCATTTCATTCTCCTTGTTTGAAATTTATCGGTATTTTACTATCCGTTTACTTTAAAAATTTTAAATTGCAGGCGCACGCGCCGTTTTAACGCAGCTAGTTAAAATTCCGCTTTTAAAATTTGCTCGCGCGAAGAAATTTTGCGGAGTGAAATTCCGCGAGGCAGATTAGAATTTCGCCCAGTAGAATTCCGCGTCGCTGTGGAATTCAAAATTTAAAAGCAAATTTAAAATTCGCGGGAGCTACTCCTCTATCTTTTTGCCTGCAAATCGCACGAGAGCCCACGTAACGGCAAGCCCCATCGGTAGCGCGATCCAGACGCTAAGACCTAGCGCTACGGGCAGATAGCCCGCCACCACGGCGACCGCGCCGACGGATAGAGCGTAAGGCATCTGCGTCTTTACGTGCTCGATATGATCGCAGCCCGCGCCCATCGACGAAAGGATCGTGGTATCCGAAATCGGCGAGCAGTGATCGCCGAAAATCGCGCCGGTTAGCACGCCCGAGATATTTACGATCATATAGGCGTGAAGCGCATCGCCCGAAAGCCCGTAGTGAAGTCCCACGGCGTTTGCCAAAGGTATGGCAAGCGGCATTAGAATTCCCATCGTGCCGTAGCTAGTACCCGTCGAAAAGCTAATGAACGAGCCCAGCACGAAAATCGCTACCGGAAGCAAAAATTTCGGCGTATTTTGGCTTAGCATATCGACTAGATAGCGCGACGTGCCGAGCTCCTTGATGACAGAGCTGAGCGACCAGGCAAGCAGCAAGATCACGATCGTGACGATCATCGTCTTCCACCCCTTGATCCACGTAGAGATCGCCTCTCTGACGTCAAAAATTTTGCGGTAAACGCTCATAAATATAGACACGACCGTAGCAAGAAGCGCCGCTTGAAAGAGCGCGACCGACGAGTTTGCGTTGCCGAACGTCGCCTGAAGCGTCGTAAAGCTTAGCGGAGCGGCTTTTGCGGCCGCGAGAGCATCGCCTTGCAGCTTGCTTAGCCCGCTAAAATAAAAGCTCGCAAATGCACCGCAGATTAGCATTATAAGCGGGATGACGGCATTTGAAGCTTGCGGCTTGATCCCCTTTTTGGGCTCTAGCGTTTTATCTTCGAGCTCGGCGATGTTAGAATTTTTGGAGTGAATTTCACCGCTCGCCGCTCGCCGCTCGGCTGAGAGCATCGGTCCGAAATCCCTGCGCATGAACGCTACGTAAACCACAAAAGCGAGCATGAAAAGATTGTAGAAGCGATACGGCATGGTTTGCACGAAGATCGAGAAGGCGTTTACGTTTTGCACGCCGATCTGATCATATCCCGCTCTTATCAGGGAAACTTCAAGACCTACCCAGGTAGAAATTAGCGCGATACCCGCAATCGGCGCGGCGGTAGCGTCGATGATGAAGGCGAGCTTTTCGCGGCTGACTCTAAATTTATCGGTGATCGGCCGCATGACGGGGCCTACGATCAGGGCGTTTGCGTAGTCGTCGAAAAATACGAAAAGACCCATAACCCATGTTGAAATTTGCGCCGAGATACCGGTTTTGGCGCGCTTGCTAATCCAAAGCGCCACGGCTTTCGTGCCGCCCGTCCTGCTAATCAGAGCGACCACGCCGCCGATACAAAGCACCTGCAAAAGCACGCCCGCGTTGCCTTTGCTAGCCATCGAGCCCACCACGCGCGAGACCAGATCCGTAAAGCTGCCCACAAGCGCGGAGATCGGATTGTTGCCGACGACTGCAAGCATATAGGTGCCGCTAAAAACGCCGATGAAAAGCGACAGGATCACCTCTTTGGTGATAAAGGCAAGCGCGATCGCCACGACGGGCGGCACCAGCGTCCAGATACCGAAAAGCTCGGCATTATGCTGCCTGGTCGCGTCATCCACCGCAAACGCGGCAACCGATAAAAACATTAGTAATAGAATTTTTTTCATTTTCTCGCCTTAAAATTTAATGCTTCTCGATAAAAAGCCCGGCCCAGCTCTGCTGCGTCGCCATCGCCTCTACGACGTTGATATTTACGCGATGCGGCATCGCTAGGCAACTTAGCACGATCTGCGCGATGTCCTCTGGCAGGATCGCATCGACCCCCTCATATACGGCCGCAGCACGCGCTACGTCGCCTTTAAAGCGCACCTCGCTAAACTCGCTCTTACAGATTCCCGGCGCGATCTCCGTCACGCGGATGCCGGTGCCGCGCAGGTCGTTGCGGATATTGCGGCTAAACTGCTTGATAAACGCCTTGCTCGCGCCGTAAACGTGGCTACCCGGATAGGGCCACGCGCCCGCAGTCGAGCCGAGATTGAAGATATAGCCGCTGCCGCGCGCGATCATCAGCGGCAGCACCGCCTTGGTCGAATACAGCACGCCTTTGATATTCGTATCGACCATCGTCTCCAAATCCTCTACGGGCGTCTGCGCGATCCCCTCAAGTCCGAGCGCAAGGCCCGCGTTATTTACGAGTACCTCGACGTCTTTGAAATTTTCAGGCAGCGCGCTTACGGCATCAAACACCGCAGCTTTATCGCGAATGTCTGTGGCGATAATGTGCGTGTTGCCTAGCTCGCTAGCTAGCTTCTGTAGCCTATTTTTGCGGCGTCCAAGCGCAATGATCTTATAGCCCTGCGCGCTAAGCGCTCTAGCGATCGCCTCGCCAAAGCCGCTCGTAGCGCCCGTGATGAATGCCGTGTTTTTCATATGATCCCCTTTGCGTAAAATTTTAAATTTAGCGCAATGATAACGCAAAACGGATTTAGAATTTATGAAATTTGTTCTTGCGGCGCGGGCGTGGATAAAATAATACGAAGACATTAGCAGGTTCTCTTGCGCATGAGCTCGCGATCGGCAGCGGATTCGGCGAGCGCACGGCTAAATTAAAATTTTGCGCCGTTCGTTTGTCACGGTTTGCTATAATCACTTAAATTTAGGAAAAAGGCAAATGAGCAAATTTATACGATTTATCCTCGTTAGTATCTGTGCTTGCGCCACTTATGCGGGTCTGAAACATGCTTTTATGCTCTTTATCACGTGGCTCATGTTTAGTGGGGTATATTTTGACGGGCCGGGTGCACTGCTCGCCATACCGCTCACGTTTCTAAGCTCATCGGTTATATTTGATTATTATTGTATTGCGCTGGGCTCTCATCTGCTCTTTTTATCGCTGCTTAAAGGGCGCGACGTGAAAACGCGGTGGATTTTACCTTTATTTTTTCTCATAACGCTCGCGTTTTGTAGTTTTTGCGTCTTAATCGGGCACGAAGATTATCAGCGTATAAACGCGCTTTTTGCACTCTTGCTTATCTCTCCTTTTACGCTCATCGCATACGCCATCGTTACGACCGTAATCCTTGCCAAAAATAAAATTTCGGATTATTATCCAATCTTAGTCGCGATAATTTTTGTGCCCATTCATGCCGCCAGCATAGGGATATGGGGATTAGAACGGATATATTTTGGAGTATTTCTAAACGCGACAATACTGGGGATTTTTTATTTCACGGCGAAAATCGGGCGCGTAAATTTGATCGCACACAGACCCGTACCCGACAAAACGCAAAATTCTAAAGACCGCGTTATCAAAACGATACAAAGCAGCGCGGCATTTTTAAACGATGATATTTTGAAGAAGCGCTAAATTTTATCCTTTTTAGGAATTCTAAATAACGCTTTCATCGCGCGCTACAAGCTTATATGCTCCTGATAAATCTGTGCTTTACCAACAAAACCTTTAAAAACTGCGCCGTTTTGCCTCTTGACACATTGACATCGCCATTTGATCAAATTTAAATCCAGCGCGATCTCGTCGTTTTTGATCACGCTGATATCCTTATTTAACACGTTTTGCGCGATCTGTTTAGCTTCTGCTAGCGAGTGCATCGCGAAGGTGCCGCACTGAAATTTATTCAGCTCGGGGATGTCTGCTTGAGAGCCCACACCCAAAATATCCTTCATACTTGCGCTTCACGCCGCTACGACGGTAAAGCTTGATTTAAATAGCAACTACTCCAATAAAATTTCATCTGCTCCTCATAAAGCCTTTTACGTTTTTCGATTTAGAATTTGGGCTGTGAGAATTCCATTCATCGTTTACGAATACTCAGAATAAATATTGTGGCTATTTTATACGTGTAGGGCAAGATAAAATTTGTAATTCTCAGGCGCGGCAAAATTACGCGCCCCATTTTACAAATGGTAAAATAAGGTGTGCTGGAATCGGTTCTCACTTGAAATTTTATTTAAAAAGCAAATCGGATTTTAGCTTGGAATAAACCTGTTCGCCTTTTAGCTCGCGGACGATTTGCAGTGCGAATTCCATCGCAGTAGCGGGACCTTTCGAAGTCATTATATTTTGATCTTTTACGACATTCGCCGAATTCGTATAGCCTGGGTGAGCGATCTGATTTTCGAAGCCTGGATAACAAGTATAAGAGCTTTTTAGCACACCCGCGGTAGCTAGCGCCCATGGAGCGGCACATATTGCGCCGATTTTTGCGTTATTTGCATCAAAGTCGCGCAGAATCTTACCGAGCTTCTCGCTTTTGGCTAAATTCTCCGCACCGGGCAAGCCTCCCGGTAAAACTATCATAGAAAATTCAGACACCTTAATATCATCCAAAATTTCATCCGCCACAAGCTCGATGCCGTGCGTACCGCGAACGCATTTTTTCTCCAACCCCACGGCTAGAGCATCAATATCTGCACGTCTTAAAATATCAATGATACTTATCGCCTCAAGCTCCTCAAATCCGTTAGCTAAAACTACAGCAACTTTCATCGCATACCCCTTATTTTAGATACGAACCCTGCTCACTAGGGGCAGTGGAAATTTCGGTATTCGCACTTCTGCCAGATGGGGCATCGTATAGGAATGAATCGTCGCCCTTTAAATAAGCAATAATATAGCCTAGCTCCGTAGCGCTTGTCTTAGCAGCGATCAGCTGCATAATATTTTTCATCTTGCCACCGTAACTTAGATCTGTAGTGTATTGCGACATAGCTATCGAGATCTCCTTGGCATCTAGATCCTTGAGTTTACGCGATACTCCATAGGCTTTTTTTTGCCCGTTCTTGCCGTGACATGAAGCGCACTTCTCAGCAAAGATAGCTCCACCTCTTTCTTTTAAAGAATTCATATTTCGATTTACCTTGCCGCTATGGGTTTTACTGCCTGCGGCCGGAACGCTTTTGTAGATATTTACGGTTACATTTTCATCTTTAGAATGCTTTTCGATTAGGGATTTTAGCTCTTTGGCAAACTCACCTTTAGCTTCAAATACATACGTATCATCGCTTGCTTTATCTACGGCATTTAAATTAAAGGCAAAAAAACATGCTAAAAAAGAAATTTTAAAAATTTTCATAGAAAACCTTGATTTGGAATTTAAAAAGGGCGAAGCAAAAGCTTCGCCCTAATTTTACCCGTATAAGGTAAACAATTAGAAGCTGTATTTAGCCTCAAATCTGATGCGATCTTTTTTCTCATCAAGACCGCCAGCAGCATCGTCAATCTTATAGTGAGAATACCAAGTTTTGAAGCTTAGCTTTTCGTTGTATTTATAAGAAATTCTACCTACTGCTTCGTATGCATCTTTACCAGCTGACTTACCATCTAGGTAATCGGCACCGATTCTGATACCAGTATCAGGGATAGTATAGCCTGCTACTACATACCAATAGTGATTCTCGCCAGTAAAGCTTCTATAATCTAGTAACTCTTCACCTGGGCTAATAAAGGAGCCTTGATCTTCAAAGGATACAAAAGAAAGTCTGTCTTTGTGATCAGGTTCAAATTTTAAATAACCTGCAGCTAAATCAACACCAAAGAAACCCGCACTTGCTTCTGCGGCCCAGAAATCTGCATCATCAGCACCCACTACATTTTTATAGTCGCCATCGAAATCAGAAAATGCATACTGACCTTTTACGCCGAGATTAAAATCATCAGAGATATCAAAGCTTAGAGCCAGTTCTGCAGCGAAAAGATCTGCTACATCTTCTAAAGAGTTATACCATAATTGGAAAGATACGGGATCATATGAGCCCATAAATCCTATGCCATATAGGTTATGATCGGTAGTTAGCTTATTATTTACGTTAGCCCAATCAAGGCTTGAAATATCGCCATCGTTCTCTAGAGAATCCATCCAAAAGCCACTAATTGTTAAGCCCTCGATATCAGTACTAGTAATCTTAACGCCATCTCCATACATATCATCGGTAAAGAATGAGCCTATACCCTGGCGACCAACTGCAATCGTAGTACCACCGATAGTGTATCCCAAGTAAGCCTTCGCAATATCGAAATCAGAATCCGGGTCTTCTCTTCTTGCGCCGTGATTACCATGATATTGACTATTTGAAGAAGAAGCGGATTCGCCATGATCTTCATCCATAAATCTAATGCCTACTACACCAAAGAAGTTATCGTCGATTTTAGCTTTAAAATCTACTTCTGATTTAAATTGCCAAACGCCCCTATTGCTATCTGCTTTATTTTTAAGGTGATCGTGAGTATATCGCATACGAGCGTATCCGTTTAGATCCACATCCTTGATAGCTTCCTCTAACGGAACAGCACTTGCACTCATAGCAAGAGCACCTGCAGCGACTGCTGCCGCTAAACTAAGTTTAACTAGTTTCATTTTGAACTCCTTTAAAAGTTTGTAAACGCAATAGTAGCACAAAATGACAAATTATATGCTTAAAATAGGCTGAAAAATACTAAAATTTTACCAAATTGTTACCGAGTATTTACCGAAAATCCAAATTTAACGGGCATAAAAAAAGCGAGACCCACACAGGCCTCGCCGATTATTGAAAGGAGTTCTAATTTCGATGTGGGGATTATATCAGGCTGCGGTAAACAGACGGCAACACCTCTTTTATGCGGGAGAAATTTGATAAAAATTTTACGACGTAAAATTTTAAGACACGAAATTTGCAAAGCGTAGGTTTTAAAAATATCTACGCGACATCTTATCAGCGGGGAATACTGCACTGAAAACGAGCAGTGCGCGAAAAACCGCGAGAAAGAAAATTTATAAGAATTTCGCAATCAAAATTCTAGCGCCAGCCGTATTTCTATAATATAGAATTTTGCGGATAAAATGGCACTAGCAAGGAATTTAAGCGCGAAAGAAGCGGATATGAAATGCTAACCGAGCCATATAAGCAAGATATGCAGCACAGAATTCTGCGGAATATAAAATTCCACAACTTATAAAATATAAAATTTATGCAGGCATCGCGTAAAGAATCAGCGGACTTTAAAGCAGAAGCAAATCGCGCAAGTCCGCCATGATTAAGAGCAGAAACTATTGCCTTCATAAGAGTAGGGAGCGAACACAAAAGCGTTTCACAAATTAAAAGCAGGCTCGCTTACCCTCAAGGGCACAGCAGCTAAAAATCGCGTAGGATTAAAAGCTGATATTTTCGCTCTCTGGTACGGCAATAGCGTCGTTTTTATGCATTTGTTTGGTCTCGATTTTGCCGATGTCATAAGCGCGCGGAGCAACGGAACCCGCTTTGCGCGAGATGATTCGCATATCGGTGATAGCACCTGCTGCGGTACTTATGTAGGCAGTATCTCCCGCAGCCGCATAATATTTGCTTGCGCGAGCGGTGTAGAGCTCGCCGCTGGATAGGTCTTTAAACGTATATACGTAAGCTGTGGAGCTTTGGCGAGTGTAGTTTACGATCTCGGATTTGAGCGAGCGTAAGTTGCCTGCAGGCGTCGGAGCGGTGTTTACGGCGCAGCCTACGAAGCTAAGAGCCAAAAGTGCGGAAAATATGAAATTTTTCATTCAGTATCCTTATTTGTAAAATTTGAACTTTTAGAGTAGTAGGTTTGGGCTTAAAGTTTGCTTTTTTGAGGGGCATCGAGGTGGAATTTAAACGACGATGGATGCGCTTGCGTCGCTGGCATTTGTTTTTGAGGAGCGTCGAAGTGGAATTTAAACAGATCTCTCTTAGCGTTAGGCGAAGCGAGAATGCGCTTTTGACGATTTTTCTATATATGCGGGGTAGAATTTAGCAGTAATCGCAGCGAGACTTGGTAGTCGCGTCTAAATCAAACACGGCAGAACTTTAGCTTCTTTTACCCAGCGGCTAGCTCACATCAGCACTCTTTGCGGCGCTGACTGCGATATTTGCAAAAATCGGGCTTGAAGGGATCAACTCTCACTTCGCAACTTTTATCCGCACGATCATCATAGCCTTTTGCCTCGCCGCATTCCTACGCTACGCTAAAGCCTGGCAGCCGCTATCTAGTCTGAGCCCTCGCAACTGGGTATTTTTGATACTAAGCGGGCTGGCGACGGGTGCATCATGGCTAGCGTATTTCAAAGCCCTACAAATCGGCAAAGCCTATCAAGTAGCGCCGATCGATAAGCTAAGCGTAGTGCTCGTTGTAATCATCGCCGTGATATTTTTAGGCGAGCGCCCGAGTCTTCGCGAATGGCTCGCGCTAGCACTCATCGGCGCGGGAGTGATGATGCTGGCGTTTAAATAGGGTAAAATTTGCTTTAAATCTATCTCTTGTGGTCTTTTTAGCCGCTACGCCATACGCTTTGTCGTAATATAAACCCACTGCCGCTTCTGCAAAATTGCCGCCCTAAACCGCTATGATTTCTTATGGCTTGATTTAACCTACACGATTTCTAGGCATTGCCTGAAACGCGCCGGTAATTGATTTGCCGATGCCTTGCCGTAGTTAGGCGGTCTTTGGGGTAATTTTAGTTCTGCTTAAAAGTAGTGAGATTAAAATTTATGATAAATCAGGAATTAGCACCTTAAAATTACAAAAAATATCGACTCGCCGTACCATAAAATAAAATCACATCCGCAAGTTTAAATCGAACTGTAAACTTCTAAATCTACAGTATAGTCGATCACAAGCTAATTACGCAAGATTCGAATTAAAATCTTGCACACTTCCATAGCTCCGCCTAAATTTATACGCTTGCTGCCTAACCCTTGCAATCGCCGCAAGCGCTAGGCTTGTAGAATAATAAGCTAAGATCGGGAGAAATTTTACTCTCCCCTACCCTTCTTGCCCCTCTTACCTTTAGCCTTAGATGATCCCTCCTCTTTGGCTTCGT
>CAURGM010000016.1:0-35307 GCA_963524395.1 uncultured Campylobacter sp.
CACTTGAAATTTCTGCGGTTTTCGCGGCGGCGCCTTTGTGTTTGGCACGCCTGAAAACTAGAAGCTTGACGCGCGTAGAAAGTCAAAATTTTACGTCGAGCGAGCAGCTATTTCGCAGACGACAAATCGAGCGAAATTCCACGTTAAATTTTAAAGCGAGCCTATAAATTTACAAAACTTGATAGTATTCATATCAAGTTTATTTATTCTACCCTTGACAAGATTAGCACTCCATGATATAATCTGCCAAAATTTTTAAAAAGGACTACATAATGGCAAAGAAAAAATTTAAGACCGAAGTGAATGATCTGCTAAATTTGATGATCCATTCGCTTTATTCAAACAAGGAGATTTTCCTGCGCGAGCTGATCTCAAACGCAAGCGATGCGCTGGATAAATTAAACTACCTAAGCCTTACGAACGACGAATATAAGGCGCTTTCGTATGTGCCGCGCATCGATATAAAGATCGATAAAGAGGCCAAAACGCTAAGCATCGGCGATAATGGCATCGGCATGGACGAGGCCGAGCTCGAGAGCAATCTAGGCACTATCGCGCGCAGCGGCACGAAGGGCTTTATGGCGAGCCTTAGCGGCGATGCGGCGAAGGATAGCAACCTCATCGGACAGTTCGGCGTCGGGTTTTATTCGGCGTTTATGGTTGCAGATCATATCGAGGTGATCAGCCGTAAGCCGCTCTCGCAGGACGGCTATAAATGGAGCAGCGACGCGAGCAACTACGCGATCGAAAAGGCGCAAAAAGAGGACTTCGGCACGACGATAATCCTGCATATGAAAGATGAGGAGTTTTTGGACGGCTATAGGCTCGAAGGCATTATCAAAAAATACTCCAACCACATCCCTTATCCGATCTTTATGGATAAAGAAGAATACGTACCCGCGCAAAAAGAGGGCGAGCAGGGACACAGCGAAATCAAAAACGTCCAGATCAACCGCGCGAGCGCGCTTTGGCAGCTGCCAAAAAGCAGCCTAAAACCGAGCGATTACAATGAATTTTACAAGCAGATCAGCCACGATAGCGGCGATCCGCTGTTTTACATCCATACTAAGGCCGAGGGCACGCACGAATACACGACGCTCTTTTACGTGCCGAGCAGCGAGCCTTTCGATCTATACCGCGTCGATTATCAAAGCGGCGTGAAGCTCTATGTCAAGCGCGTTTTCATCACCGACGACGCCAAAGAGCTGCTGCCTAGCTACCTGCGCTTCGTACGCGGCATAATGGACATCGAGGATCTGCCGCTAAACGTAAGCCGCGAAATTTTACAAGAAAATCGAATTCTAGCCTACGTCCGCGAACAGAGCGTCAAAAAAATTCTATCCGAGCTAGAAAAGCTTTTGCAAAGCGATCGCGAAAAATACATAAAATTTTACGAATTATTCGGCAAGGTTTTGAAAGAGGGACTTTATGGCTTCGGCGCAAACAAAGAGGAAATTTTAAAGCTATGCCTTTTCAAATCGAACTTGCGAGACGGGCTCATCACGCTTAGCGAGTATAAGGAAAAAATGAAAGAGGATCAAAAAGAGATCTATTATATCGCGGGAAACAGCGCTGCGATGCTTAAAAGCTCGCCTCTGATCGAGAAATTTAACGCCGAGGGCACGGAGGTGCTGCTCTGCGACGATGAGATTGATACGATCGTGATGCCGGGCGTTTTTGAGTTTGATAAGACGCCGGTTAAAAACGCGACTTCGATCAAGCAGGAGGCTTCGAGCGACGATGCCGCGACGCCGCAAGCCAAAGAGATCGCCGCAAAGATCAAAGAAATTTTAGGAGAACGCGTCAAGGATGTTAAAATTTCATCGCGTCTAAGTGGCTCGCTTTCGTGCCTTGTTTTTGACGAGAACGATCCCGATTTTGCGACGCAGCAGCTGCTTAAGCATATGGGAGGCCGCAATCTACCGCCAATAAAGCCGATTTTGGAGATCAACGCAGATCACGAGATCATCAAAAAGCTGCAGTCCGACAAACTGATGCTGCCGCAAGTAGCCGAGATAATCTACGATCTGGCGCGCCTTAGCGAGGGGCAGGAGCTGGAAAATCCGAGCGAGTTTATCAAAAACGTAAACGAGCTGATCGCAAAGGCTCTGTAAATTATCTAAATTTAGAGCTTCGATCCGCTAGCAAAATTCCGCGCGGCTGCATATATCTATGTAGCCGCGTTTTAAATTTAAAGAGAAATTTCTGCAGGCAAACTTCACCGCGCTTTTTAAATTTTAAAATTTAAAAGCGGCGGAATTTCACTCTTTGATTTCGGTAAAATTTTATTCGGCGGCTCGGTTTGGCGTTTTGAAAATTTTGAGGTTTTGATCGCTTTTATCCGCTAGTTGAGGTCGGGGCGCAAGCCGAAAATATTCGCCAAAGCATAAAATCATAAATCAGGCGATAAATTTCACTATTCATTAATTTAATCTTTACAAAGTTGCGTAATTTTATTTTAAATTTCCCCCTTTTTTATCGCAAACAGCGAGATTGTTTGATATAATTCATTTTATAAATATTTGTAAATCTTTATGAAAGGAGATTTCGAATGAAACTCATCAAACTAAGTTTAGCTGCTGCGGTTTGCGCATGTGTGGCATCCTCGCTAAGCGCGGCGGATAGCGTAGCTGAGGCGATCACTAACGGCAAATTTGGTGGAACGGTAAAGACAACTTACGCCAGTAAAACCGTAGATAATAGAGGCGAGGCCGCTACGGGCGATAACGACTACGAGGCATTCGGCGTAGGTCTTGAGCTCGGATACGTCACCGATCCTCTTTACGGCTTTAGAATAGGGCTTACCGGACAGGGCTGGTTGATGCCGTATCACGTAGGCTCAAGCAATAAGACCGCCTACGATAAGGAGTGGTATACTAAAGGTGCGGTATTATCGGAATTATACCTAGGATACGGCATAGGAAATACTGATATAAAGGCGGGTAGACAATATGTCGTTACTCCGCTCGTTGCTGGCAACTATACGAGGGCGTTTAAAGAAGCTTTCGAGGGCGTAGCGATATCTAATAAAGATATCCCCGATACTACATTGTGGGGCGGATGGTTTTATAAATTCCAAGGAAGGAGTAAAACCGCTATGGGCGCTCCGGCAGGCGAAGGAAAGGCTCCTTTGTTTAAAGATAGGGTGATTCTGGGTAATATGACCGGTCCGGTCGCCGTAAAATTTGAAAATATCTTCTCCGCATACGTTCAAAACAAATCCTTGCCTTATACTACTTTAACCGGCGCTTACGCAGCAGTAACAGACGTTAAACCGGCTAATGCGTTAAAGGACGGCGACGTTAGCTTGTATCTTGCCGAGGCAAATGTAAAAGTGCCGGTAGGCAAGATTTTAAAGCTGGGATTTGATCTTAACTACAAAGGCTCGCGCGTGGACGGAGGGCTGGAGCCAAGAAGGCTTGACGGCGATATGTTTGGCGCAAGAGTCTCGGTTAGCGAGTTTTTAGGATTCGGTCTATCGTATGCCTATACGACCGTTAGCGACGATGATGCCGTTATTTTGGGCGTCGGCAACGGCCCTGGATCATACACCGCTCTGCCTATTAGAGGTCCGTTCGTATTCACAGGATACGCGGGTATGGATACGCATAAGGTCGTGCTTGATTACAACTTCGGCGCTATTGGTCTAGATGGCTTCAAAACCGCGCTACACTACGTAAAAGGCGATCAAGGCAGAGTAGGCGGCACGAATAATATCAATGCTAGCGGGGCTGCGGGTCAAAGGGTCGGCACCAGCATGGACGTAGAGGGCTGGGCGGTAACGGCAAACTACGCTCCTAAGGCCGTGAAGGGGCTAAGCTTGGGCGTAACTTACACTGCGCTTGAGAGAAGCGACCACTACGCTAGCGGCGTAAACAGAAAGTTCGACGAGAACGAGATATGGTTGCAGGCTGCGTATAAATTTGATCTAAGCGGCGACTAAAGCTTTAAAGAGCGGAGTATTTCCGCTCTTTCTCATCTGCATCATTTTGCCTCGTATATGACGCAAAAAGGGCGTTAAACCCGAAAAATTTATTCTTTCCCGTCATGCATTATCAAGCGGGCTCGCGCTTGATAAATGTTTCATCCTAGCTCCTTAAATTTAAACATGCTCTTAAATTTTAAATGAAACGGAGGTAAAATTTATCTCTAAAATTTCGCCGCAGAGCTTGACGTACCGAAATTTAAATAAAGCTTGGGCGTTGAAATTTTGACGAGGATTTTATTCTGCGCGCTTTATAGGAATTTTAAATTTATAAGAATTTTAGAAATTTCCTTATAATTACAAGAAATATACCTTTCTAGCGTTTTAGATCTTTTGATACGAAAGTTACTTGAATATTTTCTTTCGGGACAAATTTATTTAAACTTGCACCGCCCCTATACTCTTCTAATGCGTCTTTTAAAATTTTAACTATCTCATCCCTTGATATACCATAAGTATGGGTTTTTATAGACTTTAATTCATATAAGATTTTAAAAGGGTTGTCCGTAATTTTTGTGCTAGTATTTTTATTGTTTATATCTCTTAAATCAAGCTCAATATCTTGATCATCATAGTGCAAAACCCAGATCCGTTCCCCGCTCCATCCGTCTCTATGATCTGGCAAATGTAAATTAACGACAGATATTAGCCAAACGTCTCTTTGCCTATCAATCACCCAGTAGAGTTGATCAATTAAATAATCCGAGTATTCTTCTTCATTATACTTGCGGCAGCATGTATTTATAATGTTTATAATATCATATTTCTCCAAGTCCTCTTTTGAAATATATTCCGCTACAAACGCCATCGCTTCCTCCTAAAATTTTAATTCGATTATACCCTCGATAATTTATGCTAGCCTTATGCTCTCATAACGTGAGTATGAAATTTTAAGTTAGTACTATAGTAAGGCTCATAGAGATGCAATTGTAAGGGTTTTTGTGGATACTTTTCGTTTACGACCTGGCGAGTAAGAAGCGTATAAACTTAAGTTGCGGGCGGTTGGTTTAAATATAGTCTGATAGATGAAATTTTAAATCGAGAATTCGGGTAAATTTTAAATCTAAAAGTCGATAAAATTTAATAAAAATTTTACAAAAACCTCGCCAAAATTTCAAAAATCCCGTCAAGGTCTCAGCTAAACCTCGGCGGAATTTTAAAATTTAGAAATTCTAGGATTTCAAGCGGCGTTATTTCTTCGCGCTAGAAGCGTCCATAAAGGCCTGCTCTTCGGCGCTCGGTTTGTATTCGTCGCCGAAAAATTCCTTCTTCGCCTTGATCTTCTCCTGCATCATCTTCTTTTCGTAAATTTTATACGTCGGTCGCCAGTACTCTAGGTAGTTGCGAAGCCCGATGCCATGCCCTGCGCTTACGTGGCAGCTCGCGCATTTAAGCTCCTTATCTGTTCCCAAGAGCTTTTTATAGTGCGCGTGCATGCGCTGCGCCTGCTCGGAGGTGATCTTGCTGTCGATCACGGTGGCGTGGCAGCTTGTGCAGCCGTTGTCAAACACATAGTGCTCGCGGTTTTCGCGCCTTTTATTCCAGTCGTATTTTTCAGGCTCGTCAAAGAAGTGCGAGTAGCCCTCTAACACGCCGTTTTTGGCCTTTTGATAGACGTATTTTACGATATTGTCGTGCGGCAGGTGGCAGTCGACGCATTTAGCTTTGACGCCCGTTTTGCCCTTGCCCGAGTGGACGTCGTCTTGATAAGCGATCACCATCGGATCCATCTCGTGGCATACGTCGCAGAATTTATCGGTGCTTGTTTGCTCAAGCGCGTAGTGCACCGGCACGACGACGAAAAACCCTATAATGCCGCTTATTAAGATAATAAGCGCTAGTAATTTTTTAGAAATTCTCATGGTGTCACCCCCATCCATTGCGGCACTTCGTGCTCGTGACATTCGGTACACATATTCGTAGATGCCTTGTGCTCGTTGTGGCATTCGTCGCAGTATAGCGTAGGACCGTCGTGGACGGAGTTATGCGGATTAGCCTTAAGCGTATCCATAAATTTAAGCCTCAAAGCGAGCTGCTTTTTGTCGCCGTGGCAGCTGATACAGCCTTTATCGCCGATGCTTTTAAATTTAGACGGATCGCTTCCTTGATTTATGTGGCAATCGACGCAGTCAAATGACAAATGCTCGTGATGAGGTTTGATTTTGTATTTTGCCCGAAGCTCATCTGAAACGACTATGTCCGTGGCGTTGGCGTCGTTAGCACTCGGCGCGCCGAACAAAGTCGCGATGATACAGCACAGAAACAGCGCCGTAAAACTGAAATTTTTCATTTACAACCTTTTAGAAAACTGCCTTGCCGACCCGCTTTCGCTACTGGCAAGGCTTTAAAGAGCTTACGCTCAGACCTAGCTAAGCGATTTGCTCGCCTGCGATCATTCCGAAAACTATGCAGTCGGTGATCGCAACGGTGCCTAAGCGGCTGGCTCCGTGAGTACCGCCGGTGATCTCGCCTGCAGCCCAAAGCCCGGGGATCGGTTTATTCGTCTTAGATGATAAGACCTCGGCTTTGGTGTTGATTTTTAGGCCGCCCATAGTGTGGTGAGGTTTCGGCGAGAGGCGGATGACGTAGAAAGGTCCCGCTTCGTTGATCTCGCTAAGTGCGCTTTCTTGCTTGCCAAACTCGTCTTTTTTAGCCTTAACGCCTTCGTTGTATTTTTTGACGCTCTCTTTTAAGGCATCCGCAGGCACGCCGTATTTGCTAGCGATCTCATCTAGGCTTGCACATTCGCCCACTAGCTTTCCGCTTGCCATGCCTTTGGAAATAACCTCTTCGCTTAGGTCTTTAAACGCCATTTTGGTGTCGGCGAAGGTTATCGGATAGGCTTTCGGATCCTCGCGCAAAATTTTAAACTCCGCGTCCGCGCGAGTCTTGCGATCTGCAAGTTCGTTCATAAAGCGCTTGCCCGTGCGAACGTCCACGGCGATACCGTATTTAAAGGTGCCTTGCTGAGTTAGGATCGGAGCGGTGCCGAAGCCCTTCTCATCGGGGCTTGCCCACGGACCGAACTGGATCCAGTCTACTTGCACCGGATACGCGCCGATCTCAAAGGCTTTTAGTAGCACGCCCGCGGTAGCTCCCGCGTGATTTGTACTATCGACGTCATCAGGGATGCGCGGATCTTGAAGCTTGCGGAAAATTTTATCGCGGCAAAATCCGCCAGCTGCAAGTACTACGCCTTTTTTGGCTTTGAGCGTCTTTTTGGTGCCGCTGGTATTTTCAAGATCGTCGCTGTAGAGATTTGGATCAAATTTATACTCCTCGCGGATCACGACGCCCGCCACGCGATCTTCGTCCATTACGAAATCATCAAATTTTGTGCGGCGGCGAAGCTCGCAGCCCTTATCTTTTAGCGCTTCAAATTTTTCAAGCATCGGCTGGATGTAGCCAGAGCCGCTATCATTTGTAGTTAGCATCGAGCGCGCGACGCTGTGTCCGCCGAAGTGCGCGCAGTGATCCATCTTAAATTGCACGCCGCTATCGACGAGGAATTTAAACGCGTCCAAACCGCGATCGGCTAGCGTGCTTAAAAGCTCGGGGTGGTTGATGCCAAGGCCCGCCTTTAGGCAGTCGTTCATAAATAGCTCTTTGCTGTCTTTAACGCCGGTTTTTTCCTGTACGGGGTTCATCGGTACGCTCATACCGCCGCCGTTGATGACTGAGTTTCCGCCGATACGACCCATCTTTTCTAGAATCAAGACTTTGTTGCCCTTTTCGGCTGCTTTTAAGCCCGCCGCAAGCCCCGCAAAGCCGCTACCGATGATGATTACATCCCACTCTTCGTCAAATTTGACGTCCTTTGCGTCCACTGCGCTTGCTTGTGCATTTACCGCGCTAAGTGCGAGTGCACCGGCTCCTACCATACCCATTTTCAGTATGTCGCGTCTCTGCATATTTGCCCCTTTACTTAGAGATTTTTTAATCTTAAAGATTAATGTCGTAATTTTATATTAAATCTTTATGTAAGTCAAATGTTATTTGGTATATAATTTAATAGCTAAAAGCTATAAAATTTTAACCGAAGGGGCAAAAAATGAGCCTGCGACATATGGAATTTGCGGTAAAAATTTCGGAGCTTAAAAGCTTTACAAAAGCGGCGAGCGAGCTTGGAATCGCGCAACCGTCGCTTTCAAAGAGCATTATGCTTTTAGAAAAGGAGCTCGGGATCGAAATTTTCGATAGGAAAAACGGCCTTGAGCTTACATACGCGGGCGAAATTTACATCGCCAGAGCGAAAAATATGCTTAGGCTCAATAAGGAGCTAAATAACGAAATCCGTGGGCTTTCGTCGATCAAGACGGGCAAGCTCGTAATCGGCGCAACCTCGACCAGCTTTAAATTTATCGAAAAGATCATCGCGATGTTTTACAGTAGGTTTTCCAAAGCGGACATCAGGGTCGTGCACGCTCACTCCGAGCCTGCGCTCATCGAGATGCTAAAAAGCGGCGAGCTTGATATCGTCTATGCCGCGCACTTCGGCGAGCTTTTCGCGGAGGGGCTTGAGTGCGAGTTTATAAAAAAGCGCAGGCTGCTTCTAAGCGTCTGCTCCTCTCATCCTGCGGTTTCGCGAGCGAGTATAAATTCTACCGAGAAATACCCCAAGATCGCACTTAGCGAGTTTAAATCCGATAAATTTGCAATTAGCAGTAAAATTTTAAAAAGCGAATCGAACTTCAAAAAGATATTTGAAAACGCCGGCTTTACGCCTCAAATTTTCTGCGACACCTCCTATCTGTATGTGGCTAACGCGATGGTCGCGGCGGGGCTTTGCGTGAGTTTCAGCTTCGCGCGGTACATTTTTGAGACGCAGAAAGACTACATCACGCTCTTTGACGTCGCGGATGAGCCGCTTTTGGACGTGTCGTTTTCGGTCGTGTATAAAAAACCCTCCAAGCTCGCAAAGGAATTTATAAAGATGATAAAAGCGGGCAAAAGCGGCGAGTAGGGCGGTCTGCGGCGTGTAAATTTAAATTTAATAACGCGCCGCAAGGCACCGCGGCCAAAAGGCTTTTCAAATTTCATCTTGCAATCTTGCTTTTTAAATTTAAGCTCGCAGCTTGCTTGGCTGAAATTTTATCTAAAATTTTATTTCGCGCTAATCGGTTAAATTTTATCTTGCGTAACGACAAGCTAAATTTTATCTCGCGGTGAGTTAGATTAAATTTCATCCGCTGTGGCTACGTAAATTTACGGCACACTTTTTCATAAAATTTTATCTGCAAGCGAGCAAAGAGCGTCTATTTAGTTTCTTTCGGCTCTTTGGCTCCCGCTTTAGCTTTTCTTGCTCGCCGCCAAAACTTGCGCCAAGATCGCCGCTAGCGCGATATTTAGGCTGACGCAGAGCCCAAACAGAGCCACGGCTTTAGTGGAGCTAGAAGCGAGCGTAAAAAAAGAGATTATGCTGGTTAAAGATGCGAGCGTAATGCCGAAAATTTTATCGCTAAGCGCCATCTTATCGTTGTTTGCAAAGATCATGTAGTCGATCCCCACGGCGCCTGAGAGGATCAGCGCAAAGATCGCAAAAATATTCACGCTCACGCCGAATGCGCTAAGCAGGGCAAGCACGGCTAAATTTGTCGCAAAAACGCAGATGACGATCAGCCACGCCGTTCGCGCGCCGAAAAACGCCCACAGCAGCGCGAGCGCGAGCGCGTATGCGGCACATTTTAGATACAAGGCATTGATTTTGATCTGCGAAAACGCCTCGCTTATGGCGCTTCGCATGTTTAGATGCAGCGCGCCCATCTGCGCGGCAAGCTCGCTTACGGCTGCTTTATCGCGCACGCCGCGCAAAAAAGCGATATGCGGATCGATGCTCGGCATCGCGGCAAAAAGAATGGAGCTTCTGGCCTGCTCGTAGCTTAAAATGGGTGCATCTGCGATCTTGGCAAAGTTTGCGTCCACGAGCTCTCGGCTAAGCCCGAGACGTAAAAATGCGCTTCTATCGTAGTTTGCAAAGGCCTGCTTGATAAAGCTCTGCGTAGCTGGATCCAAAATTGGCGCGCCGGTGTATGAGTCTGCAAGACCGCGCGCTACGGCCTCTTTGGCTACCGCGCTCGCGTCATTGCCCACGATCAGATCGAAGCTGGAGCCTCCGATGCTTGCGAGCTTGGCACTCATCGCGATTAGGTTTTTATCCAAGCTAGCGTATTCGCTGACGTCGTCCTTAAGCTCCATCTTAAAATATAAAAACGCAAGCAGCGCCGCGCAAATGATGGCGAGCGCTTTAAAGCTTAAGCTTATCTTGCAAAGCGCCTTTGCGTAGAGCTCAAGAGCTTTTGCAAAGACTGGGGCGGGGCGAAATTCCGCTCCTTCAAGAAGCAGTGGTAGGGCGAAGTAGCTAAAGCAAAATGCCCCCGCAAGTGCGGCTATGGCAAAGATCGCGATCTCTTTGAGCAGAAAAAACGGGCTGAATAAAAATACGAAGTAGCCTCCCGCGGTGATGAAAAACCCTAGAAGCAGGATGTTTCGCATGCTTTTTATCGAGCGAGCCTCGATGCGGCGCGCGATGTTTGCGCCCAGCCAGTGCACCGCGTAATCCAGCATCAGCCCGATTAGGCTCGTCGAAACCACGGCGCTTAGGATGTGGATCGAGCCGCGGATCGCCATCGTAGCCGCTACGCCGCAGGCAAGCCCGAAAAGCGCGGGCAGTAGCAGGCAGAAGATCCGTGCGCGCGAAAATGCAGCCAGCAGCAGCGCTGCGCACAGGCTAAGCGATACGGCGCCCGCGACGGAGCTTTCACGCACGCCCGTGCTTTTGCCCATCGCGCTAAAAAGGGCGGTGCCGGAGATTAAAATTTCGCTTTTTTGCGCCTTGTGCACCAGCGCGCTAAGCGCGTCGTCGTTTGCTTTCGGAGCGAGCTTGGCCGTAGCGAGGTAGTGCGGCGTGCCGTCAATGGCCGCGATGAAGCGGTTTTGCGCAGGATCGAGCTTGATTGCGCCGCGAGAGCTGAGGCGCGAGTGAAGGCTAAGCGAGAAGAAATCCTGCGAGAGGCTAAGTGGGCGAAATTTTGAGTAAAGCTCACGCGCGCTACGCTCAAAAAAGGCCTGTGGATCGCTTTTTAAAAGCTCCACGCTCGCATCATCGAGCATCGCGGGCGCAAAGCGCGCAAGCTCGCTCTGATACACGCTCGCGTCCTTTACCTCGTAGATTATGCTCTCAAAAAGCCCGCTTTTTTGCATATCTGCAATGAATGCGTCAAAGCTCGCCTTCTCCGCGCTTGCGACGATGATTTGCCTCGCGATCTCGCGGTTGAAATCCTCGACGCTCTGTTTCTGCTCGCCAGAAATTTCAATGCCGCTTAGCTCGTAAAAATCGGAATTTACGCGGTTTAAATTTAACGCTATAAAGGCGCAAAGCACGATGAATGCTGCGCCGAATACCGCTAGGATGGCGCTCTTACTCATCTAAGCTCACGACACCCGAAAATACGTTTTCGCTCACGTCCCCGTTAGCGCTGCTAATTCGCAGCACCCTGACGTAGGCGCCGCCCTCGATCACGATATTTTTAAAGATATTTTGCAGCATCCCTTTTGGGCTTAGCTCGGCGCGCCACGCATCTTTGCTGCCGCTTAGCGCGATCGAGAAATTTTTGCTAAGTCGCGCTACGTCCAGGCGCGAGATCGCCAAAAAGGTGTCCTTATCAAAAAGCGAATCGGCGCTTTTGATCCACGTCGCGCCGCTGCGCTCAAAAACGCCGTCCGCGCCGATTTTTAGCTCGCTTCGCACGGGCTCTAGCGTCGTCCAAAACAGCTCGCCGCCTTTGATCCTAAACTCGCCGCTGCTTCGTACGGGCTCAGCAAAGCCCTCGATGCTGAGCGTTTCGCTAAATTTGCCGCCGATATTATCGGTCTTAAGCGCTAGATCGCTTACTTCAAGCGCGCTCGCAAGCCCCAAAATCGCTAAAAATAAAGCTAAAATTTTCATCGTAGTCCTTTAAATTTTATGCTCGCTAAAATTTTACTGCTCGTTATCGCTAGGCAAAATTTCATTCGCCGCGGCATTTTGAGGGCGCTCTTGCTCGGGCGCGGCTTTACTTGCCGATGAAATTTTATCTGCCGCTGAAATTTTACTCGCGGAATTTTTCCCCGCTAAAATTTTATCCGCGCACGCCCTTAACTGCGGCGGTATCTCATACAGCGTCCTTTTGGAAGCAAGCTCCACCGCGGCTTGCGACGTGGTTGCCTTGGCTAGGAGCGCGCCGGATGGGCTTTTGATGCCGTAGGAGAATTTTATGATCGTGTCGCATTCAAGTAGCTCGATGCTCACCGCAACCTCGTCGTCAAAAAGTATCGGTGCGATAAATTTAAACTCCATTTTGATAATGGGATATATAAATCCATCATCTCTCATCTGCATATATGTGTAACCTGCGTCGCGCCAAAACTCGCATCTAGCGTCCTCGCAGAGCTTTACGTAGTTGCCGTGCCACATCACGCCCATCGGATCGGCGTCGTAAAATCTGGCGCGAAATTTATACTCTTTCATTCCTCTCTCCGCTATGAAATTTTTCATCTTGCGCGGCGGATTTTGCGGCGGCTAAATTTGAATTATCTAAATTTAGCGCAGTATCCGAGCTCGCCGTACTTTTTAAATTTGACGTGGCATTCGAACTTGCCGTGTCGTTTAAATCCGCTGCGCCATTTAAATTTGACGCAGCGTTTGAACTCGTCTCGTCGAAATTTTGCGCGGCGGCGCGCTCCACATCGCTCGCGTCTTTTCCTTGCGCCCAAAAATCAAAGAAATTATACCATTGAGAAGGAAATTCTTTGGCATAAAGCTCCAGTTGCCGCACGTAGCATTTAAGCGCTAGCGCGACCGATTGCGCCTTATCGCGGCTCTTTAGCGGCGCAGGTAGCGGCTGCAGCCGAAGCTCGCGCCCTTCGCGCCCTTCGTAGCACCATAGGCTAAATAGCGGCGCGTCTAAAATTTTGGCGAGCAGATAGCCGCCGATCGGGAAATTTGCGCTGCGTCCTAAAAAATCCTCGCTTTGAAATTTATCCGAGCTCACCGGTATGCGATCGCCCATTATCGCGATATGCTCGCCGTTTTGCAGAAGCTCTTTTATTTGCAGCATCTCGCCGATGCCGAGCTCGCCGACGTAGAGAATTTTCACGCCGCCGCCCATTTTTTCGATAAATTTCATAAAATTTTCGCTGTGTTTGCGAAAGATCAGCACGTTGATTTTTATCCCCGCCGTGCTTGCCGAAAGGGCGCGCGCGATCTCGGTGTTGCCGAAGTGCGAAGTGATTAAAATTTTGCCCGTTCCGTCGCTTAAAAGCTCTTTCATACCGCTTTGCACGCGTATTTGATCCAGCGCGATCTTGCCGTTCCAAACCGCGATTTTTTCGCACAGGCTGAGGGAAAATTTATAAAAATTTGCGTAAATTTCGCGTACTTTTGGCTCGCGATCAAGCGCGCGTCTCAAAAACTCCCTAATCGCGCGCCGTTCGTTTTTAAGCAGCGCAAAATAGATCGCCGAGATGCAAAGCGCGGTGCCTCGTATGCAAAAATCGGGCGTGTAAAGCGTGACGAAGCGGGCTAAATTTAAAAGCGCCACGCCCGCCTTTTCGTTGTTTTCGCTCCAGTGCTTAGCCATCGCGCCCGTCCTTTCCGGCGGCATGTTGCGACGAGACTTTTACGAGCGAGCTTTGCGCTGAATTTTCCGCCTGTGAGCTTTGCGCTGCGGCGTTGTCGCCGCATTTTTCGGTACCAGCTTTTTCGTCTGCGCCGCCGTCTATCTCCTCTTCTGCACCTTTGCGACTATCGCGCCGCGCGCCGCTGCAAAGGTTTTGCCCCGCTAGCCCTTGCAAAATTTCGTTCGCGCTTTGCTGCGAAACATCCTGTAAGCCACGCTTTTTAAATTTATCGCAGGCGCGTTTTAGCGCTCTTTTTGCAAGCCAGAGCGGAAGCCCGCAAAATAGCCTCGCGTGCATCAGCGAAATTCCGAAATTATCTCGAAACGGCGCGAAGTGGCTCACTCCGCCCGCTTCGTAGCGCACCGCCAGATCGAGCCATTTTATCTCTAGCCCCGCGCGCACGGCCAGGATTAAAATTTCGGCATCAAAGCCCATCCTGCGGTTTTTGGTGCGGGACAGAAGCGGCACGATCCCCTCTAGCGGGTAAATTCTAAAGCCGCACATCGCGTCTTTTATGCGGTGCGAAAGGGTATTTACCACGCACCAAAAATTCATTATCTTACGTCCGTGTAGGCGGGATTTGGGCGCGCTTTCGTCATACACGGGAGCGGCGCAGATCAGCGCGGCGGGCTGCTGCGCCGCAAACGTCAAAAATTCCTCGCATCTGCTTACGTCGTGCTGAAAGTCCGCGTCGATCTGAAAGGCGTGCGTAAATCCAAGCTCCTTCGCCCACGCCAGCCCGTCGCACACGGCAGCGCCTTTGCCGCCGTTTTGCGCGCGGGCGTAAATTTGAGCAGTAAGCCCCTTTAGCGCGCTTTTGCTCGCCTCGTCGCTGCCGTCGTCCACGATCAGCACGGGCGCGATTGGCGCCAGGGCGTGCACGAGCTCGGCGATGCGCGCGGGGTGGTTGAAGTAGGGCAGTAAAAACGCGGGCTTAAAGGCAGATTCTTCCACTGGCGCAGACCTTGTCGTTTGAAATTTCAAAGCGGAGTTTGCCGCTTGCCTCAGTGATTTTGATTGAAATTTCATCGCCCGGGCGGATGAAATTTTTAAATTTTAAATTTTCTATCTTTTGCATGCCGTCCAGCTCGTAGCCGAGGGCTTTCGCGCATATCAATACGAAGCGAAGCTGCATAAATGCGGGCACTAGCGGAAATCGCGCAAAGTGTCCGTCGAAATAAAAATCGCTAGCGCGCACCTTCGCGCGAAACTCATTCTCCGCGCTTTGCTCGAAAATCGGCACCTCATAGCGCTGCAGGGCGCTTAAAAAGTCCTTTTTGCTTAGCTTGCCTTGCTCGTTAAAAGGCAGCTTGCTCGCGATTTTGAAGTAGCGCAAAATCGCGCCGAATTCGGGCTTCAAAAAGGCCTTTAACTCGTCCGTGACGCTCTTTTTGCCGCCTGCGCGAAATGCCTGCTCGCCGCACTCGCTAAGCTTGATAAGAGCTACGGCGCGGTCGCGCTGGGGGTGCAGATCGATCCTGCATTCGCCGATAAATTCGTGAGAGCGAAGCTTGGCTTCGAGCAGATCGAGGCTCACGCGGTTTTCGTTGATTTTGACGGTGCGGTCGCCGCGCCCCAAAAGGGTGATCTCATCTGCGCGCACATAGCCGAAATCGCGGCTTTCAAAGCGCTCGCACCAAGGCGAGCTGATCGTAAACTCGCCCGTTTGCGAAAATTGGTCGGCGGGCTGCTTTGCCCTAAATTTATCGCAAAGCCCGCTCTCTTGCGCAAATTTATCATCGTATTTCGTCGCAGAGCTCGGTGTGGAGCTGTTTTCTGGGTCGGCTGCGGTTTTATTGCCAGCGTCTGCATTAAATTTAGACGCTTGCTCGCCCAAGCGGTTTGTGTCTTGCCCGTCTGTATTTTGCCCGTCCGCACAGCGCGTTTTAGGCTTTGCCGCAGAATTTTCGCCGCAAGAGCTTGCCGCAGGATCGGCAGTAGCGGGTAATGCCCCATTGCGTTTTGCCGCACCGCAGCTATCGATATCCGTGCGGATCTGCACGCTTACGGGAGCGAATTTTTTAAGTCCCGCGCCCTCGTTGCAGGCGATCACGCCCGTTTCGCTCGAGCCGTAAATATCGACGATGCGGGCATTGCTAAGCGCTGCCAACCTATCTCGGATCGCAGGACTTAGCGGCGCACCCGCGCTAAAAATGGTGCCCAAAGACGCTATATTTGCGGCGTCTGCGTGCTCGCACAGCGCGCCTAGCACCGTGGGCGAGCTGATCAGCACGGCGCCCGCAAGATCGGCTGCGAGGATGATTTCAGGGTAGTTTAGACCGCCTTTTTGCGTGTGCGAGCCGCAAAGCAGCGGCACGAAGATGCTAAATGTGAGCCCGAACATATTTTGGTGTGAGACGCCCGATAAAAATCGATCGCTTGCGCGAAGACCGAATCTTTCTACCAAAAATTCCGCCTCTAAAACCATATCGCGCAGGCTTTTTTCGATATTTTTCGCCTCGCCCGTAGAGCCCGAAGTTTTAATATAAAATTTTTGTTCCGCGCGCAGCAGATGTAACGAGATAGCCTCTTGCTCGCAGGGCGCGTGATTTTGCGGCGCGTTTTTAGATGAAATTTTAAGCGGAGATTTTCCCGTGCCCGGAGGCGAAATTTTTTCTAAATCATGCGGGCTGCGTTCATTTGGGCTTTGTGCTGCGGCGAGATTTGGAATTTTCACGTCGCCGCCGAGATGAAATTTATCGCTAAATTTAGGTTCTCGCAGCAGCACCGGCGCAAAACCCGCAATCAGCGCGCCGAAAAAAAACGCTATGAACTCCGCCGCGTCCTCGCCGTAAATTTCGATCATCGGCGCATTTTTTTGCTCTTGCGTCTGCGCCGTTTGCAGGGCGTGCGCGGTATCTGTGCCGCCAGAATTTTCTGCATCATTTAGATTTGCGCTTCTGCTAGAATTTTTCTCGTCTTTTAAATTTACGCTTGCCGCGCTGCTTTGGAGTTTATCCGCGCCTTTTAAGTTTGCCGTTTCGTCTTGCTTGCGCCGAGTTTCCGCTAAATCGCGCGCAAGAGCCGCCGCGGCAAGGATTTCGCACTCATAGGGCTTTAAAGAATTAATCAAATTTTTTAACATAAAATTTCCTAAAAATCATCTCGCCGCCGATCAGCGCGCCGATGAGGACGTATGAGATCGCGCCGCAATAAACGCTCCAATAAATTTTATCTCGCGGTAGCAGCAGCGCCGCGCTAAGTAGGCCGTTTAGCACGAAAAATCCGAGCCAAATTTCGGTCAGCTTGCGCGTGTAGACGCGGCCGTGTTCGTTGAGACCTGGCTGCTTCAAAAGCGCTAAGCGCGTGATCGCAGGCGTCGATCTTAGGCTGAGCGCGAAAAGCGCCGCGAGCGAGAAATTTATTATGAGCGGATACAGATACGCGAGCGTTCCGCCGCCAAATATGGCACACAGCGCAAAAAATGCCGCGCTTGCGCCCTTAATAGCGCGATCTTTACTTTCAAAAACAGCTCGCGCTCCCCATAGCGCGCTCATTGCCACAAGCAAGCAGACCCGCGCGCCGCCGTGCAAAAAATAGAGGCCGAAAGGGTAAAACACGCTTAAAATTATGGTAGCTGTTTTTAAAAATATCGTTCGTCGCAATCTTTGTAATCCTTAAATTTAGCCGCAAGGGCTTAGTTTTTTTGTCGCGGCGGTTTTAGCTTTGTCGCAGCAATTTTGTTTTATCGCGGCCGGCTAGGCTTTTGCTGCTGCGATTTTGGTTTTGCCGTGGCGGTTTTTGGTTTTGTTGCTAGCAGCGCGATCGTTGCGATCGGCGCGATTATTACCACACTTCGATACTTTAAATTTAGCTTCAGCGTTCAAATTTTAGGCGCTATGCTTTTAAAATTTTAATTCAGCCGCGCCTGCCGCCTTCAAATTCTAGCCGCATCTTAAAATTTAGCTGCGCTTTCATTTAACTCGCGGCGCCGCACTCGCGATCAGATCCGCTAAATCAAATTTAGCTGAAATTTTAAAATTTTGAAATTTTATGAAAACAGCGGGCGCAAAAGAAACAATGTCTTTTAAAATTTCAAAATTTCATTCGAGCTCGCAGATTAAAATTTTAAAATTTAAATCCGCAAAGCGCTTTACATACTAGCCCAAAAGCGGTGGGCAAGCGGACTTTGTGTCGTGCCGCTTAAGTACTAAGCCCGTAAAAGCCGCTCGCTTCCTCATGCTTTAATAAAACGTTCGCCGTTCGCCGCGCACCTTTGATAATATGTGCCGCGCGTTACCAAAACACCGCACGCCGTCAAATAAACGACGCCGTATGTTTATCCGCTCGCCCGCTGCCCCGTGCCGCCGCAAAGTAAACTACCGAGCTGCGCACGCGCGATCTTGCCGCGCCGCACGGCTAAATTTAACTCTCGCCATCCGTAGTCTCCCCGCTCGCGCCTTGATTGAGCTTCGCTGCTACGGCATCCACGATGTCGCCAAGGGTTTGGATGTTTTTAAAATCATCGGGCATCAGCTTATAGCCGGTGTTTTTCTTGACGTAATCGACCAGATCGATCGCGTCGATGCTGTCGATCTGCAGATCCTCGTAAATTTTGGCCTCAGGCACGACCTTGCTCTCGTCGATCTCGAAAAGCTCCACGAGCGCCTTTTTTAAAATTTCAAAAATTTCATCTTTACTCATTTTTACTCCTATTTTCGGCGATGTACTGCGCCAAAGACGCAACGGATGAGAAAATTTGCTTTAAATTTTGGGTTTTTGAGTTAAGCACGATGCCGTATTTTTTCTGCACCAAAAGCCCGAGCTCCAGCGCATCGACCGAATCGAGCCCGAGCCCGTCGCCAAAAAGCGGCTCATCGTCATTTATGTCGCCGGGCGCTACGTCTTCGAGGTTCAGCCCCGAAATGATCAGCTCCTTAAGCTCCAAAATTTCTTCGTTCACAGATTCTCCTTTTCATATAGATTTGATATTTTTTCGTAGAGTTTGCGCACGCGGATCGGATTTGGGCGATCCGGCTCAAAGCCCGTTAGATCCAGCGCGCACAGCTCGTAGAGGTCGTACTTCATCCGAACCTCGGGCGTATCGTACCATACTTGTCCTTTTTTTAGGCTTTTAGGATCCATTTTTATCGCGATGCAATTCATATTTTTTGCGAAATTTATCGCGATGTAAAACGCCGCTTTGTGCATGGCGATGCGATCTGCGGTGCGCGTGCCCTCGGGGAAGATGATTAGGCTTTCTCCTCGCGCAAGGGCGCTGCGGCACGCATCTATCATCGCTTCCGAGTCGGTGTTTGGGATGTAGCCCGCGGCTGCGATGGCGGCGGAGAGGAAGGGGTTTTTGCACAGGCTTTCCTTGACTACGCAGTTTGCGCGCCGCACGTGAGCTAAAAAGATCACCACGTCAAGCAGGCTAGGGTGGTTTGCGATGATGAGGGTGCCGCTAGGCGGGAGTTTGCAGCGCCAGTTCACGCCGATACTGCCGTAAAGTCGCGCGAGCAGCAAAAATATGCGCCACGAGATCATTATAAAATCGCGCACGAAATTTCGCACGACCTCTATGCGGTTTAGCCGCAGCAGCGCTACGGGGAGGAAGAGCAGGTTGCCTATCATACATAGCGCGCCAAAGCTTGAGAAGCACAGCGCGATGCCGATCTGCTTAATTTTGCGCCTTAGCGGATTTACTTGCTTCATCGCACGGCACCTCTTTCGTCGGGGATTATGCGGCAGCTCTCGTTAGGGATTTTATGGCTTTTGGCAAGGGTTTTGTTGTTCTCGGCAGGGATTTTATGGTTTATCATGCGCGCAATCTCGATAAAATTTCTACGGCTTGTCGCTCGCCGCATCGCAGCGGAGTTTTTGCGGTTCTCTGCGCGCGCTATTTCAGCTTGCGGCATGTGCCGAAGTAATAGAGTTTTTATGGCCCAGGCGGAAGCCTTGGCGATCTCAGCGCCGTGCATATGCCGAAGCAATAGAATTTTTGAGGCGCGCGGTAAACCGCGATTTCGTGGAATTCTCGTCGCTTGCTGTGCGTACTGTCTCAGTAAAATTTCCGCAGCTTGTCGCATGCTTCGTCGTACGTATTGCTGCGATGAAATTTCTATCTTTTGCCGTACGTGTCGTTGCGATAGAATTTCGGCGGTTTGCCACACGCGCCGTCGCAACGAAATTTCTGCGAAATGCCATATATGCTGTTTTGGCGCCGCCATATGACGCGCCGTTTGATTAAATTTATAGCTCGCGGCGCCGCAAAATTTAAAATTCATCGCAGCCGCCTTGTCGTGTGCATCTTACCCAAGCGGCTGTTCTATTCATCGCGCGGCTAAATTTAAACTCGTAGCCCAAGCTTTGATCTGCTAAATTTATGAAATTTACAGCCCGCTGCGCGTAGCATTTCAGCTCGCCGCATCTGTCTTTATAGCGGAATTTTACGGTGTTTTCCATGCGCCGATGTGGTAAAATTTTTATAGCCCGCAACTCGCACCGCTTAGGCGGATCTTTTTCAGTTCGTTGCGTATGCCTCGGCAGCGTATTTTCACAGTGCGCCTCATTGCAACGCGATTTAGGGGCGTATGGCGCGCGCCCTTTCGGCGTGCTTTTAAGATGCGCCGTTTGGCTGAGCTCATTTCGATAGCGCAGCTAAATTTAAAACTTTCACTATATCTGAGCTTGGAGGAGCGGCTAAATTTAAAGCTCGTCGTTCGCGCCTTCGCAGCTCCGTATAGCCCGGGATTTTGATCAAAATTGCTTGTCTCGCCGCGCTTGCTCATGCGATGAAATTTTGCTATTTTAACGCTCACGATCTTGCCTTAAAAAAGCTGCGATTTTAGCGGGATCTTTGACGCGCCAAAGATAGTCCAAAACCCCGTCGCTGCTGCTCCATTCGCGTTTGCCGGAGAGGATTTTAGCTAAAAATTCCACCGCGGTATCTAGCGGGATCTCGCCGCCCTTTTTAAAGCTTCGTAAAATTTCATTCTCGGCTCGCGATTTTGGATTTTGTGCCTCTAGGCTCTGCGCCGTCGCATCTGCAACGTGCGGCGAAATTTCGATCTGCACGTCATCTCCTCGCTGAAGCACCAGAAGTAGGGCGCAGGCAAAATCGCAGCGCTTCAGATAGTCGTTATTTGCCTCCTCAAAATAGCAGAGCAGAGCGATTTTATCGTTATCTGATTTGCATTCGTCGTTTTTGCCATTTTCGTTTGCGTCCTGCGCGGAGCCAGAATTTTCCGCGTTTTCTTTCAGCCTTGCAGCCGCGATTATTGCGCCGTTTTCGAGCGCACACGCTGCGGAGATCGTCGAAATTTCGGTGTGATTTTGCGTAAAAATAGCATTTTGCGCCGCGATCGCGTTGAGTACGCTGACGCAAAAGCTCGAAGGCGAGACGCTTTCCTCCATCGAGCCTAGCAGGCCAAAACAGCGGTTGATCTCGCCAAGGCGCGAGCAAAAAACGAGCGGGATCCCCTCACGCTGCGTCGCGGTATCATCGCCTGCTTTTAAATTTTGCCTTGTCAAATTTAAGAAATTTTCATTTGCCGAATCCTGCGGCGCCGAATTTAAATTTTGCGGCATAAAATTTAAAGAATTCTCATTTGAAAAATCCTGCGGCGACGGATTTTGCGCGGCGGCGCGGCTTTTGCTCGCATCTAAATTTTTAGGCGCGAGATTTAAGGAGTTTTCCTCGGCTAAACTTTGCGGCGCATTTTGCGAAATTTCGCCTAAAAGCGAGATGCAAAGTTTTGCCCCGAGCCCCAAACGGCGGCGCTGTAACGGCGGAATGTGCTCAAGAGCGGGCTTTTTCTTTAAGACTTCGAGAGCTAAAATTTCCTCTTTTAAACTAGCGTGGGCAGAAATTTTTAAATTTTCTACGGAGCTGTTTTGTAAAGTCTCGCCCTCGCGCGCGGCGAAATTTTTATAAAGCTCTGCCGCCTCTTCGGAGTTGCAATCAAAAGCGCGCGAGGGGTTAAATTTAGACGCATCCGCTTTGTAATTTAATCCCCGCTGCGAGTCGAGCTCGGTAGATTTTTCATCAAAATCTTCTGTAGCAAAGTTGCGCCCCGCTTTTTCGTTATTCTCGCAAGCCGCAAAATTTGCTGAATTGATGAAATTTTGCTTGCAGTCTGGAATGTCTGTAAAATCTTGCGTAGAATTTAACGCGAAATCATACGTAAAATTTTGACTTGCATCGCAAGCGAGATCGGAATTTCCGCCTAAGCTTACTTCGGAAATTCCGTCCGAGCAAGCGGCGAGTTTTTTATAAAGCTCCGCCGGCTCGCCCGAAATTATCGCGCTTGCGTAAGATATGCCAAAGCTTAGTTTATTTTGCAATGTAGCCTCTTAGCGTGACGCCGTTCATTATCGAGCCTACGCCGCACTCAAACTCTTTGTCGCTTACGAAAACGTTTTTGTAATAGTAGCTCGTGATGTTGACGACCTTGTTTCCGCCCTCTTTTTTGGCGCGATCTTGGAAACTAAGCAGTGCCGATAAAAACGCGCGGTTGCATGCGGCTTGATCGGTCTTATTGATGCTGTTTGTTTTTTTATTCGAGCTTAGCTGCTGCGTGATCTTTCTGCCTGCGGATTTATTGCCGAAGTAGAATTTTATGTTCGGATCGAGCTTGGCTTTAGCGTCGGGCTCTGCGAGTGCCGCAGCGATCGGGAAGCGCACGATATCGTTTTTGGCATAAGCCGAATTAGCGACAAAAAGCGTCGCAACTACGAAAAATAGAAATTTTTTCATTTTCTCTCCTTTAGTCGATAAATTTTTTAAAAATCAAAGATGTGTTTACGCCGCCGAAAGCGAAGTTGTTATTCATAACATAGTCCGTCTTTATCTCCTGCGGCTGCGTGAGGTACCTAAGCGGCGCGCACTGCGGATCGATATCACGTAAATTTAGATTCGGATAGAATAGCCCCTCATTCATCATCATCACCGAGATGAAGCTCTCCAGCGCCCCGCACGCGCCCAAAGTATGACCCAAATAGCCTTTGTAGGAGCTCACGGGCGTTTGCGAGCCGAAAATTTCATGCGTCGCCATAGATTCCGCGACGTCGCCTTGTCTGGTCGCCGTAGCATGGGCGTTTACATGCCCGATGAGATCCGGCGAAATTGCGGCATCTTTGAGCGCCAGCTGCATCGCCGCGCGCATAGTCTCGCTCTGTGGGCGGGTGATATGCGTGCCGTCACAGGTCGTGCCGAAGCCCACTATCTCGGCGTGAATTTTAGCGCCGCGCGCAAGTGCGCTTTCGAGGCTTTCTAGCACGAACATAGCGCCGCCTTCGCCCAAAACCAGTCCATCGCGCGCTATATCAAAGGGCGCGGGGCTGAGGGTAGGGGTGTCGTTTTTGCAGCTTGTCGCGTAGAGCTTGTCAAACACGAATGCCTGGCTTGGGTGCAGCTCGTCCGCGCCGCCTGCCAGCATCATATCCGCAAGGCCAAATTTTATCGCTTCGTAAGAGTAGCCGATCGCTTGAGACGCGCTCGTGCACGCAGAGCTCGTGGGGATGAGCCTACCTTTTAGTCCGTAGTAGATCGCGATATTTGCAGCGACGGTGTGAGGCATCATCTTTACGTATGAGTTGGCGTTGAAGGTGCTATCCTTGCCATGCAAAATATCTATGACCTCGCCAGTAGCCTTCGCATCGCCGCTACAGCTACCCGCTGCGACGCCCATACGACCGTCCTTTATGCGCTCATCATCTAAAAGTCCCGCATCCGCCAGAGCTTCGCCCGCAGCATCTACGCCAAACATCGCTACCTTGCCCATCGAGCGGGTATCTTTGCGGCTCCAGTGCGCAGGCGGCGCGTAGTTTTGTATCGGCGCACCAAGCCTGGTGTTTAGCTCCTCGCCGAAGATATCCCATTCGCTCATATAAACTACGGCGCTTTTTTGCTGCGCTAAATTCTGCTTTATGCTTGCCCAGTCCCGTCCGAATGCACAGACGTTGCCAAAACCCGTAATAACTACTCTATTTAACATAATCCACCGTCTATTTTAATAACCTCTTTTGTGATATATGCGGAATTTTCGCTTAGCAAAAACTCCACTAAATGCGCCACCTCGCTCGGCTCGCCGATGCGCCCTAGCGGAATCGCGCCCAAAATTTGCTCGCTTGCGGCTTCGTTTATACCTTCGCTCATCGCCGTTTTGATGAGCCCGGGAGCTACGACGTTTACCGTGATCTTGCGGCTTGCAAGTTCTATCGCTAGCGATTTTGCCGCAGCAATTAGGCCTCCTTTGCTAGCGGCGTAGTTGCTCTGGCCGCGGTTGCCGGCAATTCCGCTAACCGAGCTCATTACTACGATACGCCCACCCTTTTTGGCGCGGATCATCGGCATCAGCGCGGGCTTTATGACGTTGTAAAACCCGCCTAAATTCGTATCTATCACGCTTTGCCAATCCTCGCGCTCGAACCACACAAAAGAGTTATCCCGCGTAATGCCAGCGTTTAGCACGATGCCCCAGTACGCGCCGTTTGCCTCTATGTCTACTTCGATACGCTCCTGCGCCACAGCGGTATCTGCGACGTCAAATTTTAAAATTTGAACTTCCGCCGCGCCCGCGTCCAAGCAGCGCTTCGCTACGTCATTAAGCTTTGCTTCGTTGCGCCCGTTTAGCGCCAAGCCGTAGCCCTTTTGCGCTAAATTTAACGCACACGCCTCGCCGATACCGCCGCTTGCTCCGGTGATTAAAATTCTCTTAGCCATTTATACTCTTTAGCATTTCATCGTTCGGGTTCATCACGCTTAGCGTGGCGCTTGCGATATGTTCGCCGCCGCAGCGGATCTCGCAGTCGAAGATATATAACCCCTCGCCGTCGCTTACGCTCTGCCTCGCCGTCGCGATCACGCACTCGCCCACCTTCAGGCTTGCGCGAGAAATATCGAGGTTTCGCACGCCCAGCAAAAACCCGAGCCTTGCCTCGCCGCCGTTTCGGTGACCCGAATAGGCGCCTATGCACTGCGCCATGATCTCCATATACGCGTAGCTGCCGAGCTCGCCGTTTTCGGTAAACGGCGAGTCCTCTTTAACGCTAAACGCACAGCTCGCATATCCGTCGCTAATCTCTAAAATTTCATCTGCGAAGACCATATATCCGCTCTGCGGTAGGATGCTAGAGGCTCTCATACGCGTCCTATTATGGTTACGGCGTTGTCGCCGCCAAAAGCAAAGTTTATGTTCATCGCGGTATCTACGCGCGCTTTTTTGGCTTCGCATGCGAGATTAAATTTAGACAGCACAGCCGGAATTTCGCTCGTTTGCGAAGCTTGATCCGCAGCGTCTTTTAAAATTTTATCGCCCGCGCCATGCAAAGCTTTAGACGCGGCCGAAATTTTATCCGCGCCGCTTTTTGAAATTTCACCCTGCGCGTTTTGCAAAATTTCATCGCCCAAGCTGCATGAAATTTGATCGCTTTCGCTGTTTAAAATTTCATCGTTTAGCTCGCCGTGCCGCGCCTGCGCGCCGCGAAAAATTTCAGCCTCCGAGCCGCCCCAAATTTTATCATTCGTAAAATTCGGCGGGATCACGCCCTGTTTGATCGCCTCGTAGCACACGGCAAGCTCGATCGCCCCCGCTGCACCCAGGGTGTGTCCGATCGCCCATTTTGACGAGCTTGCGGGTGCTAAGGGTAGGGCAGCGCTCATAGCCAAGGCCTCCATCGCGTCGTTAGCCGCAGTGCCGGTGCCGTGCAGATTTACGTAGTCTACGCTTTGAAGACGCACCGATTTTAGCGCGGTTTTGATCGCTTTGATCTGCATGCGCGCGCCTGGATCGGGCTTTGTGATATGATAAGCGTCGGAGTTTGCGGCGTGAGCTAAAAACGCGACGTCGCTTATGCGTTCGCGCGAAAGCACGAATGCGCAGGCTCCCTCGCCTAGATTTGTGCCTGCCCGCGCCTCTGAAAACGGCTTTAGCGGCTGCTCGCTTAAAATTTCAAGCGCGCTAAAGCCCTGTAGCGTGAGCTCGTCTAATGCGTCGGCGCCGCCGAAAACGACCGCGTCGCAAAGTCCGCAAGAAATGAGGCGCGAAGCTTCGATCAGAGCTTTGTTTCCGCTGGTGCACGCACTCGAAACTCCGATCGCGACGGACTTTAGTCCGAAGCGTTCGCGGATAAAATTTGCGGGGTTTGCGTGGGAGTTGCGCTCAAAGCAGAAGTTTTTAAATTTATCGTTTGCGTCTTTTGAATTTTTGGCGAAATTTTCGCCGTTCATCGCAGAAATTCCACTGCGCGGCGCGTGATTTTCGCCGTCTTGCGAGATAAAATTTCCCGCGTCTTTACCGCAAGCGAAAAATTCCGCATAGTTTTCCTGCACGCCGGTATTGGTGGTCGCAAACACCACGCCAATGCGGTGCGCGCCGAATTTTTGCACGGCTTGCTCTATTTGTTCTTGCACGCCTAGGCAGGCGTAAAGCGCCAGGGCGTTCGTGCGCGTAGCGTAGGCGCGATCTTTGATCTGCGGCAGCGGCGTATCCACGCGCCCAAAGATGAAATTTTTGCCACAGGCGCTAAGTTTTTGCAGCGCGGATCTCTTCTCGCACAGCGCGCTAAAAAGCTCTGCGGCGCTGTTTGCGCCCGCGCAGATTAGTCCCGGGCTACTTAGATACTGCGTCATATTGGCGCCCCTTTGCGTTTATGGCGAAATTTGCTTTATCCGCATTTTCAAGCAGGGCTAAAAATACTCGTTCGCTTTGCGAATCGGGCGGCAGGAAGCCGTCGTTGCGAAATTTCGCCTCGCCGCCTGCGATCGATAAAATTTTACGTGCGATCGGCGCGCCTAGCATATCGAGCCAGACGAGCTTGTAGCGGCTCTCCTCGCCGTTTGCGGGTGAAATTTTGGAGATCAGGACTCTGCTTTTTACGCCGTTAGGATCAGTCAAGATAAACTGCTTTTGGCTAAATTCCGCTATCTGCTCGGGCGCTTTGCGCGCGCATCCGCCTATAAAAAACGCGGCGCAAAGCAGAATGAAAGCCGTTTTAGAAATAGCGTAAAAACGATAAACAGGTCTCAAAAATTCTCTCCAAAAACGAGCGAAATCAAAATCTCGCCCTCTAAAATATAGCTTTTGTAGGGCCACGCCCTGCCGCGCTCATCAAGCGCCAAAGCCTCACCGCCTGCGCCGCGAGCCAGCCCCACGCGATCAAGCGCGTAAAAACCCAGGCTTCGCGCCTTAATCAGCGCCTCTTTGATCGTGTAAATTTTATAAAAAACGAGCGCCTTTTCGCTTTCGTCCGCCGCCGCTAAAAGTTCGCGCTCAAAGGCATTGAAACAAAACTCGCTCGCCGCGGCAAAATTCCGCGGTTTTAAAATTTCAAGATCAAGCCCGAATTTTTGCCTCGCAAAACCTACGGCAACGATCGTTTTGCCGTACGCGCTTTTGTGCGAGATACAAAATTTGCCGCGCTTTTTAAAGCGCGCCTTAAGCGCCCGTGAAACGCGAAACTCGCGCAGATGGGCTCGCGCTCGCGCCAGCTTCTTATCGCGCTTGCTCAAAAGCCGCCGCGGGGCGCACAGATCCTCGTCGGTGATTAAAATTTTTATCTCGCTCATAAAGCCCTGATTTTACTAAAATAGTCTTTATAAAAATATAAAATAGCGCGGCGGCGTTGAAATTTCGTTTAAAATCTATTTGATACGCGCGGGTTCAAAGGCGCATTAAAACATAAAATTTATCTCGTTTGCGCTAAGGCCTCGGACGCGGTGAAATTTTAAAATTTATCGCGCTTGCGATCTGCGCCGTGCGTTTTTTGGTTCGTCGCGTGTCGCTATGCGGCGTCGGCTGTATTCGTTGCGCTCGTCTTGTTTGTCGTATCTCGTGCGACGACCGTCATGTTTGGTTAAATTTTAGCGTGGCTGTATCAAGAGGCAGGCAGCGCAGGTTTTGAAAACATCGGCGCGGAATTTTAAATCGCGAGCAGTGCGTGTCGCAACAGACGCCGTAACATAACAGCGCAAAATTAGCCGCATTTGAATAAAACGGCATAAAATTTAAGCGCTCCTGAATACGGCAGCTCGAAATTTAATTAAAGCGGCACGAAATTCAATCGCGCTTAGCTAGCACAACCGCATTAAATTCTGAGCTACGCCGTGCCACACTAAATTTGCCGCCAAGCCGCATTAAATTTTATGTAAAAATTTCGCTGCTAAGCTACGACAAATTTAGATTCAAATTTCGCTAGCGTGCCTATCTGTGGTAATTCTTTACGAATTTTTCTATGCGCTCAAAGCCGCGTTTTAGATTTTCCATGGAGCACGCAAAGCTTACGCGGAAGTGCCCATCCATGCCAAATCCGCTTCCTGGCACCGTGGCTACGAGCCCTTTATCTAGCAGCTGCATGCAAAATTTCATACTATCAGGTTCTACCTGGGAGCAATCTATGAAGAAATAAAATGCGCCATCTGGTTTTACGACGCTAAGTCCCGGGATCGCACCTATCGCGTCCGTGCCAAAATCGCGCCTGCGCTCGTATTCGCGCCTCATCTCCTCGATATAATCGTCTGCCTCGCCCCGCAGCACCGGCATAGCGCCCGCCTGGACGATGCTTGCTACGTTACTGACGCTTTGGCTTTGCAGGCTGATCATAGCCTTATTTAGCTCATCGATCGCACAGGCGGTGTATCCGAAGCGCCAGCCGGGCATCGCGCCGCATTTGCTTAGCCCGTTGATCGTCACGGTGCGCCCAAACATATCCTCGCTGATGCTTGCTGCGGCTATAAAGCTCTTGCCGAAGACGATTTTTTCGTAAATTTCATCGGCAATTACCAAAATATCCGTACCTTTTAGTACTTCCGCAAGCTCTTGCAGCTCCTGGCGCGAATATACGGCGCCTGCGGGGTTACTCGGGTTGAAAAGGCACAGCGCCTTCGTGCGCGGCGTGATCGCGGCTTTGAGCTGCGAGGCGGTGATTTTGTATCGGTTTTCCGCCTTTGTGTTTACGATGACGGGCTTGCTGCCGCAAAATTTTACAATTTCAGGGTAGGTGACCCAATAAGGCGCCGGTATTATAACCTCATCGCCTTCGTTTAAGATGCAGTTAAAGGCGTTAAATAGCGAGTTTTTGGCGCCTACGTTGGTGATGATCTGATCGGGCCTGTAATTTAGGCCGTTGTCGCGCTTTAGCTTCTGCGCGATTAAATTTAAAATTTCAGGCGTGCCGGCAACCGGCGTATATTTTCCGCAGCCCTTAGCCATCGCCTCTATGACCGCCTTTTTGGCGACTTCTGCAGTATCGAAATCAGGCTCGCCCGCGCTTAGAATGACGACGTCTTGCCCCTGGGCTTTCATCTGTTTGGCTTTAGTGCTGATTGCGATCGTTAGGCTTTCGCCGAGCTTGCTTATGCGACTTGAAAGTGTTAATTTCATTGATGCTCCTTGGATTGGTTTAGGCAATTTAAAATTTGATTTTTGACGCTAAAAGCCCTGCCGCCGCTTGGGTCCTGGTCGTAGATATCGTCGATTTTATAATCTCCTCCGCTACGGACGAGTTTGTAGATTATCGTCTGCGCACCGTAGGGGCAGGTCTGCGTCACTACGACGGTATCGCGCTGCCCTAGCTCAAAATCATATTTCGCATCGTCGCAGACATCTTGACCGCCGATTATCGGATCATAGTCCAAGCAGCATACCTCGCCTTCGCCAGCAGATGCTTCATCCTGCATAAGCGCAGATTTGAAAGAAGCTGATAGGGCATTTTTATGATCGCCGAAATAGGTATTCTTGATGTATAGACTTTTTACTAGGCTTATTCTGGCGTCGTCCGCGGAATTTTTCGCGCTATTAGCATCGCCGCCGCTTGCTGATAAAATCGCACAAATTATAAAAAATAGAGCTTTTTTCACTTTAACCCTCTTATTTTAATGATTTTAGATACTCTTTGTAGAATTTATTTAGATCCTCATCCATTTCGGCGATATCTTTTCTACCGCTGCAGATGCAATCTTCCAAAATTTCGATACGTTTGATGAGATACTTGATAAGCTCCTGGCTGATATCTGGAATTTTATTATGCGCCAAAGGATCGCTCTCGCAGCTGCCTAAAATTCTAGCTGGTACGCCCACGGCGGTGCAGTTTGGTGCGACATCCTTTACGACGACGGAATTTGCGCCGATTTTGGAATTTGCGCCGATGGTGATGTTGCCTAATACTTTGGCTCCCGCGCCCACTACGACGCCGTTTTGCAGCGTCGGATGGCGCTTGCCGTGCTCTAAGCTCACGCCGCCGAGAGTGACGCCCTGATAGATCAGACAGTTATCGCCGATGATCGCCGTTTCTCCGATGACAAGCCCTGTGGCGTGGTCAAAAAACACGCCCGAGCCGATACGTGCGCCCGGGTTTATATCTACGGCGGTGATTATGCGGGTAAGTCCGCTGATCGCACGAGCTATAAGATTAAAACCTCGCTCGTAGAAAAAGTGTGCGAAGCGGTAATTTATCAGTGCCCAGACGCCGGGATAGCAGAAAAATATCTCAAATAAGCTGTTGCATGCGGGGTCTTGGCGCATCGGCTCGGTGAAGTCCTGTTTTAAAATTTGCCAAAAACTCATTTGATCGTCTTTAAGTAGCTATTGTCGTTTAAAAACAGATATAGCTCGCCCAGGATATGCTTTTTCTCTTTATCTCCGATAAGATTTGATTTTTCGACGCGCTCGTTTAGGCTTTCGCGGATATCTACTACGTCGTAGTCCATATCCTCCAAGATGTCGATGACCGATTGAGATTCGATGAAATCCTTGATCTCAAAACCGCCGTCATCCTTTAAAATCACGGTCGCCTCTGTTGGGTGTGCAAAGAGGTTGTGGCTCATGCCAAGCACCTCCTGGTAGGCTCCGACAAGAAAAAAGCCCAAAAAGTACTCCTCCTCTTCGGGATCTACGTCGTGCAAAAATAGCGGATTTTTTTGACTGTCGAATTCTATCTCGCCGTCGCTATCGCAGGTGATATCCCAGATCGACGCCGATAGCGTGGCGCGCTCGTCCAGCCTCTCTAACGGCATGATCGGGAAGTGCTGCTTGATGCCCCAAAAATCGGGCAGGCTTTGAAAGATCGAGAAATTTACCAAATAGCGCTCTTGGGCGTTACCTAGGGAGTTTAAGAAATTGCTGTATTCTTGCTTGTTGCCTAAAATTCCATACGCCTTTCGCATTATTAGATGAACTAAAATTTCGCCGTTTGAGCGGTCGATCAGATCGACGTATCCCAGATCAAATAGCGTAAGCACGCTTTCCATATGCGACATGGCGTCGTGCAGATACTCTAGCGCGTTGGACGGCTTTAGAGTTTTATACAGATCGTATAGCTCGGCGACTACCGGCGGATTGTCCTTTTTTAGGGCAAGCTTTTCTTCGGCGTATTCTTGGGTAAAAAGCTCCAAAATCGGCGCCACGAGCACCGCATGGCTGGCGGCTACGTATCTTCCGCTCTCGATAAAGATATCCGGCTCGGCCTCTTTTTTATCCTCTGCGATCGATTTTAGCAGGAAGACCACGTCGTTGGCGTATTCTTTTAGCGTATAGTTGCGGTTGGAGCTTTCTTTGGCTTGGGAGTATTCGATAGCGAGACCTCCGCCTAAATTTATGGATTTTAAATTTTTTGCGCCCATTTTACGAAGCTCGGTGTAGATGTTGCCCGCCTCGATGAGGGCCTTTTTGAGCGGATGGATCTCTGTAATCTGCGAGCCGATATGAAAATGGATCATCGTAAACTGCTCGATGAGATCGTTTTTCTTGAGTAAGTTTATCGCCTCTATAAGTTCGGTCGAGGTAAGGCCGAATTTAGAATTTATCCCGCCGCTTTTCGCCCACATGCCGCTTCCGGAGTTGTGCAGCCTGATGCGAAGCCCGATGAAAGGCTTTGGCGCAAACCGCTCCTTGGCCGTTTCGATGATGGTTTCAAGCTCGTTTAACCCCTCGATCGTAAGCGTTACATTATGCCCCATTTCTGCGGCGATGAAGCCGATATTGATGAGCTCCTTGTCTTTAAAACCGTTTACGGTGATCGGCGCGCCGTATTTGTTATACGCCATCGCTAGCAGCAGTTCGGGCTTGCTGCCGGCTTCTAGTCCGTATCCGTAAGGCTCGCCGATATCGACTAAATTTTTAACGAAGCCCGGGAATTGATTTACTTTAAGCGGATAGACGGCGTGGAATTTTCCCTTGTAGCCGAACTCCTTTATGGCTCGGTTAAAATTTGAGTAAATTTCGACGATCTGCTTTTTGATGAGGTGAGGGAAGCGCAGCAGTATCGGGCCTCGCACGCCGTCTGCGCGGATCTCTTTTATGATATCCACCAAAGGCTGCTTGAAATCGGAGTTTAGGCATAGTTTGCCGCCGTCTATCGTAAAGTTGGAATTCCCCCAAATATTTAGTCCGTAATCGTTCATGCTCTATCCTTAAAAAATGCTTCGACCTCTTTAAATTTAATCGCAAAGGTGCTTTGATCCTCTAAATTTTTACACCACACCTCGGCTCGGTCAAACTCGTCCTGCCCGATGCAAAGGCAAAATTTAGCCTCCGCCCCGTCGGCTGCCTTTAAATGCTTCGCAAGCGCCTTGGGCTCGTATGAAATTTGAGTTTTACAAAACTTTCGCAGTTTTAGCGCAAACGAAAACGCCGTACTTACGAACGCCTCGTCCAGCGCGCCGATATAAAGCCCCTCACGCGCTTGTAAACTTTCGCGCGTTTTTAAAATTTCGGCTATTCGCTCGATACCGATCGCAAAGCCCACGCCCGCCGTCTTTCTACCGCCTAAAAACTCCACGAGCCTATCGTAGCGCCCTCCGCCGCCTACGGCGCTTTGCGCGCCAAGCTCGGATGAAACGAACTCAAAGGCGGTTTTGCAGTAGTAATCAAGCCCGCGCACTAGCTTCGCATCGATCTGAAATTTTTGTCCGTTTTGGGTTAAAATTCTTTGTAGCTGCTCAAATTCCGCGGCGCAAGCGTCGTTTAAATTTTCCGTTATAAGCGGCGCGGCGGCTAAAATTTTCTGGCAGCTTTCGTTTTTGCAGTCCAGTACGCGGATAGGATTGGTGTCGATGCGCCTTTGACAGTCCTCGCAGAGCCTGTCTTTGCGCTCTTGTAAGAAATTTACGAGCTTGGTTTTATACGCCGGCATGCACTCCTCATCGCCTAAAGAGTTGATTTTAAGCGTTGCGGCGACATTTAGCTCGCGTAAAATTTGAGCTAACATCAAGATCACGCTCGCATCCTCATAAACGCTATTTTCGCCGAAGCACTCGACGCCGAATTGATGAAACTCGCGCAAGCGCCCCTTTTGCGGGCGCTCGTAGCGAAACATCGAGCCTTGATAATAAAATTTATGCACCCCGCCGCTGCGGTCTAGCTTTTTTTCGATAAAGGCGCGCACGACGCCCGCGGTGCCCTCGGGGCGCAGGCAGACGCTATCGCCGCTTTTATCGTTAAACTCATACATCTCCTTGCCGACGATGTCGCTGCTCTCGCCGACGCTGCGGCGAAATAGCGCGGTCTGCTCGAGCTTGGGAGTTTCGATGAGGCAAAAGCCGTAATTGCGCGCCACGCGCTCGCACACGCTTAAAATTTGCGAGTAGATGCGCGCCTGTTCGTCCAAAATATCGTTCATACCGCGAAGTGCTTTGATCATCTATAAAATCCTTTGTGAAATTTTAAAATTTTCAAATTTTTGCGGCGATTATAGTTAAATTTTCCTAAATTTTAAGCCCTGCCGCCCGCAGCAACGTATCGGTTCTGCTTATTTACATCGCGCGCCGCAGAATTAAAATACGCTTCGTGATAAATTAAATTCGGCAAAGTACGGATAAAAAGGCAAACCTCAAAGGTCGCTAAATTTCAATCGCCTATGCAAGCTCAAGCGAAAGTATCTCCGTGACCTTGCCCGCTTCGTCCTCGCAGCTTACGGCGATATAATCAAAGCCGTTTGCTTTAACCTCATCCCACGAGGCGGTCCCGCCGTTTATCAGCAGGACTTTGCCGCTCTCGTCCGTTTCGTATTCGTCCATTTCGTCGTCGTAATCGATATTGTAGCCGAATTTTAGATGGATTTTACGCGGCGGTAGGTTAAATTTCACTAGTTCGCGGCGGGCTACTTTTTCTGCGTCAAGCTCGTCGCAAAACATCGCGTTGTAGCCGTGCGTAGCGCCGTCAAAAAGTAAAATTTCCTCGCCCGTTTTCACGCATTTGGCTACGAGCTTGCACGGCACGAGCTCGTCCTCGTCGTCGTAGAGATCGGCGATGTAATCGTTCGGCAAAGCTTCGTCGCGAAAAAGCTCGCCGAAATAATAAATTTCAAAGTATTCGCCGCCCGCGCCGGATCTGATTTGGACATTTAGATAATCGTCCCGAGTTACGTTAAATAGGTTGTTTACTAGATAAGTAGGCACCCTCTCGTTCATCTTCGCTCCTTTGGCGTAAATTTTAAAATTTCGCGAAATTATAACATATCTCGCGTCCGAGAGCGTCTGCTTTGTGGGGCGCGTATTATCTGGGCTTCTACGTCCTACGTCTGTTTGCTACCGCTACAAGTCCGCTACCGCAACGCGGCTTGAAATTTTACTTCTGGCACGGCTTGAAATTTCACTGACGGCGCGGTCGCCGCTCGCGCTCGCACATACAGGCTCGTTGGCGAGCTAGGCTTAAAAGATGAATAAGCCCTGCCGCTCGCACTTTTTTGCACATACGCAGCCTGCGAGCGCGGCTTGCAAAATTTTAATCTGCTCGCGCCATTTGTGAATTTTAATCTATTTGCGCCGCGCGTAAATTCTAATCCATTTATGCCATTTGTGAATTCTAATCCACTCATGCTGTTTGCAAATTCTAATTCTCTTGCGCCATTTGCGAATTTTAATCCGTTTGCGCCATGCGGCTCCGTCTATGCAAAGCGGACTTTAAAATTCTTTCGGGAGCTGGGTCTGTTTGCGAAGCGCCACTCCGTGATATCTAGCGCCCGCCCGCTTTGAGGCTACGAAAGCGCGAGTAAAACCGTGCGCTGCAAGCGACGAGATAAATCTAAACGCCGTGCGGAAATTTTAAGCCGCGCGCCGCTCGGATCAAATATATCCCGCGCTGCGAAGCGGTTTGATTTTAAAATTTAATTTGCGATGCGTCGCGCCGGCTCGTGGCATGCTATGTAAAATTAAAGTGCCACCGAAATTTGCGCGCTGCGCAAAATTTAACGCATTGCGTAAAATTTTAAATTTTACCGCGGCGCAGATCGCGCGCCGTTTCGGCTTAGGCGTCTGTTTTTTAAACCCGCTAAGCTCGGCGGCAAAATTTCTACTTCGCCACCTTGAAGCTCAAGAATTTCTCGTAGCGGCGATCGATGATCTCTTTGATCTCGGCGTAATTTTGCGGCGAGTTTTCTATGTAAAAATAGGCGTTGTCGAAGTTTTTATCGCCAAATTTGCGCGCGACGAAATCGTCGTAATCTTGCAAATACCAGCCGTGCGTTTTGGCAAATTTCGTGCGGTCCGTGGTGTAGTATGCCTTCGCAAAGGCCTTGCCCGCGGTATTTAGCTCGTCGCTGCCTAGCACGCCGTCCATGGCGCCAAAGAAATACCCGCGATAATCAAAGCTATCGTCCATCTTTGCTATATCGTCCGTGAAATCCGCCGCGAAGTCCTTGGAATAGAGCTTGCGCTCCATGCACCAGCGGAAGAAAAACGCGATGTGCGTCGCGCCGTTTTCCTGCGGGATATCTGTCGGCGCATTTTT
>CAURGM010000017.1:0-31919 GCA_963524395.1 uncultured Campylobacter sp.
AGTAACTTCACTCTTATGCGATAATAATCTTATTAAACGCGCCGTATCCGCCCGCATAAAATTTTACCGCAAGCGGCGTAAGATAATTTATTGAATTCTACAAATTTAAAAATTCCTCAATACTAAAGAATTTAGGCTCAATTCGCAGAGGAATTTCATAGTCTGCTTTATCTTTAAAGAACTGGCGCAATCTTAGGTTCTTTTACCAAAGCCCAAAAAGCTTGTCAAAGCGGCAATACCATCATTATTGGCTTTATTGCTAAGGCTGGTGCCTTTTATTTATATCCTGCGCTTTATATTTTAAAAGTAGCTACAAAATTTCGCAGCAAAAGTGAAATTATATAAGAAAGATCTTGCAAAACTTAAAATTATAAAATTTTAAAACTGCTTGTCTTAGAATTTATAAGCAAAATTTCGTAAGGTCTAAATTTTTAAAATTTTAAAATTCCGTGCTTTAGAATTTCAAATTTCAACTTACGCTTCTCATTAAGGTTTGGGCTAAATTTTAAATTTTAGGCAATTAAATTTTAAAATTCTGCGCCTAAATCTTGCCTGCGAATTTTAAAATTATCCAGCATAGTTTCGATCGTTCGCTTCAAAGATGCGACCTGTTATAAAAATAAAAGAAGTTTACTCTACGCAAAATAAGTCTCGGCACAAGCTTTGCTTTAGCTACACAAAGCCTAAAATTTAAACCTTGACGACAGGCAAAAATCTAACTGCTTACAATATAGAATTTCAAGCGGTATTCATAGCGTTGCAAACCTACCTTTTTTATAATTTTATAGTTTGGTAAACGGGTTATACAAACGAACGGTCTATAGTTTAAGATCTACTTTTTGCAATTTTATACTAATAGAAAATGTTTGATATCTCGTTAAGCTACGGGTTTGAGCCTACTTTTTCGTGATTTTATAGAGTAAATTTCCGATGCTTTGGATTATCTGCACGAGCACGATCAGGATCACGACGGTGTATGCCATTATATCAGGGCGGAAGCGCTGAAAGCCGTAGCGGATTGCCACGTCGCCGAGCCCGCCGCCGCCGACAGTGCCCGCCATCGCCGTAAATCCGATGATGACGATAAGCGTCAGAGTAATCGCGCCGATGATGCTAGGCAGCGCCTCGACGAACATTACTCGAAAGATTATCTGCGTCTTGCTCGCGCCGAAGCTCTTCGCCGCCTCGATCACGCCGCTATCGACCTCCAGCAGAGCGCTTTCGATGAGGCGAGCGATAAAGGGCGCCGAGCCGATAGTAAGCGGCACGATCGCCGCGGTGGTACCGATGCTCGTGCCCACAAGAAGCTTCGTAAGCGGAAAGAGCACGATCAGCAAAATTATAAACGGGAAGCTTCGCAGCGTGTTTATCGCGACGTCCAGCACGGCGTAAACGATGCGGTTTTCGCAGAGCCCGCCGCGACGCGTAAGGATGAGCACGATCGCAAGCACGAGCCCCAAAATAAACGCCAAAGCCGTGCTTACGAAGGTCATATACAGCGTCTCCAGCGTCGCGTTTAGTAGCAGCTTCGGAATCACTCCGCTAAAAAAATTTTGTATCCACTCTATCATCTTTGTCCTTTCATTTTGCGTCCGTTTGCGCTATATTGGGCTTTTCACCATTTTAAATTTTAAAATTGACGGCGCACGCAGGCCCGCTTACTGTATCAGCTTGTATCCTACGCCGCGGATAGCGTGGATGTAGCTGGGCGCCTTGGATGTTTCTCCAAGCTTTAGGCGGATGCGACCGATGATGACGTCGATGCTTTTACTCGAGGATTCCTCGCTTATGGAGCTGCAGTTGTAGATGAGCTCCTCGCGGGTGATCGCGCCGCCTTCCTTTTTGATGAGATACGAAAGCACGTCGTATTCGGCGATGGTGAGCGACAGGGGCTGTCCTTTGAAGCTGATGACGTGGCGGAAATCGTCCACTTCGAGGTCTTTTTTCGGCTTGGCGGCGCGCTGGATGGAGTTTATGTCGTAGCGCTCGATGTGGCGTTTGATGCGCGCTAAAAGCTCTTGCGGATTATAGGGCTTTGGCAGATAATCGTCCGCGCCGAAGTCAAAAGCGTTGATCTTATCGGTCAGATCGTGGCGGGCGCTTGAGATTATGATCGGTATATCGGTGTTTTTGCGGATCTCTTTGCAGACCTCAAGCCCGTCCATCCCAGGAAGTGTGAGATCTAAAATCACGAGGTTGAAATTTTCTAAATTTAACTTAGAAAGCCCTAAAAACGGATCGTCCGCGACGGTGATATCGATATCGTATTGCTGCAGATATTCGCTTAAAATTTCGGCGAGTTCTAAATCGTCCTCTATCATTAAAATTTTAGTCATAAAAAGCCTTTGAAATTTTGCGCGGATTATAACAAAATATAGTTTATATATTTTAAAGCGTCAGGCTGGGGCGAAATTTTATAAAAATGAAGCTCGGAGAGGAGAAATTTTAAAATTTTTCAAAACCGGGCGAAATTTCAAAAATCAGTCCCAAAAATATGGCGAAATTTTGAAATTCCAAGAAGCAAAATCTGAAAAATTGACGAATTTGGGCTAAATTCGGCTAAATTTTGCCGATTTTTGCGTTTTTTTCTTAAAAAACTATTGTATTTTTTGCGAAACTATTGTAGAATACCGCCGAAACCACTTTATTTTAAAGGATTAGCATGAAAAAAGCTGATTTTATCCAAGTAGTTGCCGAGAAGGCAGGTCTTTCCAAAAAAGATACCGTTAAGGTAGTAGATTCTGCACTTGAAGCTATCAAAGAGCTTTTAGTAAAAGGTGATGACATAAGCTTCATCGGCTTCGGATCTTTCGGCATTGCAGAGCGTGCAGCTCGCGAGGGTAAAGTTCCTGGCACAAACAGAACTTACAAATCTCCTGCTACTAAAGTAGTAAAATTTAAAGTTGGCAAACAGCTAAAAGAGGCTGTTGCAGCTGCAAAAGGCAAGAAGAAAAAATAATTTTCTTGCTCCAAGCCCCGTCTTCGGGGCTTATCTTTTTTTAAATTTATACAATCATAACTTTTCAAAATGCCCGAGTGGTGAAATTGGTAGACGCACCAGACTCAAAATCTGGCGAGGGCGACCTCGTGTCGGTTCGATTCCGACCTCGGGCACCATTTGATTTATTTCAAATTTTATCCGGAATTTCAACCGCCTTTCATGAATTTCAACTTGCTATAAAATTTTTTATACTATTATTACCGCGGTATTTTTTTAAAAGAGGCAATTATTTATGATACGTAAAATTCTTATTGCTAATCGCGGCGAGATCGCGGTTCGCATCATTAGGGCCTGCAGAGATCTGCATATTAAAAGCGTCGCGATCTACACCAAACCCGACATCGATTGCTTGCACGTAAAAATCGCCGATGAGGCCTACGAAGTAAGTGCGGACGCGCTAAAAGGCTATCTGGATGCCAAAAAGATCGTCGAAGTCGCCAAAGAGTGTGGCGCTGATGCGATACATCCGGGATACGGCTTTTTGAGCGAGAATTTTGACTTTGCAAGAGAAGTCGAGGACGCGGGCATTATCTTTATTGGTCCAAAGCCCGACGTTATCCGCAAAATGGGCAATAAAAACATCGCTCGCTACTTGATGCGCAAAAATGGCATTCCGATCGTGCCAGGCACCGAAAAGCTAAATCACGAGAGCATGGATACTATCAAAAAATATGCGCGCGAGATCGGCTATCCCGTGATTTTAAAGGCTAGCGGCGGCGGCGGCGGACGCGGTATCCGCGAGGTGTGGGACGAGAAAGATATGCAGAGCGCCTACGATTCGTGCACGAGAGAGGCGAAAACATTTTTTAACAACGATGAAATTTTTATGGAAAAACTCGTCGTCAAGCCGCGCCACATCGAGTTTCAGATCATCGGCGACAATTACGGCAACATCATCCACCTCTGCGAGCGCGATTGCTCGATCCAGCGCCGCCACCAAAAAATCATCGAGATCGCGCCGTGCCCTTCCATAAGCGAGCATCTACGTAAAACGATGGGTACGACCGCGGTAGCCGCGGCAAAGGCGGTGAATTACACGAACGTCGGCACGGTAGAATTTCTACTTGATGATTACAACAACTTCTATTTTATGGAGATGAATACCCGTATCCAGGTCGAGCACGGCATCACCGAGGAAGTTACGGGCGTCGATCTGGTTGTACGCCAGATCCGCATTGCAAACGGCGAAATTTTAGAGCTCGAGCAAAGCGACATTAAGCCGCACGGCTATGCGATCGAGGCGCGTATCACCTCCGAAAACGTCTGGAAAAATTTCACCCCGGTTCCCGGCACCGTTAGCGATTATTATCCCGCACTCGGTCCTTCCGTGCGCGTCGATAGCCACATCTACAAGGGTTATAAAATTCCGCCGTTTTACGACTCGCTTCTAGCCAAACTCATCATTAAAACCACCGACTACGACCTGGCCGTTAATAAGCTAGAGCGCGCGCTGAAGGAGTTCCGCATCGAGGGGGTGCGTACTATCATTCCGTTTTTGCTCAGCATCAGCAAGTCGCGCGAATTCCGACTCGGCTTTTTTGACACGAGCTACGTAGAGAAAAATTTAGACAAAATTTTAGAAAACACGATGGACGATATGCAGCCGAATAAAAACGAAGCGATCGCCGCCATCATCGCTGCGATGCGCAAATCTGCGCGGATTTAGGAAAGAGCATGGATTTTTTAGATAGCCTAAAAGATATAAAAAAGGACATGCTTAAGGACAAGGCGGCAAGCTCCGCGCCCAAAAAGCCCAAAAAACCTAATCCAAATCGCGACGAGTTTAAAGACATTTTCAGAGATGATGATTTGAGCCTGCGAGGCGAGGGCCTCCTAGACGGCGTCGCGGAGGAAGAGTTCGACGTAGCCAAAGAGAGCATCGCCGCACGCGAAAAGCGCCTCAAAGATGAGTTTTTAAAATACGTGGACGCGGCGAATATCAAAAAGCTGAATGACTGAAATTCCATTTTGCACGCTGGATTTTGCCTGCCCCTATATAGGCGGCAGAGCCGCACGCAGCGAGTATCTCTATGTAAAAGGCTGCGACTTCGAGTATAATTCAAGCTTAGTGCAGCACGGCTACCGCCGCTTCGGCAGGTATTTTCAAAAGCCTATTTGCGAAGCCTGTGCGGAGTGCAAAAGTTTGCGTGTCGATGCTTTAAATTTTAAATTTAGCAGATCGCACCGCCGCGTCTATAAAAATAATCGCACGACCGCCTATGTATGGCAATCTCGCCCGCTTTTAAACGATGCGCGTTTGGAGCTTTTCGCGCTCTATCACGACTACATGCATCTAAAAAAGGGCTGGCCTCTGCAAGAGATCGATTTTGAGCGATATGACGAAATTTACGTCCAGGGCCACGGCGACTTCGGCAAAGAAATTTCTTACTACGGCGAGGACGGGCGGCTTATCTGCGTCGATCTCATCGATATCGTGGACGACGGCATTAGCTCGGTGTATTGCTACTACGATCCGTATCTGCCACATCTAAGTCTGGGCAAATTTTCGCTTTTAAAACAGATCGAGTTTGCCCAAGATCTGGGGCTACGCTGGATCTATCTGGGCTACGCGGTGAAGCAGTGCCCGAGCCTAGCGTATAAATTTAGCTACGAGCCGTATGAAATTTTAAGCTCATACGTAGAGCTTGACGCTCCCGCCGTGTGGGAGGGGCGCGCACAGAGATAAGGTTCTGCGCGCGGGTACCCCGAGTAGCCTAAATAGACATACACACTGCGTGGAAAAATGGGCCCCGCTTGCCTTTACGGCCTGTAAATACGGCGCGCGGCAGAGATCGTACCGCCGCGTAGAATTCGGTCGCGCACAGATACGACGCAAGTATGTTAAAAGCGCGCCTCGCGTCAAATCTCGCGCTAAAATTTCGCGCGTTATAGTCTTTAAGGCTTTTGAGTCACGGCGGGCGTTAAAATTTACGCTGAAATTTCGCGTTACTCGGCCTACAAAAATATCCGCAGCGATGAAATTTAAAAGGAGGGCAGATGGATTTACAAATTTTACGGCAGGCTCGACATTTGCGTGTCGCAAGACGGCACACACGGCTTTTGGGCGTACTTGACTCTTGAGTGCGCGCGAAAAAGGGCGATTAGTTTCGGCACCGCAGCGACTAGTTTCGGTTTTTTAGCGGACACCGCCGCGCAAGCGGCGGAGCAAAAAAAGATGGCTTATAAAGCACGATATTGCATATATTTTGTAAAATTTAAGCAAACTGCGAAGCGCAATAAGACGACCGGTTACGGCAAATTTATCAGCTCCACCTTGTTTTCCAACGTTTTTGGGATCAATAAAACTTTACCGTCGCTTGAGATGTCCGCAGGTCTTTGCATCGCGCCGAGGTTTATTTTGCGTATATGTCCGTTTGCATCGATACGCCAAATTTTGCCGCTTAAAAGGTCCTCACCCCAGTCGCTAATTAAAATTTCGCCGTTTTTTCCGCGTGCTATGCCGTAGAAAACTCCCTTCATATCGGCAAAGATCGAAATTTCGCGAGATTTCAGATCCATGCTTAGCACGCGCCCCGGAACCTTTCCGCTAAGATCGAAGGTGGTGATCAGAAGTTTGTCGCCCTTGAGCAAAAGCGCGCCCGCATTGCCGAGCGAGGGGTCGATGCGTGCGAACTCATCGTAGCTTTTTGCGTTTAAATTTATGCTGTAAATCACGCTGCGCGCATTATCGCTTGCGAGCAAAACCTCGCTACCGAGCGCTACGACGTCGTTTAAGGCCTGCGCTCCCTCGATTTTCAGATTGAAAACCTCCTGACCTTTGCTAAAGCCTCTGATCGCATCCAGATCGCACACGTAGAGCACGCCCTTGATCTGCGCCATTCCGCCAGGATTTACCAGATCGTCTATAAAATTTGTCTCAACGATACCCGAGTTTTTTACTATGCGGCTGATGAAGCCGTCGCGCTCTTGTGGATCTTCACTACTGCCGCGATTTGCGATATAAAAAGCGTCATCGGTAATAAGTGAACCACTAGGTGCGCTAAATCCGTCGATCTCTAGGCCAAAAAGCGCGCCTGCCAAGGCGCACGAAAGTAGAACTTTTTTCATAATCTCTCCTTGATCTCGCCAAAATTTTAAGAATTTTAAAATTTTAAGGGAAGCGACGAGTGCCGGGTTAAAATTTTAAAATTCGCAGCGAGCTTTAAGATGAGCGAAATTTAAACCCGCAGAGCAAATAAAAGTGTAATTTTAATTAAACAAGGCGGCTTGATCGGCAAAATTCTAGCGGGTCGGAAGGCCTTGCTTCGCGCGTCGCTTTTAATTTGATGCGTCGAAGCCGAAGTGAGTAGTTTTGTGCGTGCTTTGGTTTACGCTGCCACTCGCGGAATTACGCCGTGAAATTTAACCACATCACGCGACCGCAGGCATCTTCGCATACGTAATTTATTTGAGGTTGTTGCTTTAAAATTTTAATTCTACGAGCGGATATTCTTTTGCAAATTGTGGGCGTGATTTTGATGCGCAGATGAAAGCGTTACGTTTAAAGACGTCTCACGCTTTAAAATTTGATTTAATTTAAACAAAGTGCGATTAAAATGCGATTTAAATTTTATGTACCGCAGGTGTAAAATTTCGGTCGTAAAAGTGAGTCTGTAGCAAAAAAATTATTTAAAATTTGCAGTGCACAAAATACCTTTTGAAATTTAAAAATTTTAAAACGAGCCTACATGCTCTTTAAAAATTTAATACGTGAAATCTAAACTTTGAATAGAATGCGCCGTCCCATCCTTACTGCGCCTTTAAAATTTAATATGCTAAATCTTAAACGCTGGACTCAAATCCCGTCGCCATAACTACTTTAAAAATTTAAAGCGCAAAATTTAAACCCCAGCTTTAGAATCGAGCGCGGACAATAAAATTGGCTTTTAAGATTTAAAGCACAAAATCAAATCGCTCTATCGTATGGTCATGGCGGCGACTTTAGAATTTTGATACGCAGAATTTAGTTCGAGAGGCATGCGTACAGCCAGTCGCAGCCGCTCACTTGAAATTTAAATCGCAAAACTTAAATTATGGAATTTAACGCGTGGGCCGAAGTGGGAGCTGAAAATCTAAAACGCCTTTGCCGGCTTAGATACTGAAATCCTCGCCGAGGTAGAATTTACGGACATTTGGATCGCTGGCTATCTCTTTTGCGGTGCCGCCGGCGAACAGCTCGCCGTCTTTGATGACGTAGGCACGGTCGCAGATCGCAAGCGTTTCGCGGACGTTGTGATCGGTGATGAGCACGCCGATGCCAAGATCGCTTAAATCGCGCACGATGCTTTGGATGTCGCTAACGGCGATCGGATCGACGCCCGCGAACGGCTCATCTAAAAGTAGAAATTTCGGCGTTATCATCAGGCTTCGCGCGATCTCGCAGCGCCTGCGCTCGCCGCCGCTTAGGCTCACGCCTTTGCGTAATCTGATCGGCTCGATGTTGAGCAGATTTAGCATCTCATCGACCTTACGTGAGGCTTCGGCTTTATTTTTATAGGTAATCTCCGCGGCGAGCATTAAATTTTCCTCAACGCTGAGCTCCTTAAAGATGCTGCTTTCTTGTGGTAGGTAGCCGATGCCGAGCTTGGCGCGCTTATGAAGCGGAACCTTTGCGATGCTGCTCTCATTAAGCAAGATATCGCCACCGCTAGCGCTTATCAGCCCGCAGATCATATAAAACGTCGTGGTTTTGCCCGCTCCATTGGGCCCTAGCAGCCCTACAATCTCGCCGTTGTAAAGCTCTAGCGAGATTCCTTTGATGATCGGCGTGCCTTTTATGGTTTTTTTAAGACCCCTGACTTCCAGTTTATGCATAGCTTACCTCGTATTTCCGCCCTTGCGCGTGCGGCGTGATCCTCACTACGCAAAAATCAAGCTCATATTTTTTAAGTAAATTTATCAAATTTTCATCCGCCCATTCGATCAGATGAAGCCCCTCTTCAAATAAATTTTCAAATAGTCCGTTTTTTAAAATCCCCTCGCAGCCGCCGTTATAGATGTCGTAATGATAAATTTTGCCGTAGTTTTGCATGATCGAAAATGTAGGCGAGCTCACGTGCTCGTCTAATCCGTGAGCCCGCACGATCGCGCGCGCAAGCGTCGTTTTGCCGCTGGCAAGATCGCCGATTAGCAATATTATGCCGCTTTTTGGCAGAGCCTGCACGAGGCGTGAAATTTCATCCTCGCCGCAGATGAGTTCAAAGCTCTTGGACATACTTTGCTTGCTCGCTTTTGGGCGTATTTTTCGCGCTAGGAAAGGCTAGGACTTTAAAGCTTTGCTTCCTATCCAAAAAGCATATGGTGATTACATCGCCGATTTTAAGCTCTTTGGCGGGCTTTGCTACGACGCCGTTTACGGCTACGACGCCGCTTTTGCACATATCTTCGCTAATGGCGCGGCGCTTGGTGATATTGACTGCGTTTAAAAATTTATCGATTCTCATAGGCGTGAGTTTAGCGATATTTGCCTTAAAAGCAACTATTAAACTATTTTTGGTAGAATTTCGCCAAATTTTACGTAAAGGATTTGAGATGGCAAAAGATGTAAAAAAGGTCGTTTTGGCGTATTCCGGAGGACTAGATACTAGTATTATTTTAAAGTGGCTCGGCGATACTTATGGCTGCGATGTGGTGACTTTCACCGCAGATATCGGTCAGAATGAGGATTTGGAGCCGATCAAAAACAAAGCTGTGAAACTGGGCATAAAAAAGGAAAATATTTTCGTAGAGGATCTGCGCGAGGAATTTGTGCGCGATTACGTATTTCCGATGTTTCGCGCAAATGCCGTTTATGAGGGCGAGTATCTTTTAGGCACATCGATCGCGCGCCCGCTAATCGCCAAAAAGCTAGTTGAAATTGCTAAAAAAACCGGCGCGGACGCCATAAGCCACGGTGCGACCGGCAAGGGTAACGATCAAGTCCGCTTCGAGCTTGGCGCATACGCGCTAAATCCCGATATTAAGGTAATTGCGCCGTGGAGGCTGTGGGATCTGAACTCTCGCGAGAAGCTTCTTGCTTACGCTAAGAAAAACGGCATCGACATCGCCTCAAAGCCAGGCAAATCGCCGTATTCAATGGATGCGAATATCCTTCATATCTCCTACGAGGGCTTGGTGTTGGAAGATCCCGCTCATGCGCCTGAGGAGGATATGTGGCGATGGACCGTAAGCCCTAAAAATGCGCCCGATAAGAGCGAGATCATCGAGATCGAATACAAACACGGCGATCCCGTAAAGCTAAACGGCAAAGCGCTTAAACCGCATGAGATGCTGGCAACACTTAACGAGCTCGGCGCTAAAAACGGCATCGGCAGGCTCGATCTTGTTGAAAATCGCTACGTCGGCATGAAGAGCCGCGGCTGCTACGAAACTCCGGGCGGCACGATTATGCTAAAGGCTCATCGCGCGATCGAGAGCATCACGTTAGATCGCGGCGCGGCGCATCTAAAAGACGATCTGATGCCGCGCTACGCCGAGCTCATCTACAACGGCTTTTGGTTCAGCCCGGAGCGCTTGCTGCTTCAAGAGCTGATAAATAAATCCCAAGAGCACGTAAACGGCAAGGTTAAGCTAGAGCTTTATAAGGGCAACGTGACCGTGCTGGGCAGGGAGAGCAAGAGCGATAGCTTGTTCAATACAGATTTTGTGACGTTTGAAGAGGACAAGGTTTTCAATCAAAAAGACGGCGACGGATTTATCAAGCTAAGCGCGCTAAGATTTATCATCGCGGGCAAGAACGGACGCAAGCTTTAGCTGAAATTTTGCCTATAGCGGCAAGGTGTGCAGGCGGATTTCGCAAAACGAAATTTTAAAATTTATCGAAAAAGTAGCGAGCGGCTGCGGGCAGGTTTCATGAAATTTCACTAAATTTCAGATCCGCCCGCGCCGCTATAAAATTTTATAAATTTAAAGCTAAATTTAAAAGGATAATGGATGAAAGTATTATTGATCAAAGACGTTAAGGGGCTCGGAAAGGCGGGCGAGGTAAAGGAGGTTAAGGACGGCTACGGCAATAACTTCTTAATCGGCAAAGGCTACGCCAAAGCCGCTACGACTGAGGTTTTGCGTAAATTTGAAGCGGATAAGAAAAAGCAAGCCGAACTTGAAAAATATGAGGTCGCAAGCCTGCAAAAACTAGCCGAGGAGCTAGCCAAGATCCGCGTAAAGATCGTAAAGCAGACGGGCGAGAGCGGCGCGCTTTTCGGCTCGGTGACCAAAGATGAGATCGCAACCGCGCTAAAAGAGCAAAAGGGGATCGAAATCGATAAGAAAATTTTAGAGACCGAGGCTATCAAAACGACCGGGATTTACGACGTAAATGCCAAGCTAAAGCACGGTATAAGCGCTAAATTTGAGATAGAGGTGGCTAGTGTTTGAAGCGACTACCATTTTAGCTTACAAAGGCGCGAAGGGCTCTGTCATCGGCGGCGACGGGCAGGTTACGTTCGGAAACACCGTCTTGAAGGGCAATGCGACTAAAATTCGAAAGATCGGCAAAGAGGGTAACGTCTTAGCGGGCTTTGCGGGCAGCACCGCCGATGCGTTTAATCTTTTTGATATGTTTGAAAAGTGCTTAGATGGCGCAAAAGGCGATCTTCTAAGGGCGGTGATAGAATTTAGCAAGCAGTGGCGCAAAGATAAGTATCTGCGAAAGCTCGAAGCGATGATGCTGGTGCTGGACCGCAAAAATATCTTTTTGCTTAGCGGCACGGGCGACGTGGTAGAGCCGGATGACGGCAAGATCGCAGCGATCGGAAGCGGCGGGAATTACGCTCTTAGCGCGGCGCGAGCTTTGGATAAATTTGCTAGCCTAGACGAAGAGGAGCTAGTAAAGCAGAGCCTTAAGATCGCGGGCGAGATTTGCATTTACACGAACGAAAACATCAAAACATACGCAATTTGGGACGAAAAGAGATGATGACGCCAAAGCAGATTGTAGAGAAACTAGACGAATATATAATCGGACAAAATAGCGCCAAACGCACGATAGCGGTGGCTTTGCGAAATCGCTACCGTAGAATGGCGCTCGAAGATGAGATGAAAAACGAGGTGATGCCCAAAAACATCCTGATGATCGGCTCTACCGGCGTGGGCAAGACCGAGATCGCGCGCAGGCTTTCGAAGATGTTCGGACTTCCTTTTATCAAGGTCGAGGCGAGCAAATACACCGAGGTGGGCTTCGTGGGGCGCGACGTGGAGAGCATGGTGCGCGATCTGGCCGCCGCGTCGGTAAATTTAGTGCGCGGCGAGGAATTTGAAAAGAACAAAGATAAGATCGATGATTACATCAAGCGTAAAATTTTAGAAAAAGTCCTTCCGCCGCTTCCGCGCGGAGCGAGCGAGGAGAAGATCGCAGATTACGAAAAAAGCTACGAAAAGATGGCTGCTAAGCTCGAGCGCGGCGATCTGGATGATCTTAGTATCGAGATTGAAGTGAGCGAAAACGCGCTTGAATCAAATCCAAATTTGCCGCCCGAGATGGCGAATATGCAGGAAAGCTTCATCAAAGTAATCGGAATTTCGACGCGCAAAAGCAAAAAAGAGATGAAGGTCAAAGATGCCAAAGTTGCCCTTAAAAGCGAGGCTAGCGAGAAGGTTCTCGATATGGAGAGCATCAAGGCCGAAGCCGTTAGGCGCGCGCAAAACGAGGGCATTATCTTTATCGACGAGATCGATAAGGTGGCTGTCTCAAGCGGAAATAGCGGCAGGCAGGATCCGAGCAAAGAGGGCGTGCAGCGCGATCTGCTTCCGATCGTGGAGGGCAGCAGCGTAAGCACGAAATTCGGCAATATCGACACCGATCACATCCTTTTTATCGCCGCGGGCGCCTTTCATATCAGCAAGCCGAGCGATCTCATACCCGAGCTTCAGGGACGTTTTCCGCTTCGCGTCGAGCTTGATAGCTTAGACGAGGCGGCGCTGTGCGAAATTTTAACCAAGCCTAAAAATTCGCTTCTTAAACAGTACTCAGCGCTTTTAAAGACCGAGGGCGTGGAGCTGGAATTTAGCGAGGACGGGGTCAAGGCGATCGCGAAATTTGCGGCAAGCACGAACGAAAAGGTCGAGGATATCGGCGCTAGAAGGCTACATACGATAATGGAAAAGGTGCTTGAGGATATCAGCTTCGAAGCGGATAAGTTTAAAGGGCAAAAGATAGTCGTGGATGAGAAGCTCGTAAGCGAAAAGCTCGCAGGCATCGCAAGCGACGAGGATCTAGCGAAATACATTTTGTGATTTAAATTTCGCGACCTCCGCGGAGTTAAAGCGCTCTTTTGAGTGCGGCTAGAGCATCGCTTCGGCGGCGTAGCTAAGTATGATACGGCGCGCCGCGAGGAATTTTAAAAGCTCGGGCGCTAAAATAAAGCGAGATCCGTCGCTGTTTGGCGACGTCGATTTTAAGGACCGAATGTGCATACGAAGGGCGAAATTTTAGGTTTAACTCGCGCCGGTTGGATCAATTTCGCTACGCGGCTCGTTTGGGAGAATTTTAACATCGCGGGATCGGGGTCGGTTTCGTATCCGTAGCGGCGTAAAATTTTATGTTCGCGGCGGTTAAATTTACGCCGAATTCACATTGTGTTTATAAAATGCTTAAAATATTAAATTTATGCAGCGCGCGAAAATGAAATTTTAAATTTCACCGTTTGCGGTTTTTGCTCATGAAATTTGACGCGATTTAAAATTGACGGCGAGCGAAGAGGAAATAGGCGCCGTCGTGACAACGGCAAAGTAAAATACCTCAAACAAGAGCGTATTTTAGATGAGGCTGCAACCGCGCGCGGAAAGAATGAGCGTCGGGCAAGGAATACCGCAAGTTGCGAGTTGAGAAATACATGCCGAGTATAAAGCGCCGTAATCGCGTGCAGATCGCGAAGGCGCTAGATTAAGATAAAATTTTGATTTAAGGAAAATATGAAAAGCGGATTTGTAACGCTCATCGGGCGGACGAATGCGGGCAAGAGCTCGCTGTTAAACTATCTCTGCGGCGAGAAAATTTCGCTCGTCTCACACAAGATCAATGCCACGCGCCGCAAGATTAACGGCATCGCGATGAACGGCGCAGATCAGGTGATTTTCACAGACACGCCGGGGCTGCACGAAAGCGCCAAGCTGATGAATAAGCTGATGGTCGAAGTGGCGCTCGGGGCGATTGAGGGTTGCGATTTGGTGTTGTTTTTGGCGCCCGTGCACGACGATACCTCAGAATACGAGAAATTTTTAAATTTAAACCCCAGCACCAAACACATCGTTATTCTAACCAAAATAGACGAAGCAAACGACGAAAAGATCGTGCAAAAGCTGCTGCAATATCAAAAATTTACCGATAAATTCGAAGCGATAATCCCCGTTAGCATCAAAAAAAAGGTCTATAAAAAGCAGGTTTTGGACGAAATTTGCAAAATTTTGCCCGAACATGAGTATTTTTACGACCCCGAAATTTTAAGCGCAACCAATGAGCGTGAAATTTATCGCGACTTCATACTTGAGGCGATCTTTGAGAGTATGAGCGACGAGATCCCGTATTGCAGCGACGTCGTGATGGAAAAAGTGGTCGAAAAACCCGGTCTAACCTCGGTATATGCGCGGATCATAACGGATACCAATTCTCACAAAGAGATGTTGATCGGCAAAAACGGCGAGGCAATAAAGCGGATCGGAATTCGAGCCAAAAAGTTAATTTCAAATTTTTCTAAGGTCAAAATTTACTTAAAATTAACAGTTTTTGTAAAAAAAAGTTGGAAAAATGACGAATTTATGGTGAAAACCGATTTTATCTATTGACATTTTATTTTATTTCTATTAGTATTAGCAACGTAGAAAATTTCATTTGGAAGTGGAGTGTTATGGCAAAGAATAGTAAAAATGCTAGTTCGATTGTTGCGATTAACAAAGTCACGCAAACCATATTCGGTCTAAGTGAGAATGAAGTTTTCGAGCACGACTTCTCAAAAGCGAATCGTGCGAAGGAAACTTACGTCTCATATATTCCGTATAAGGATATAATGACTGCGACGGTCGAGATAAGCAGATCGGTAGAGGACGCGGATCTTTTAGATGCGATCGTCGTTAAGGTGTATGAGGAGCTGGGGCTTGACACCGCTTTGGATTACAAAATCACTTATAGTGAGGTAATAGGCGCTGGCGGCGATGATAGAATTTTCAATGTCTTCGTCGTAGATAATGCCAAACTCACTTCAGAATTCGATGCGATCGCCGCTAGGACGAACTACATCGACTATGTGGCTATGGCTCCGTTTTTATACGAGGGCTTGTATAATAGAGGCGTCCTAACTCGCGACGGAATCGACTGCTTCATCTACTTGCAACGCGACGATGCGTTTTTGGTAGTGTATCAAAACGGTGAATATTTTCAATCCCGTCAAGTAAGATATAACCTAAAATTCTTGCATGAAAAATATGTCGAGCTAGTCGGTAGCAGGGTCGATGAAGAGAGCTTTTATAGACTGCTCTCCAAACAGGGAGTAAATTTAGAAAATCCGACCGAACGCGATTATATGATCCAAATTTTTGACGATATGTTTTACTACATCAACGACGTGTTGAACGGTATTAGTAAAATTTACAACGTCAATATTCAAAATGTCTATATCGGAACGGATATCGGTAAAATTCCTGCGATCGAGGTTTTTGTAGAAAATAATTTAAAGCTAAGATACAAGGATTTTAATTTTAACGTTGCAATTAACGCAAAAGATTATCCGCTCACTCAGCTAGATATTTTGATGTTCTTGGTAGGTCAAGATTATTTAGTTACTAAAGACGACGATCACAACTACTCGCCGTTTATGAGACCTCCGCCTTTGACTCAAAGATCAACCGGCAAGCTGATAGGCTATATGCTGCTAGGCTGCTTACTTGGTGCTGCGTATCCTGCGTATAATTTTGGCTACGGCTATTATAATAATATGGTAGCTAATGATAAAACTAGCGAATATCAAGGATTGGAAGATCAGATGGTTCCTGCTAGGGCAGAAAATGCGCGTTTGGATAAAGAGACTAAAGAGGTAAATGCCCAGGCTGCTAAGAGCGGCAAGGAGCTTAATGACAGGCGCGATCTAATTAATGCCATCTTAGATAAGAAAAATAATTACGCTATGAAGGGTGTTTCTATTTTTGAGCTAACCAATATGGTCGTTAAAAATAAGGGCAATATGGTTAGGATCGGTGATGAGAATAGGACTCTGACTGTTCAGGTGCGCACCAAAAACGATAAGCAGATGACCGAGCTTTTAGAGGATATCAGTAAAAAAGAGGTGTATGGCGTGGATACTAAAACAATCGCGCTACAAGAGGGTAATAAAACTGTCTTTTACGATAGCAATATCAGTGTGGAGGTTAGATAATGAAAAAGAAAAGTTCATTAGATCAGCTTGATCAATGGTTTGCCTCCAAGGGAAATAGTGCAAATAACTATTTTTACATAGCTTTATTGTTTGTAGGTGTGGTAGCTTACTTTATTTTGAGTAGCTATGCGGATCCGTATTTAGAGGAGAGTGAAACAAATCTAAGTACTGCCACGACTAAGCTTGAAGGCGCACAAAGAGAATATAATGAGTTCTTCGGCGGTGATCCTAAAGCTTTCGTTGATAATAAGCGCAATATACTCAATGGTGCTAGGACCAACCTTAACAATATTATTGAAGAGCGTGGGTATCTAGACGGTAAGCTAAAAGAAATTTCAAAGCTTACCTATAATGAAAAGAACTGGGCTAAGTTTATGGATAGCCTCTCAACGATCGCAGAGAATAACAATATTAAAATTTACGCTATTCACAGCGATAGAAGAGAGCCTAGCATCAAACAAATTTTTCAGCCTGAAGCCTTGCTGGATATAGATGTGAAATTTGAAGGAGCATTTTCGAACGTTCTTAGGTATATCAACCTTATCGAACAATCGGAGATGATCGTAGATGTAAATAAGATGGATATCAATGCCACTAAAAATGGCAAAATCGGTGGAAGCATCGGTATATCTATCTGGGGAGTAAATTACTAATGAAAAAGTTAATTTTATGCTCTTTGCTGCTTTCTACTGCTCTATTTGCTGTAGATAATAATCAAACGGTGGCGCCTAGTAATGGAGCCTATAAAGCTAAGTACGATGCGATATTCGATGATCTTAGCAAACCTAGAGTAGGTCTTAGCGATGAGCAGATAGCTTCTTTGCAAGATCCGTTTTATCCTAAAGAAGCTAATGCGCCTAGAGAAGCTAACCAGCAGGTGGATCTAGGTTATCAGCTAGTAGGTATTATGGGCGATAAGGTTAAGCTAAACGATAAGTGGTATGGTTTGGGCGAGTATGTAGGCTCATATAAGATCGTGCAAATAACGGGTAATAGCGTTATTATTACCAACGACGATGAAAATAAAGTCGAACTAACACTAAAACAAGGAAGTCAAAATGTCATTATTACATATAAGTAAAAAGCTTAGCATAGCTGCTATGCTTGCTTTGTCTGTTACGGCTACTAGTCTATATGCCGCTCCCGCAACTGCAGGTAACTGCGATAGGAAGGCGCTAAATATTAAGATTAACGATACCGTTACGCTAAACGAGATGCTAACTCAGCTATCCGATATGTGCCGCTTTTCAGTGGTAGCAAAAGACGCTATCGCTCAAGAGGAGATGAGTAAGCCACTACAAGGCGTAAGCATCAAAGACCTTTCTTTACGCGAAGTTTTAGATCTACTCATAAAAGAGAATAATCTAAGCTATGAGTATTCTCATGGCATATTAAAAATTTCAGCGCTAGAGACTAGGACTTTTAAAGTGGATTACATCACCTCTATTAGAGAAGGCACTGCTGTTACTAAATCTTCTGTCGATTCCGCACCTACGAAAGTGGATGATAGCGACGATAAAGAAAATAAAGAAGATAATAAGATCACTACCAAAGAGAAATTTGATTTTTGGGAGAAGATTAGCGAGGAAATCACCTCTGTTTTAAATAACGGTACCGAAAAATACGTCGCAGTCGCTCCTATTATAAATCAAAATGCCGGTTTAGTGACCGTTACTGCTATGAAGTCTCAGATAGCTCGCGTCGATAGATATCTAAGCGGTATGCAAAAACGCCTTAGTCGTCAAGTCTTGCTAGACGTAAATATCATATCTGTCGAGCTAAATAATGAATACACTACCGGTATTGATTGGAGTAAATTCCAACTAGGATTTAATACCTATGTAGGCGGGGATCCAAAGAAACTTTCAGGCTATCACATAGATAACGGCAATAGAGGAAAGGCTAGCGATACTCACGGAACTTGGACCATAGGAGCTAATCTAAATTTCAATATCGACGGTTTGATTAACTTCCTAGAGACTAAGGGCAAAACCAAAATCATATCTAGCCCTAAGGTAACTACGATGAATAATCAGCCTGCTATTATCTCTGTAGGTGATACCATTAACTATGTATTGAAATCTACTACTACAGGCGATTATCAAGGTGGAGATACTCAGTCGGATGATCAGTATTCGATCTTTGTAGGTATTCTTTTGAATATCTTGCCTGAAATTTCAGATGATAATAGGATTATGCTACGAATCAATCCATCTTTAAGTTCTCTTAAATATGCAGAAGATAATGTAAGGAGAGAGAATGGCAGAAGAGATATCGCACCTGATACTTTGCAAAAGAAACTCTCAAGCGTCGTTTGGGTAGATGATGGCGATACTGTAATTTTAGGCGGTTTGATTGGTGCAACTAAGTCTAAGAATAATACTAGGGTGCCTGTGCTAGCCGAAATTCCATTAATCGGAAATCTTTTCAAAAGTACTGCCGATGTTTTGAGCACGTCGGAGCTAATATTTGTTGTAACTCCACATATCATCGACAATACAGGCGCGCCGCTTGCTACCTCGCTTAAAGAGCTAGGTTACTCAAAATCCATCTACGAAAATGAGTAATAACTATACGGCGATCAAGGAGATTTTTATCGAGGATAACGAAGTCTCAGACTTCGTTAATCTCGATAAATCGACCCTTGCATATCATAAAATTTTAAATGCTTTGCAAAAGCCGTTAAAACTTATACTTTTTTACGGCAAACCGGGCTGTGGCAAGACATTTTTGCTTAATAAGATCAAGGTCGATCTTGAAAAAAAGGTAAGAGTCGTATTTGTGCCGCAGCCGTTTTTTGATGAGAAAGAATTTTTCTTAGAGCTTTATTCGCAGATTTTTCATTCAACTCCTAGTGAGCCGATTGATAATTACGAAAATTTTATGCGGGTTTACAGAGAGAGATTTGGAATTTCTACGAATGTGGGAGCAGTAGAGCAGGTCGTTATTTTGCTAGACGAGGCTCAGCTGTATCCTGGGAATTTGATAGAAAAAATTCGCCTTATGGCAGATACTAGATTATTTAAATTTTTATTTACGGTGCATAAGACCGACGAGGAAGATCGCCTTGCAAAGGATTATTTTAAAACTAGAATTTGGGAGAGCATTGAGCTTCCTAATTCAAATTTAGGCGAAGTCAAGCTGTATATTGAAAAAAAGCTTGTGCTTCATGGCTTTCAACAATACTATTTTATGTTTAGCGACGATAATTTCGATTTGATTTTAAATTTAACGGACGGCAATATGAGAAACATCAATAAGCTTATGTATAAGATGTATGAGCTTTTTGAGTATTACGAAGTAAATAAACCTACGGAAATTAGTTTTTCGCAGATTAATAATAAAATTATAGAGATGGCAGCGATAGGCTCGGGGATAATAAATGCTTGAATTTTACGAAGTAAACGAACTTGAAAAAAAATGGGAAGAGTATAACAAAAACAGAAAGCAGTTTTCTTTCCTGAAATCTAAGCCGAATTTCGTATTGAGATTCGACAAGACGATTTTGGGGCTTTTGATATTGATCTCGGTTGCTATCGGAGCGATATTTTGGCTGCTTAAAGATAGTGATAGCGTTAGTATGGCAAGTATCAATCAAAATATTGAGGACAAGGGCGGTGCTACAAATTCTGCTAATGATGCCGAGCAGCAGGCGGCAGATCTTGCAGTGCAAAATAATATCTCCAAAGAAGATTACAATATCAGCGCGCCGAAAGTTGCTCGTACTTCTAAGCACGAAAAGGAACGTCCAAGTTTAAATTTAAACGATGTGGGTGTGCTATCCAGCGAGGATTCCGGTGGGTTTAAGATAACCAATAATTACGAAAATGGCGGAAACTATGGCGGGCAGGCTCAGGCTCAGAATTTCGGCGGTCAAAATTTTGGCGGACAGAATTTTGGCAATCAAAATGCTCCTACATTTAATGTGCCTAATACCAATAACGCAGCTTTTGCAAATCAGCCGCCTAAAAACGAGGTTATAGATTTTGGACGCGCTCCATTGCCACCTAAATCAAATTTCTCTGGAGGTTCTACAAATACTGCAAGTAGCACTCCGCTAAGTTCTAGAATTGAGATAAAAACTTCAAATTTAAGCGAAGACAAGCAGAGCTTGGAGAGCAAATTTTACGCGACGAATAAGATTGAGTATTCGCTATCGCTAGCCGAAGAAGCGTATAATAAGAAAGACTACGATAATGCGATCAAATGGGCTCTTACGTCAAATGAGCTTGATAAGGACAACGTCGCCAGCTGGATAATTTTTGCTAAAGCCAATTATAAAAAAGGTCGTAAGGAAGACGCGCTTTACGCTCTTGAGACCTTTAATGCAAAGGCGAAAAATAGCGAAATTTCTAACCTCATTTCAAAGATAAGAAGCGATAAACTATGAAAATTTTATATATTTTAGCTTTTGCGATCGCGTCGTTATTTGCAGTTAGCGCCGATGACGTGCGCAATTGGGATCAGATCGGTCAGTATAACCGTATCTGCCAAGAAAGCGTGCGAAATTTATTCATTGAAGAACAAAGCGAGGCACTTGCAAATATGTATGCCAAGGCGTGCCTGAAGATGGACAAAGTAAACGAGCTTGTAGTGCCTACGGTGATGCTTTATAAGACGAAAGAAGCTCGCGAGAACGCCTCTCTTTATTCGACTATAATTTTTCAAAAAAAGATGCTTTATTTGGCGCTTTGCGACGGCGTAGACATAAGCTATATAAGAACGCCTAAAATTAATTATATTTTGTCTGAAATTTTTGATAAATTTACGGAGAGAGCATACGTAAAAAAGAGTGATACGTATGTCTTTACCCTAGAAAACGGCGAGCGTGCCGAGCTTTTTATCAAAGAAGAGGAAGAGGTAAAAAAGATGGTGATTGCAATTTATGCTGGCGATAAGCTTAGCTCGATTAAAATTTATTGGTGATTGCGATGACAAAGATTGAAGAGCAGATCGTTGCGATTTTAATACGAAACAATATCCTTACTAGCACCGTTGTTCCGGAAATAAAGGACAAGATGGATATTGGCTTGACGCTAGGCGAGGTTTTAGTCGGAGATAACTATCTAAGCCAGGATGATTTTTGCTCAATTTTAGTTGAGCTGTACAAGCGTCGTCAGATAGCATTTGACGATATAAGCGAAAAATTTTCGATGGATCCAAAGGAATTTTTGCAAATTCTAGCCAAGAAAATGAACCTGTCGTATATGAATTTAGATGATATCGATATAGACTTCAGGCTATCGGAACGCACTCCTACCGCACAGCTTAAAAGATACGGCGTGATACCTGTTAAAGCGGATGATCTGAATATTTACGTTGCTTTTTCTGATCCGTTTAATCTTGAGTCACAAGATAAAGCGCAGGCTATGTTTAGCAAACAGCTGCTTAAAATCGTAGTAGCCGATCCAAATCAGGTAAATAAATATCTATCTAAGCTTGAGCTTTCAGAGAGCATTAAAGGGCTCGTAGCGGAGATCCGCAAAGAGCTCGCCAACACCGGAGGTAGCGGAAGTAGCGATGATACCTCGGCGATTTTGAAGCTCATTGAGATGATAATCAGTCAGTCTATTAAGATGCGCGGTAGCGATATTCACATCGAGCCGACCGAGAATAACTGCGTCGTGCGTACCAGAATCGACGGAATGCTCGCTGAAATTTTTATCTTTGATAAGGATATCTATCCGCCGCTAGTAAGCCGATTGAAGCTACTTTCGAATATGGATATCGCCGAGCGTCGCAAGCCCCAAGACGGCAGGTTTAGTATGAAAATTTCAGGTCGCGAATATGATTTTCGTATCTCGACGCTGCCTATCATCAACGGCGAATCTACCGTTATGCGTATCCTTGATAAATCGAAGGTTATCATCAGCCTCGAAAAACTAGGCATGCACCCTGATAGCTTTAAGAAATTTAATAACGCTATGAAGGCTCCATATGGTATTATCTTGGTTACCGGACCTACTGGAAGCGGTAAGTCTACGACGCTATATGCGGCGCTAAACGATATTAAAAATATCGATACTAAGGTTATTACTGTAGAAGATCCGGTAGAGTATCAAGTAAATTTAATCCAACAAGTTCAAGTTAATGAAAAAGCGGGTCTTACCTTTGCTTCAGCATTGCGCTCGATCTTAAGACAAGACCCCGACATCATAATGATCGGTGAGATCCGTGATCAAGAGACCCTTAGGATCGCGATCCAGGCCGCTCTTACTGGACACTTGGTTTTCTCGACCCTACACACCAACGACGCCGTTAGCGCGATCCCACGAATAGTGGATATGGGTATCGAAGCCTACCTCATAAGCGGTGCGCTCATTGCAGTAGAGGCACAGCGTCTCGTGCGAAAGCTTTGCCCACACTGCAAACAGCCTACAAATCTGCCTAAATCGATGCTTGATCAGCTAAAGGAATTCTTGCCTGAAAAATACACATTTTTTAAGGCCGTAGGTTGTGATCAATGCGGTCAAACGGGCTATATGGGGCGTGAGATGATTAGTGAAATTTTACCTATTACCGATAAAATGCAGAGCTTGATCGCTAACGGTGGCTCAAAGGACGATATGAGAGCCTTAGCGAAGGAGGAGGGTTTTATAGATATGTTTGAAGACGGTGTTATACGTGCTGCGCGCGGAGTAACTAGTATAGAAGAAATTTATAGGGTGGCTAAACAATGAAAAAGCAATTAGAAGTTGAATACAACGCCAAGGGCGCAAGAAGGAAGATGTTTTTGCAAGCTAGCGATAAGGTGCAAGCAAACAATCTCATGAAGCAGCGCGTAGGCGGGACGATCGTAAAAAGAGGTGAAACCCAAGTCGTTGCCAATACGGGCGGCGATTTTAAGGCGCAGGTTTCGCGCATGCTAGGTGGTAGCGGAAGAGTTAGAACGTTACCGTTAGTAGCGTCGATCCGCCAGCTTTCGGTTATGACAAATGCCGGAATTTCAATCCACGACTCGATCAAAGAGGTCGCAAGGGCGGCAGAGGATAAGACGCTAAAAGAAATTTTCAGCGCGATGAATGATGACCTTAACGCAGGTCTTAGCTTGACCGAATCTACGGAGAAATTTAGAGGTCAGCTCGGTGATGTCGTCGTTGCGATGGTAAGCCTTGGTGAAGCAACCGGTAATATGGCAGAGTCTCTAGCCAAGCTTGCCGCTATGCTTCAAGAGCTTTGGGAAAACCAGCGTAAATTTAAAAAGGCGATGCGTTATCCTATGATCCTTATGATCGTTATGGCAATTGCGTTTTCGGTTTTGATGATGTATGTCGTGCCGAAATTCCGCGAGATTTTTGAGGATTTGGGCGCGGATTTGCCACTACCTACTAGAATTCTACTTGGTATCGAAAGCACGCTTAATAATTATGGAATTTTTGTTTTAGCGGGCATCATAGGCACTATCATAGCTCTTAGATGGGCATATCGCAATAACCCTGAGTTTAAAAAGGGCTTTGACAAGACGATTTTAAAGGTCTATCTATTCGGCAAGATCATATTTTTCTCGACCATGTCGCGATTTATGCTTATTTTTACAGAGCTTGTGCGAGCGGGTATTCCTATCGCAGATGCACTAGATACATCTGTTTTAATGGTGGATAATCATACTTTAAAAGAGAAACTCTCTACCGTTAAAATTGCCGTGCAGCAAGGCGTGAGCCTAACCGAGGCGTTTAACAATACAGGGCTTTATGAGAGTATGCTTATTCAGATGATCAGCGCGGGCGAGCAGGCCGGTAACCTAGATAAGATGCTTGGCAACGTCACGGATTATTACAAAGAGAAATTCGATGATATCATCGATAATATCTCAAGCTACGTAGAGCCGATCATGCTATTTTTTATGGCGGGCATGGTTCTTCTTTTGGCTCTGGGTATCTTCATGCCTATGTGGGATCTGGGCAAAGCCGTCAAAAACTAACTCCTTTAATTCCGCGCCTACAAGGGCGCGGAATTTTATCAAAGCATTAAAATTTCATCCTTCAAATAAAATTTTAACCTTCGTTTGGCTAAAATACCGCTTTAAATTTAAGGATCAATCATAGTTAAAGAAATATATTTTATCGTCGTATCGGCTATCATAATATTTTTTGGGCTTGCTACTATTGCGCCCGATTCCGCGCTTGTAGGCAGCGCAGGCAACGCCATCCGCTCATTTAATACCCAGCTATTCGGCTATTTTGCATACATCTATCCGCTATTTTTGCTCGCCTTAGCATACGTAGCCTATAAGCATTTTCGCGGTTTTGACTTTAGATTTTTTGAGTTTAGCATCGGAGCCATTTTGCTATTTTTTACCATTTTGATGGTGCAGTCGAGTCTCTTTGGCGCTAGCGGCGGAGCAGTCGGCAGCTTCGCGGTGGACGGACTTAGGCGAATGATTGGAAGCGTCGGCGTGTGGATTTTTAATATTACGATTTTTGTGCTTTCGCTAGTGCTTATATTTGAAGATCGTTTTACCGACATCATCAAAAACTGCTTTATTGGCTCAAGAGATGAAAGCTCGCAGGATGAAATTGAGGATAATTTTGCTAGCGATGCGGATACAGCACAAAGAGGCGGGCTCGCAAGGTATTCGTCTGCGCAAGGCTTGAGAGGTGCGGAAAATTTTAACGCTTTGAATGACACTTTGAGCGCAGAGGATAATTCGGCGAAACAGGGTAATTTTGCGGAGCAGGGCGCAAGCGGACGCGGTTTTGAAAGCGAGCAAAATTTTAAAAATTTAAACGATGCTCGCGAGCCCGAGAATGAGCAGAATTTCGGTGACGCGCAGGGTCTGCAGGCTTCTGCTGAACGCGAGCTTAAAATGCCGCAAAAGGGAAAGCCGAGCAGGCTAAAAAGGGTCGAGCGCCTAAGCGAGGTCGCCGAAAACAAAAGGCTTTTGGATCAGCTCGACAAGGGCAGGGTGGCTAAGCCCAAGGATTTTAAGCTGCCGCCGCTTGATTTTTTAAACCTGCCGCCGAAAAAGAAAAGTAGCATCGACGAGAGCGAGATCGATCGTAAAATTTACGACCTGCTCGATAAACTGCGTAAATTTAAGATCGACGGCGACGTGGTGCGGACTTACTCGGGTCCGGTCGTTACGACATTTGAGTTTCGCCCTGCCGCGCACATCAAGGTAAGTAAAATTCTAACGCTGCAAGATGATCTGGCGATGGCTCTTAGGGCGCAGACCATCCGCATCCAGGCGCCGGTTCCTGGCAAAGACGTCGTGGGTATCGAGATCCCGAATCAAAATATCGATACGATCTATCTGCGCGAAATTTTAGAAAGCGACGTATTCAAAAGCGCCTCCAGCCCGCTTACGATCGTGCTTGGCAAGGATATCGTGGGGCAGCCCTTCGTCACCGATCTTAAGAAGCTGCCGCACCTTCTCATTGCAGGCACCACGGGAAGCGGCAAGAGCGTGGGTATCAACGCCATGCTGCTTAGCCTTTTGTATCGCAACTCGCCCAAGAGCCTGCGCCTAATAATGATCGATCCAAAGATGCTCGAGTTTAGCATTTACAACGACATCCCGCACCTGCTAACGCCCGTCATCACGCAGCCTAAACAGGCGATCATCGCGCTAAGTAATCTCGTTGCGGAGATGGAGCAACGCTACTCGCTCATGGCGCAAAACAGGACGAAAAACATCGACAACTACAACGAAAAGATGTTGCGCGAGGGGGGCGAAATTTTGCCTTACATCGTCGTTATTATCGATGAGCTCGCGGATCTGATGATGACGAGCGGTAAGGACGTAGAGCACTATATCGCGCGTCTGGCGCAGATGGCGCGCGCCAGCGGCATCCATCTCATCGTAGCGACGCAGCGCCCTAGCGTGGACGTCGTCACGGGGCTGATAAAGGCGAATCTGCCTAGTCGCATCAGTTTCCGAGTGGGCTCGAAGGTCGATAGCAAGGTGATTTTGGATCAGATGGGTGCGGACAGCCTGCTTGGACGGGGCGATATGCTGTTTACGCCGCCTACCGCGCCGGGGCTCATCCGCCTGCACGCGCCGTTTACGACCGAGAATGAGATCAACAAGATCGCGGAATTTTTAAAGGCGCAAGAAAGCGTCGTTTATGACGAGAGATTTTTGATCGAAAACGAGGGCGCCAAGCAAGAAGGCGGCATAATCAATCCGCAAAATATCGTGCTTGACGAGCTTTACGATGAGGCGAAAGCGATCGTTTTGGAGGAGGAGAAGACCTCGATCAGCTACCTGCAGCGCCGCTTGCGTATCGGGTACAACCGCGCCGCGACGATCATCGAGCAGCTAGAACAGATGGGCGTTTTAAGCGAGATCAACGCCAAAGGCCAGCGCGACATAATCAAGTAAGCTTTAAAATTTTGATGAAATTTAAGTGGCGGAATTTTGAAATTTATTGGATTTGTGGGCGCCAAAATTTTTAAAATTTAATCGATCTGCGTCGGTGAAATTTTAAAATTTATCGGATATGAAGCGGTCGAATTTTAAAATTTTTTGATCTGTATGGCGGATTTTGAATTTTAAAATTTGCGCGTTCTGCAGCTCGCGCTGTGCCTCTGCGGCTGCAGCAAGGCGGACGGTTTATACGGATGCGAGGATGAGATCGAAGTTCTTTGCGGTGCGGCGGCGCTTCGAAGTAGAGCTCGGCAGGTACAAACAGCACGTTTTGCAGCTTGCATTTGCGGCGTGCTCGCTGTCTAAATTTATAAGGTGTAGTTTAATTGCGTGCTGTGTTCTTGGCGCCAAATTTTAATCGCGGCGTGAAATTTTAGAGCGCAAGCGGAGCAGAAACAGGGCAGGGTTTTAAAATTGAGTGCTAAAAATTTTACGGTTTTAAATTTTATAAATTTACAAAGCCTTGCAGAATTTAGAATTTTAAAATTTCGCTTCTTTTTAGGCTTTGGAATTTTGAAATTTTAAAATTTGCCGCAGCAGATCAAAATTTTAAATCGCGCCTTGCCGGTATGAAGCGTTTATAGTTGCGCGAGCGAGAGAAACTGTCGGAGTATTGGCTTGCCGTGCGTGAGTACATGATTGAAAAGTTCGCCGCACGCTGAAGGCTGGGAGAGGAGTATTGCGGTCGTACGTAGCGGCTAATTTGCAGTGCGAGCGCCCGTGCCGCACGTCAAAATTGGTGCATCGCAAGCGGTGCGACGAGCTGTTTGGCGCGCGGTGTTTTGTCAGGCGTGTTTTGTAGTGCAACTGCATTTGCGGTATGTTTTGCGAGCGAGTGCTTACATACTATGCGGCGTAAAATTTTGAATGGAATTTGTTTAGCTGCGCGTATAAATTTAACAAATTTGCGCCGTAGCGGCGAATAAATTTAAAACGAAATTTCGTACCGCCTGCGGTACAAGCGCGTTTTACGGCGAAGTCGCATTTTGCAGTGCGGCTGTATTGTAAGATGCGGCGCGTTTTACGTTGTCCGTGCACCGAAAATCGATCGGCACGCGAGCGCATTTGCAATGATGTTGCGGCGTAAAATTTTGCAGTTGCTGTGCGCTACTCGTGCGCGATTTTGCGTAGTTGCGGTTTGCGACTTTGTATCGCGTGCCGAAAGTCGCCGCAATACGCCTGCTAGAGTAGAATGCACCCGCCTGTGTATTAAAAGATAGTGCGGTTGCGCTCTACGGTGTGGCAGCGTGCGTCGAAAGTCGTCGCGATATGTTAGAATAGAGCGTACGCAATGCACATTTGCAGGATAACGAGAGATCGTACCTTATGACGTGCTATCCCGCACCGCATGCCGCAAAGCCGCCTATGCGCGAGAATAAAATTCGCGCCGCGCGTCAAAGACGCACGATCGTGCTGCGTTCCAAAAGACAATGTGTGATCGTGCCACGCGTAAAAGATGCGCGATCGCGCTGCATGCCAAAAAATGATGCGCAATCGGCACCGTGCGGCACGGGCGTGATGCAAGATTTGAGCCTCGCGTGGCAGACGAAGCATGCGCGACGCACGTAAATGCGAATAAATTTTAAAACGGAGAGATGATTGAAAACCGATAAATGGCTATATTACTTCACCTGCGCGCTTATTACGATCGGCATGATATTTTCGCTGTCGCTGAGTTCATATACGGTGCTTCTGCTGGGTGCTACGCCGCTGCATTTTTTTTATCGTCAGTGCGCGGTAGGGATCGCGTGCATCGCGGTGATGTGGATCGTCTCGCGCGCCGATCCCGATAAATGCCTAACGCCGGTGTGCATGTCGCTTTTTGCGATAATGGGGATTTTGATGCTTGCGATGGGCTTTTTGCCCAAATCCTTGGTCGCCGACGTAAACGGCGCGGCGCGCTGGATCAGGCTGCCGTTTTTTAACCTCGCGCCGGTGGAATTTTTCAAGGTGGGCTTCATCTACTTTTTGGCGTGGAGCTTCTCGCGCAAGCTCAATCACTCCAAAAAAAGCATCGGGCGCGAGATCGCGACGCTGCTTCCTTACGTAGCGCTTTTCGGCTTTGTGGTGATCCTAGTCGCCATCGTGCAAAACGATCTGGGACAGGTCGCGGTGCTGGGGCTTACTATGATTTTTATGTCGCTTTTCGCGGGCACGAGCTTCAAGCTCATCGGTTTTAGCTTTATGGGGATTTTGGGACTTGCTTACGTTTTTATCGTCACGAGCGCGCATAGGGTCGATCGCGTGCGCTCGTGGTGGGGCGGCGTGCAGGATTTCGTGCTGTCGTTTATGTCGCCGGAGACCGCTGCAGGGCTGCGCATAGAGGATGCTAGCGCGCCGTATCAGGTCGGACACTCGCTCAATGCGATAAACAACGGCGAGTTTTTCGGACAGGGGCTTGGGCTTGGAAGCTTTAAGCTAGGCTATCTGAGCGAGGTGCATACCGACTTCGTGCTTGCAGGTATCGCCGAGGAGTGGGGGTTTGTTGGGATTTTACTCATCGTGGCGCTATTTTATGCGATGCTATTTCGCATCTTTCAGACCGCGAGTAAGTCGCCGAGTAACGTAAATTTCCTCTTTTGCCTCGGTATCGGCTTTATGTTTTTCTTTTCATTCATTATCAATTCCTACGGCATTACGTCGATCTCGCCGGTTAAGGGCATCGCCGTGCCGTTTCTAAGCTACGGCGGCAGCCATCTGCTCGCGGCGTCGTTTGCGGTGGGGCTCGTTTTGATGGCGTCGAAAAGGGCAAAATTTTAAAGCTTTTGCGGGTTTTTGGGCGAGTGCGATTTAAATTTAGGCGTAAATTTAGAGCCAAATCGCGCTTAAAATTTTATGCCGAAGCGCGCCGAGGCTCAAATTTAAGCGTGAAATTTTATAAATTTAAAGGAAAAGTATGGTCATAGCAATCAGCGGCGGCGGCACCGGCGGGCATCTGATAATCGCTAAAAATTTAGCCGCCCGCCTTGCGAAGCAGGGCACCAGGGCGATCTTTATCGGCTCAAATCGCGGGCAGGATCGCGCGTGGTTTGAGGGTAGCGAGCTTTTTGCGCGCACCTATTTTTTGCAAAGCTCGGGCGTAGTCGATAAAAAGGGCTTTGCCAAGCTAGCCTCGCTGCTAAATATCCTGCGCCTCTCGCTTGCAGCGCGTAAAATTTTAAAGCAAAACGGCGTCCGCGCGCTCATCAGCGTGGGCGGATACAGCTCGGCGCCCGCATCCATCGCGGCGATCCTTTCTCGCGTGCCGTTTTTTATCCATGAGCAAAACGCCGTTTGCGGGCGGCTCAACCGCTTGTTAAGGCCCTTTGCGCGCGCGTTTTACAGCTCCTATGAAAAGCCCGCGTTTGCTTATCCGATCGCGGATATTTTTTTCGAGACGGCGCGGCCGCGCACGGCGCTTAAGACGGTCATCTTTTTGGGCGGCTCGCAGGGGGCGAGCTTTATTAACTCGCTTGCCATGGAGCTTGCGCCCAAGCTTTTGAGCCTCGGCTACGGCGTGATCCATCAGTGCGGCGAGCGCGAGTTTGAGCGCATCTCGCAGATCTACGCGCAGCAGGGTCTGGATGTACAGTTCGTGGGCTTTTGCAAAAACATGCACGAGCTCATCGCAAGCGCCGATCTTTGCGTCGGGCGCAGCGGCGCCAGCACGCTGTGGGAGCTCTGCGCAAACGGCCTGCCGGCGATATTCGTGCCGTTTCCATTCGCGGCGGCGGATCATCAGTTTTACAACGCGAAATTTCTTAAAGAGCGCGGACTTTGCGAAATTTTACGCCAGCAGGACGCAAGCGGCGAGCGGATCTTAGGCTTGATTGAGAGCTTCGACGTGGCGCGAGCGAGCAAAGGGCTGCTTGAGCTCGCGGATAGAAACGGCGCACAAGCGATAATCGACGACGTAATGAGTAAAATTTAAGGCGCCTCCGTTTTTTATGCCCATACTTTGCGCGTAATTTCATCGCAGAGCAGGGCGAATAAAATTAAAATTTGCTCTTTCGCGCGCTCTGCTACGCGGCAAATACGGCGAAAGAGGACAGGATGCGACGTTTTAATAATAAAAAGCAGCGTAAGGATCGGCGAAAACGATAGCGGCGAATTTAAATTTGATTTAGATAAATTTGAATGGATTTGCCCGAGCGCAAATTTAGCTCGGGTAAAATTTGGATTATTTTAAGATATCATACATATCGCAAGATTTTTGCCACCTACTTTTATACTCTGGGTAATTCTGTATGCTGTAATCATCTCTGCCAAGATCGCAAGCCTTTTTAAGGTATTCTGCAGCTTTGCTTTTATCCCCATAGTTATAAAGATATGAAGCGAAATTCCAACATCCGTTAACGTCTCCTTTGTCGCAAGCTCTTCTATAATATGCCGCGCCTTTTACTATATCCCTTTGCACGCCTTGCCCCTTTTCATACATAAAACCGATATTTGAGCATGCCGTGGTTGTTCCGCCGTCGCAAGCTATACTAAATAGCTCAAAAGCTTTTTTATGGTTTGGCTTAACGCCGAATCCAGCTTGATACATAAGTCCAAGATTTAGGCAGGCTTCTAGAGAATATTCATCTTGCTTGATATTTTTATCTTTTTTGCAAACTTTTTCAAAATAAAATTTAGCTTTTTTATAGTCTTTGTTCAAACCGGGATTGCCAAAAAGATAACTATCTCCTAATCCAACGCAAGCTAAACCATTTCCACTCTCGCACTCTTTGTCTAAATATTCGATTTGAGTTTGTGTTAATTCTTCAGTAGGAAATGCTAAATTCGCTAGAACCACCAAAATCAAAATTACTTTCTTCATTTTTTCTCCTTTAAGATAATGCAAATGCTTATAGCTAGAAATACAAAAAACGCTAACCAAATTAAAATATAATTTTTATCGTTTATATTATCAATAAAATATATAGAGATAAGTCTGCTCGTCAAAGCTATCAAACAACCAAATACTAACTTTTTTCCAAGCAAATTAAGTATTTTGTTATTAATTAACTTATCAAAAATCTCTTTAACATTCATTGGCATTCTTTGAAATAAAAATTTAACGTATTCTAGCCCCCCTACTTAAAAATCTATAAATTTAATTATCAGTTTTCTAAGAGATAAATTTTTGATTTTTTCCTCTTTGCAAGAAAGCTTTGCTATGATGCGCCGAAATTCTTACCAAAACCCGCACTTGAAATTTCTGCGG
>CAURGM010000018.1:0-30635 GCA_963524395.1 uncultured Campylobacter sp.
GTTTCAATTCCCAACGGGATGGAATTCTACCTTACGCTTATCATAAAGTAGCGTTACGTGCGGAGTTTCAATTCCCAACGGGATGGAATTCTACAAATAAAAAGCGACACACCGAAGCAAGGTAGCGGATAGTTTCAATTCCCAACGGGATGGAATTCTACGTCAAGTTATGAGGCAGACGATTGGGCTACAGGTGGGTTTCAATTCCCAACGGGATGGAATTCTACCGTATATAAGCTCCTCGGAAGTATAAGGAATGCACAGTTTCAATTCCCAACGGGATGGAATTCTACACTGCTCGCAACCGATATGAGGAAGAGAATTCAGGTTTCAATTCCCAACGGGATGGAATTCTACGCAACAGATCGCCTACGCTCATTCCGCTCATCTGCGGTTTCAATTCCCAACGGGATGGAATTCTACTAATGGGTGTTTGGTTGCAGAGGGTGGATTTGAGTTTCAATTCCCAACGGGATGGAATTCTACTCGTTCTTATCGAGATTGCAATGTTTTCTCTTATGGGTTTCAATTCCCAACGGGATGGAATTCTACATCAAAGTACGCTCCTTGCATCTTTCGCAGAGCGAGTTTCAATTCCCAACGGGATGGAATTCTACGAGAAATAGAGCTTACCGCCCCGCTTCTTTGATCTAGTTTCAATTCCCAACGGGATGGAATTCTACACCGATGAAGACGATGCTTACTGGATAAACTTTTGTTTCAATTCCCAACGGGATGGAATTCTACGCGATTTTGGTTTTTACTTCCTCAAATCCCTCGGCACGTTTCAATTCCCAACGGGATGGAATTCTACCCTCTATCTCCGCTTTTAGCTTTTGCATACTTTGCAAGTTTCAATTCCCAACGGGATGGAATTCTACTTTAACGTATTCATGCATGAGCCTACCACAGACAGTTTCAATTCCCAACGGGATGGAATTCTACGTAATCCTGCAAAAACTTTCGTTGTCTGTCAATTTGTTTCAATTCCCAACGGGATGGAATTCTACCCGTAGTCTTTGGTGTTGAGGACTTCGGCGTGGCAGGTTTCAATTCCCAACGGGATGGAATTCTACAGTTGCCGCTAATAGCGGAAATATTGGGAAAAAACGGTTTCAATTCCCAACGGGATGGAATTCTACAGATCAACGCCTGCTTTTTTGCATTCTATAAGGATGTTTCAATTCCCAACGGGATGGAATTCTACCTTGATGCGCGCCCTTTTCTAACCAATTGTTTGTGGTTTCAATTCCCAACGGGATGGAATTCTACTTTGAAGCCCGTTTGGGAACAGAGCCCTCACTAGTTTCAATTCCCAACGGGATGGAATTCTACAAAGACTACGGTATTCCTCAAAATAGAGAGCGACGTTTCAATTCCCAACGGGATGGAATTCTACTATAATCCGATAAATTCTTATACCATTTTTCAAAGGTTTCAATTCCCAACGGGATGGAATTCTACACGGCGGAGTAGCGAGGGATTAGGATGAAAAGAGGTTTCAATTCCCAACGGGATGGAATTCTACGGTATATTCAACGAGCCGAAAATTTGACCCGTTGAAATGTTTCAATTCCCAACGGGATGGAATTCTACCCGTTTCTTTTTCATTGGGACCGAGCACTTCCTTGCGTTTCAATTCCCAACGGGATGGAATTCTACAGATCGGAGTAAAACTTTTCATAGTCAAATTTTAGTTTCAATTCCCAACGGGATGGAATTCTACCTTTATTTGCCCGTGCAGCTCGTCACTTCGATCAAAGTTTCAATTCCCAACGGGATGGAATTCTACAGCATCGGCTACTACATCGCCCGAGGGGTTACGAGTTTCAATTCCCAACGGGATGGAATTCTACTCGTAGCTATTTTGAGTGGCGGTGCCGTTTTGAGGTTTCAATTCCCAACGGGATGGAATTCTACCAAGCTCACCCAAAGCAAGTTTTTTAAAAACCCAAGCGTTTCAATTCCCAACGGGATGGAATTCTACCTACATCAACGCCTTTAACGCGATGGCGGAAAAACGTTTCAATTCCCAACGGGATGGAATTCTACATACGCTTAAAATCTCGTCTAAATTTTTGCCCGTGTGTTTCAATTCCCAACGGGATGGAATTCTACAACCCTTTTTTGTTTTGGATTTTGACGATAGCGGCGGTTTCAATTCCCAACGGGATGGAATTCTACCCAAAAGCGCCTCTAAGTTCTCGCACATTTTCTGCACGTTTCAATTCCCAACGGGATGGAATTCTACCAAACATCTTCGTCGTTAGCTGCGCAGGCGGCACGTTTCAATTCCCAACGGGATGGAATTCTACGATGGCAAAGATCACGGACGAAACAAAAAAGCAAGGTTTCAATTCCCAACGGGATGGAATTCTACTCTCTTATAGTAGCTCCAGTTGATAGGTGTGCGAGTTTCAATTCCCAACGGGATGGAATTCTACAAAGACAAAAGCTATTATCTAAATTTACCTTATGAAAGTTTCAATTCCCAACGAGATGGAATTCTACCTAAGTTTGGAATTCGCCATAGGCATCACGGCATTGTTTCAATTCCCAACGGGATGGAATTCTACTAGGACGACGCCTCATAAAATCACCGCGCTTGAGAAGTTTCAATTCCCAACGGGATGGAATTCTACAAGCATCTCCGATTTAGAGAGAAACACCACGTTTTGTTTCAATTCCCAACGGGATGGAATTCTACTCCTTTTGTATCTCTTCTCTATCTCTTTTTTGATGAGTTTCAATTCCCAACGGGATGGAATTCTACGCCGTGAATGTGTGTGTTTTCGTTACAAATCGTGCGTTTCAATTCCCAACGGGATGGAATTCTACTTGATATGCTTAAAAATATGCTTGCTTCGCAGGGCTGTTTCAATTCCCAACGGGATGGAATTCTACAACTCGCCCAAAGCTATTTTTCTACTCGAACGGAGTTTCAATTCCCAACGGGATGGAATTCTACTCAAATTCACTTTTAACATCCGTTCGAGTAGAAAAAGTTTCAATTCCCAACGGGATGGAATTCTACCTTAAACTGGCCGAAGCCCAAGAGCTTCTCAAACGTTTCAATTCCCAACGGGATGGAATTCTACGCGGAGAGTGCGGTAGAGGGCGCAATCGTTGCGAAGTTTCAATTCCCAACGGGATGGAATTCTACTGAAGCTCAATTTTGATGCTCGCAAGATAGATCTCGGTTTCAATTCCCAACGGGATGGAATTCTACAAAAAATAAAGCTATAATCTCATCTGAATTACCAGAGGTTTCAATTCCCAACGGGATGAAATTCTACATATCGTTCAAAACAAAATCATCCGTGATATATAGTTTCAATTCCCAACGGGATGAAATTCTACGCTGACGCCACTTCACGACAGCGGAGTGTGAAATTTTGTTTCAATTCCCAACGGGATGAAATTCTACAATAGTTTAGATCGGAGCGGGTCACGACGTCGCCGTTTCAATTCCCAACGAGATGAAATTCTACACCTTTTTTAACGCCAAAAATAACGCCTAAAAGGACGTTTCAATTCCCAACGGGATGAAATTCTACAAAGGAAGGGTTATGCAAATAGGCGTTTTTACTGGTTTCAATTCCCAACGGGATGAAATTCTACCCAAAACGCTCAAAACCGCAAAAGCAACAACGGTGTTTCAATTCCCAACGGGATGAAATTCTACGCAAATATACATACTTCGACGGGGAAAATTACCAGTTTCAATTCCCAACGGGATGAAATTCTACGCTTTGCTTGAGCGCTATAAGCTCTGCCTAGAGCGGTTTCAATTCCCAACGGGATGAAATTCTACCTTCATTTTCCCCTTTGGGATTTGAAATCTATATTTGTTTCAATTCCCAACGGGATGAAATTCTACTGTTTCTACAAAGAATAGCGAGAAATATTATATTTGTCGGTTTCAATTCCCAACGGGATGAAATTCTACGAAACAAAAGCTCAACGAGGGCACGCCTTTTAGCAGTTTCAATTCCCAACGGGATGAAATTCTACACAAGGATATTAGGGTTAGAGGGATAAATTTTAACTGTTTCAATTCCCAACGGGATGAAATTCTACAAAAACAAACAAAAATAGTATCCAAATCGAAATACACGTTTCAATTCCCAACGGGATGAAATTCTACTTAGGTCATTCATTTAGCTTCCTTATGCTTTCTAGGTGTTTCAATTCCCAACGGGATGAAATTCTACTAAAAATTTCCATCGCCACCGACACTAGCTTCGGGTTTCAATTCCCAACGGGATGAAATTCTACAGTATTCTAACAATGGCGTTATGCCGTATCCGTTTGTTTCAATTCCCAACGGGATGAAATTCTACTTTACCGCCCTTTTCGGGCGGTATTTCTTAAAAGGGTTGTTTCAATTCCCAACGGGATGAAATTCTACTTTGTATTATTTTTTAGAAATAGTTTTCGCAATCGCGGGTTTCAATTCCCAACGGGATGAAATTCTACGATAGCTTTTATAAATTGCCTTTGGACGGACAGAGAAGTTTCAATTCCCAACGGGATGAAATTCTACGCAGGTGTCCGTCCTCGTAGATTAGCTCCTCGGAAGTGGTTTCAATTCCCAACGGGATGAAATTCTACTTAGCACCACTTTTTGCGATAGCACTTGCAATTTCGGTTTCAATTCCCAACGGGATGAAATTCTACAGCACGCTTTAGAGGATATTAGAGAGCTTGAATTGTTTCAATTCCCAACGGGATGAAATTCTACCAAAGCCAAAGCTTCGATTTTGCGTCGTATCGACAAAAGTTTCAATTCCCAACGGGATGAAATTCTACTATATACTCTACTTCTGCTTGATTTTCTTTAACGTAGTTTCAATTCCCAACGGGATGAAATTCTACTGCGAAAGCCTTGAAAAGAAAGCATTGTTGAGAGCGTTTCAATTCCCAACGGGATGAAATTCTACTCAAAAATAACGATATTAAAAATGGAGCATAAAGATGTTTCAATTCCCAACGGGATGGAATTCTACGACTTGTTTCCTCCGCGTCTGTATATTCGGTCAAGTTTCAATTCCCAACGGGATGGAATTCTACTTTGCAGATGGTAAATTTAATGGAACTATTGACAGGTTTCAATTCCCAACGGGATGGAATTCTACTGTGCCGTTTGCTTGGATATATTAGAAATATTTTTGTTTCAATTCCCAACGGGATGGAATTCTACCCTCGGCGATCATACTTACGCCGTCGTAATCGGTGGTTTCAATTCCCAACGGGATGGAATTCTACTCGATTTCAGCCTTAAGCTCGGCGTTTTCTTTTTCGTTTCAATTCCCAACGGGATGGAATTCTACCGTATATAAGCTATCAGGCAATCGGATACTAGGAGGTTTCAATTCCCAACGGGATGGAATTCTACAGTAGTAGGTTTTTCGGTAGGCTCTACATCGAGAGTTTCAATTCCCAACGGGATGGAATTCTACCCAATCTATCAGCGCTCATTAGTATGGAGCTTAAACGAGTTTCAATTCCCAACGGGATGGAATTCTACGGTGCCGTTTTGCGTATAGGTGCTGGTGTTCGTCAGAGTTTCAATTCCCAACGGGATGGAATTCTACACTACAGCACAAATATCAATAGTAATTTTTTTAGTGTTTCAATTCCCAACGGGATGGAATTCTACTTTAGCAAAAGGTTTTGACGAATGCATGCGAGTTTGTTTCAATTCCCAACGGGATGGAATTCTACAAAAGTTGCAAGCGATATGCGTCGCTCATTTTTTGTTTCAATTCCCAACGGGATGGAATTCTACTCTACGCGCTTACCGCATAGGCGCAAGATGTCGGTGGTTTCAATTCCCAACGGGATGGAATTCTACTTTCACTGATTCGCCCTATTTCGTTGCGCGAGATAGTTTCAATTCCCAACGGGATGGAATTCTACGTTAATTTTCAAATGGAATGAAAATCAAATCAAGCGTTTCAATTCCCAACGGGATGGAATTCTACATGCCGGCAAACTTGCCGCTTCTATGCGCCAAGGTGTTTCAATTCCCAACGGGATGGAATTCTACACGTTTTTCAGCCCTCGCGCGCGTATATATAGAAGTTTCAATTCCCAACGGGATGGAATTCTACGAGTGGGTATTTAGCGATGTGCTCCCCGCCATTCGGTTTCAATTCCCAACGGGATGGAATTCTACGCTTTACGATGTTGCTTAACGAGCTTTTTAACGAGTTTCAATTCCCAACGGGATGGAATTCTACTTAAGCGTTTCTGCTTAAATATTGAGGCTGCTAGCTGTTTCAATTCCCAACGGGATGGAATTCTACCTTGCTCTCCAATCCGAGTTCAGCCGTTAAAATTTGTTTCAATTCCCAACGGGATGGAATTCTACAATACATTTCCTCTGCGATTGGCACTTTTCTTTCGGTTTCAATTCCCAACGGGATGGAATTCTACGGAATACCTAAAAACAAGATATTCCAAATCATTAGGTTTCAATTCCCAACGGGATGGAATTCTACTATCGGAAGCGATCTAATGTCTTTAGTAGTGAATGGTTTCAATTCCCAACGGGATGGAATTCTACTCATAGGAGTCCATAGGTGGATTCCAATGCTCGTGTTTCAATTCCCAACGGGATGGAATTCTACTTTCGATTCGGATTACTTCGTCGGGATCGGTGTGGTTTCAATTCCCAACGGGATGGAATTCTACGGATTTTACCGATACTTTGAGCCGGATTGATATTTTGTTTCAATTCCCAACGGGATGGAATTCTACCCAAAGGGAAAATGAAGTAAAACTTTAAATTCATGTTTCAATTCCCAACGGGATGGAATTCTACGGTCATCGTATTCAGTATGGTTAGCTTCATAGCCGGTTTCAATTCCCAACGGGATGGAATTCTACGCTGGCGGCGTAGAAATAAAGGCTTACGGGCTAACGTTTCAATTCCCAACGGGATGGAATTCTACCGAAAATTTTAGCGTACCACATTGCCTTATTTTGTTTCAATTCCCAACGGGATGGAATTCTACAGCACGAATTTTGCCATTTTTCTAGGTAGAAAGTGTTAGGAGTATATATTTTTATGCCTTAAAATGGACTAAATTTAAAAAAGCTCCCGATTGCTCAATGCCCAAAATTAGGCATTTCAGAATCTTAAAAGCAACTTTATCGCTATCTATATGTATCGTGAGTGCAAATGTTAAAATCTAAATATAAAGATATTCAAAAATCGAAGTGTGAATAATAAAAAGCTGAAATTTTAAAAACATATGTGTTTTTAAAGCCAATTCGTTCGCCGTTCCGTGCTTCAGATCAAATTTATTTCAAAAGCACATACATCTTAAGAGGGCGCAATCTATAGGCACAAGTGATTCTAGTAAAAATTTCAAAAGCACGAATGAGCTTAAAACCCCAGCCTACCGCCATACCAACCCCTCGTAAGGCACGCCTTCGCAGACATATTTTTTAATCTGATTGGCCTCGCGACGGATGATTTGACGCCAGGTTAGGTTCTGTCCCGCTACGTTTGCGCAAGATGATAGTTTCTCGATCATTTTTAGTTCGATCTTTTGCACCGCTTCTTTACCGAATCGAATACGCCCCGCATCCGTTTCAAAATCTTTTGCCGTAATCTCGCGTTTATTTAACATTCCAAAAATTAATCTATCGCCTAAAATAGGCTTAAAAATCTCTGCAAGATCTAGATGCAGGCTTAACGCGCGGTAGTTTGGCTCGTGTAAAAAGCCGATGCGCGGATCGAGCTCGGTTTTGTAAATTTCGCTGAGGCAGATGCTATAAATGCGCGTATTTACATAGCTAATGAGGGCGTTAATTTTATCTGCCGGCGGGCGTTTGGAGCGCGTCGTAAATTTAAAACTGCGCTGATCCTCGATAATTTCGTTCCAGGCCGCGAAATACTGCTTGGCAAAGCCGCCTTCCACTGCCATTACCGCTGCTATGTCGCAGGCGCGCGCTAGAGCATCCAGATGCGGCGCAGTATCGAGCGAGACGCCGTAAGCCTTGCAATTAATGGCTGCATTTAAGATGCGAACGCGAGTAATCTCGCGAGCGATAAAAAGGCGCTTAGAAAGATCATCAAAAGCCCGCAGCTGCGCCAAAAGCACAAAGCCGCTTTTGTTTACAGAATTTGAAGTGTTTGGGAAAAAACTGCCGCGGAAGCTCTGATAGGCGCTAAAAATATGCAGCAAAATGTTATTATCAGCCAAAAACGCCATAGTATAAGTGTCAAGCTCCACTCGCGCCAAAATATAAATTTCATCAATTGCGTTAATCGGCAAAATTTTACTAGTTAAAATTCCGCCCTCGTCGTTAAATTTATCGAAATATAGATTATTATCTTTGCGGCGCAATCGGCCTGGGCTCAAAATAAAATGCGTTCGATCCGATTTTTGCATACTTTATCCTTAAATTTTAGCTGAATATTGCTTCGTTTTTATCGCGTCCGATGACTAGGCGCTGTGAATATTTAAGCGAATTAAAAGTATAAATTACTACCGAATCAAGCTTGCTGGCGCATTCTTTTTGCAAAATCGCCATTAATTTTTTAAGATCGCTCGCTCTGATTTCACCCTCGAAAACGCTGAATTGCACGCGAGGCAGAAACTTCTCGACCGCCTTTCGGACGCGCGCAGCGTTATTTTTCTCCTTTTCGTCGCTGCTTGAAATATCGTAAAATAAAATAGCGTACATTCTATCTCCTAAATGCAATAATCACGATAAGCGCAACTCTCGCAAATCTTTTGCGGGCCAAATTTAGGCGGCTTTGGCTCATTTACAAGGGCGGCAATGCCGCCCAAAACCATTTCGATTTTAGTGAAATTTTCGGCGCTGTCCTCAATGGCTATGACGGTTTTGCCGCTAATTAATTTGCCTTTCACCTCTTTTAAATTTAAGCCTGTTTTTAAAAGATAGATATAAAAAAGTAGCTGCATCTTGCCTGCTTCTGGATTTTTTAGGCTCTTTTTATATTCAGTGATGAGATAATGTCCGCGCTGCTTGGAAAGCTTGTCGAATTTCAAATTTGAAAATGCAAAGTCCTGCAAATCGTTCTCTTTGATATCCGCTAGCGCCTTGCCCATCAGCACGTTTTCATCTTCCTGATTGGCGTGAATATTGTGTGCGTAAAGCCACGCCTCGCGCTTGCAGGTAATATAATAATTCACAAGCGTGCCGGTGATTTGGTCTTCTTTGAACACACCTTGTCCTTAATCAAAACAGGTGCCAGCTTCAAGCAGACCGAGCTCACTGTCATATTTTAAGCACACCATTTTAATATATCCTTTTTTTAGCTTTGATGATATATAACCATACTTCTTATATTGGTAAAATTTACTTTTAGAAATCGGCACCAAGAGCTTTTCGGCTTCTAAAAATCGTCCCTTGGAGACATATTCGTCAAATTTACTTTCTAGTTCGCAAGGAAGCACTTCTACACCATCGAACTGGCTATCAAACTGCTCTTCATTGTCTTCATAGACATTATATGGATACAGCCCATCAAGCATTTTGAAAAAATTTATCTTCTCATTTTCATCGATTTTTATCGGTTCATAAACATTATCCAACATCGTTTGCACTTTTTCCTCGTCGATTTGTTCTTCGTTGTGCTTTCTTAGCTCATTTAGCGTATTTTCCAAAACATTTGGTCTTGTATAAATTTTCTTAAAAATAGGGTCAATATCGGTAAAAATGAAACAATTTGGCTCTTGATCAGGCTTTATCCTTCTGCCTCTATACACCCGCCCAAATCTTTGTAGAAGCGAATCAAGCGGTGCAATTTCACTAAATATAACGTCATAATCAATATTCAGACTAACTTCAATAGCTTGTGTTCCTATTAAAATTTTAGGCTGTTTGGTAAGTATTTCATCTTCTATCCTTACTCTATCGGCTGCGTTAAACCTACTGTGAAGCATGATTTTCGAATCGTAACATCCCAATAGATTATAAATTTCTTGCGCTTTTGAAACGGTGTTGCAAACGATCAGAATTTTCAAATTTTTACCATTGATATATTCTAAAATTTTATCTTCCATTTTGCTTTCGATAAGAGAAATTCTATGTCTTTTTAAATTTTGTAAAAGCTCTATTTGGGGCTTTATGATTTTAACTTTTAGCTCACTTTCAAGCTGTTTTTGTATAAACGTAGGCAAAGTTGCGCTCATAATGAAAATCTTTACACATAATTTTTTAATTAGCCACTCTAAGAAAAATAACATATTTTGATAAAGCTCGTCGTTATAAACGTGAATTTCATCGATTATCAAATAGCTTCCGGCAAGCTCGGTCAGCCCTTTTTCAAAGCCTTTCACACCAAACGCCCATTTTAAAATTTGATATGGAGTGGCTACTTTGAGCGGCTTATAGACTTTTTTATTTAGATCGGCTATATCCGCAAATGTTTGTCCGTCTTTTTTCTCGTAAAATTCGTCTATAAAAAACTTTGCCTTTGCGTGTAAAAGCCCCACTAATCCATCATCTTTAAAATTCTTCGATACTCGCCTTACCATCGCATTTATTGAAGCTGTAAAAGGCAGCAGATAAAACGCTCTGCCTTGCCTATTTTTTAGCTGATTTCTTAGCCAGCCAAGAGCGGACTCGGTTTTACCTTGTCCTGTCGGTGCTATGAGCAAAATATTATCTTGCGAAGACCAAGAGTCTTGCTGGTGTTTAAACGGCTTTAAAATAGTATTTAAAAACTCGAAATTCGACTCTTTTAATATCAAAATTCTATCCAAATTTGCCGAGGCGTTATGATCGCATATCGACAAAGACGCCGACAAAAATATATTTTGCCATTTTTCTTTTTCACCGATATTATCCTTTGATATCGTAGTCCATTTTTGTAAAATTTTAGGCAGCGGTTTTGCGAATGCTAGCGGGTCGGTTTTGGTAAAATTTTTAATATAAATTTTGAAATTTTCCAAATACAATTTTATCCAAGCAAAATCAAGCGTATCTATCTCTTTTTCAAAAATTCTGTTTTCTTTTAAATCGATCTCATCACCGTCTTCGATCATCTCTTTTGTGCTTTGGCACTTTTTGTATCGATCTTTTAACTCTTCAAAATTTTTATGATGAGATAAAATAGCGTTTAGAACTAGCTCTTTTTCATCTTCTGGCATATCAAGATCAAGCAAAATACTTCCGCTTAACCACTCGTGCCTAAAATTATATGATTTTATTAAATTTTTCATCAAATTCTGAAAGTCTTTTGCACTCTTTCCTAAATCATGAAAAATAATAGCAATTTTTAAAAGCTCCCAAAAGTTATTTAATCCGCACAATGTTGGAAGCATGACAAGCGCATCTTTATAGCTTTCAAAATATCTAAGCAGTGCACTGTTATGTTCTTGTAAGCTTTGACCGTCCGTTTTAGCTAGCAAAATTTCCTCATTAAAATAGGCGCTTGTAACTCTTCATCGATAAGGGCGGGTTGTTTTACTACGACATTTGGTTTTTTAAAGTCCCAATTTTGTAAAGAATACATATCAAATTTATTTTTAGGATGTATTTTAAATTTACCAAGTCCGTCAAGTATGGTAAAAATCCCCGTATCAATAGGCTTTCGTGGAAGCGATAAATAATCAAAACTTTTAGCCATCACATAAAGCTCGCCCGAAATTTTAAAATCCAAAGGAATCACCGTACCGCAGTAATTCATCTCGTCTATTTTTACTGCCGTTATCTCATCAACAGATACGACCCGAGCCAAATCGCTGCTTCTACCAAAAACCAGCTGATACACGGGTGATAAAAAGCTTTTTGCCACTTCTTCATTGTCTAGATAAAGTGTCAGATAACAGTTAAAAAGCTGTTCTCTTTTAAAAGCATCACTACTAGGATAAATATCGCCTTGATGATAAAATTCTCTGGTTTTTGATAAATTTGTAGGCTTGTTTGCGGTGATTTTTCCATTTTCATTTTTAAATTTATAGATAGTTTCGATATCTTTAAATATAGCCTCATACCTAAAAATATAAGAAAATAATAAATCCTTAAAATCATAAGAGCCATACGCCGCCGCTATAAGACCTTGCAGGGTGCTATAAGGCATTGATTTTATGCTTAATTGGTTATTTATCATCATATTAGGATATCTAAAACTAGCACTGATAGATGATAACAAAACCCTAAAAAGTCTCATTGTTATTCCATTTGATTGATGATTTTTTCTATATTTTCAGATACAAATTTATCTATCGTTTCTCCTACATTTCCGATATGAAATTTAATTTTTCCGGATAAATTTGAAAGCTCCTTTAAGTCCAAATCTACATTTTTCATAAATGAAGCATCCTTGCCTATGTATATATCGCTTAAAATATAATCTTGATAGTCTTTTGCGATATCTCGTAAAATTTCTCCCAAAGACTCTATTTTGCCCTTATCGTCAAATAAAATACCGCCAAAAGGATTGCTACCGCCTTTTAATACACAAAGTATTATAAAATCAGGTCTTACGCTTGCATAGTTTGTCGTCCTGCCGGCACCTCCGTCTAAAATTTTAAGCGCAGATATGAGCTCGCTTACCCTCCTAGCTCTTGTTTTATTGTCAAGTCTAATTTTTTCAACGCCTTCGTATTTTTTATCCTTTACAACCCTTGTATTGTTACTTAATTGCTCTTTAAAACTCTCTTTTGATATGTTTTGATAGCCGGAGCGATTCATAGATACAAAAGTTCCCGCCTGATCTAAGTCTAACGAAAACATGCCTTTTAATGTAGTAGAATAAATTTCTCTACTATAAAGCGCAGGTGTATCGTCCTGCCTAGTCATAGAGCAAAATTCATCAAGCGGTTTGGTTGGATTAACGGCAACCAGGATAGAATTTTTAAGCGGGCTTGTCCTGGTAAGCGTTATATCTTTTGTCTTTGGTTTTTTACTCTTTTTTAAGGACTCTTCGCCATCTTCTTCTGCGATTTCTTCTTTTTGAGCACTCATATAGCCGAATAAATCATCATCTGCATACATGAAAGGATCGGCTTTTGTTATATACTGCTGTCCTTTTACATTTGTGATAGGACTTAACTGCCAGCCTTGTATAAAGCAAGCCTCTCTCCACCAATATCTCCAAGCCTGACCGGAAACAAAAGGATAAATTTCCCTACCTTTTCTTATAGTCTTTGTCAAAGTTTTATTCTCGTTGGTGGCGCTATTATCTATGCCAAGATTATTTAGTCTAACGCCATCGACATCTATCAAAACCAGCCCATGTATAAAATAGTTTTGAATATCACTCATTATCCTCTCCTTGTATGATTTTCATTTCATCTATCTCATCTTCTGTTAGGCTATTTGCCATCTGTTCGAAAATAGCGACAAATAATATATCTCTTGTCTCGGCAAAGTAGCTATCCGCAGGTAAAATTTTTAACACGAAATCATCTGCGCTAAACAGCAACTTATCGTTACTTTCTTTGGCGTAATCCTGAAAAATACGTATCAAAAGCGTTCTGAATTCGCTCAAAGTCCTTTGTCTTCCAAGCTCATTCAAGCGCTTCTTTGCATTTTGCAAAGTTGCTATTTTAGCAGCGACCTTTTTTAAAAAGTCTAGTCTTTCTTTGTTCATATGCTTTACCTTTATTAAGTATTTAAATATCAAAATTCTATAAGCTTGCGCCAAATCTTTTAATTTTTCCTCATTTGTTTCATCTTTCATATCGTTTATAAATTTTCTTATTAATATCCGTCTTATATCTTTGCCATTTATAAATTTAGATATTAAGACGTTTTTGTAAAGTTTTTTTGCATCGTTAAAACTTATATTTTTAAATTCTTTTTTGTCCTGAAAATATAGCTCGTCATTTTCTAGTTTTAAAAATTTAAAACTGCTTCTTACAATATTGTTCCATAAATTTAAAACTTTCTTATTTCCACTTATTTGATCTTTTAAATATTTTGGTGAAATTTCTTGCATAAAAGATATGAGATCGGTATAGATATGGTAAATTTGAATATCAGGAGATGCTCCAAAATTAGTAAAATGGTAAAATGATATATCGTTGCGAACGGAATTTGGTACATTTTCCACCAACTCCTCCAAAAATATATAAATAAAATTCTCGATATATCTTGTCTCTGATATTATCAATGATTCGTTCGGTGATAGAAAAAACATCTTATCTATCTCACGTATGTTTTTCTCTGTCCAATATCCATTTATCTCGTTAGATGATCTTATAAAAAGTAATTTGCCATCCACTTGAACCGTATTTAAAGGTAAAGCTAAAAGTGAGATGAAGCAGTTTTTGCATATCATAGCCTCTTGAAAAGATGAAGAAAAATTCGAATTCGGCGCAGAAAATCCAAGCGGTAAAATAGTCCTGTCTGCCGAGGAAATTTCTGTAGAAATCACTTCTTTTTTACCGCAACATACACAAGGCGAATCTATTATAGGCTTATTATTTAAGGCTTCATCGATCTTTTTTAAAGTTTCTTTGGCAGGTCTTTTATTTGCCCCATGAAGCCAAAAGCTAGAAAGCTTACTTTGCGCCCAAATTTGAGTATATAATTTCAAAATTCTTTCCAAATTAGCTTTTAGTTCATCCTCATCTTTAAATTTATTTTTCTTGGCAAATTCTGTAAGTCCAAGCCTACCATTTTCCACAAAAGGATCGCCGCATGGCAAGGAAAAATCTAAATTCATTATATATTCCTTAAAATTTAGAAGTAATTTTAGCACTTAAGGACTTAATGCTAACTTATAGTATTATATATGGTTAAACCTAAAACTTCCCGGATAATATTCTCTTAATATAAAACATACTATTATTCAAAAGAGAATATGTTTGATAGCACAATATTTTTTCCTTTTTAGGATTTGAAATTAGTACTATATCATTAAATGCTATCAAACCATCACCCCACCACCTCCAAAACCCCTACTCCGTAGTTCATACACCCACTTCCAGCGCCCGTGCCAAGGATCAAATTTATTAGTTCAGCCCTAGCTATAATTCTCCATCTCGCTTGCCACGCATATACCGGCTCGCGGTTGTTGCCATAATAGAATTTCACAGACTCACCCAGCTTTTGCCACAATAAATTTAATTCCATTTCGCCATCATATTTTTGCCCCATAATCGTTTCAAATCGCTGTAAAATATTCGTCTTCATCATCTCTAAATGCCTACTATCTTGCGGCTGCAAATAAACCTTATGCCCCAAAAGCCCGCTTACTGCGCACGCCACGTAGCCTTGCACAATAGCTTCGTTCTCGCAGATTTTATGATTTTTCGCTTCGACGGTAGTTTGCGTAAATAGAATTTCACCCAAGCTTAGCCCGTCTTTTAGCACTGCTAGCGCGATTTTACGTTCAAACTCCGGCTCGCATGAAGCAAATCGCACGCGTAAGTCCTCTCCTCGCAAGATAAAATCAAACACCGTGCGTTTAAAAATTTTACCGCTTGATTCATGCCTATATCCTACGTGCTCCGAAGCCGGCAGATAACGATAAAGAAAGCCCTGAATCAGCTGCGAGAGAGATTTTGTGATTTTTAGATTTTTAGTTGGTAATTTTGCGTTGATTATTAGCATTTACGCTCCTTTACGCGGTAAAATTCTGCCCAAGATTCGTGCAACCTTGGGCAAATGAGTTCTAAGTGAAATTAAAATCCTATCTCTTTGATATCGGCAAACTGCAAAAACGCGCGATAAATTTGCCCGATATTTGCGATACGATTTGCGCGTATCGCGGCATCCTGGACATTTATCATTACGTTATCGAAAAAATCATCAATCACGCCTTTAAGCCCAAATAGTGAGCGCAGATACCCACTCACGTCGTTTTCGTTGAGCTTAATCGCCCTGAACGCCGCATTTAGCGCGCGCTCAGCGTCGTGTTCGAATAGGTTTTCGTCCACCGCGCCTATTTTTTCGTCCTTGATGATATTGGCTAGGCGCTTAAAGGTCGCGAAATTTTCCCCGAAATCCGCTGCTGCTGCGATCTTACCCAGCGCCTTTATGGCCTTGCTTAGTAGTAATAGATCGTTTTCGCCGCTTGCGATGCACGCCTTGATCACAGACGGATTTATCTCGTCAAAAATTCCGTATAATCTATCTTTTATAAAATCCAGCAGCTTAGAAATGTCAAATTTCTTATAATTTGGCGCCAGCTTTTGCGCTAGCGCATTCGCATCAAAGCTCAATCCTTGATTTAGTAAAATTTTAATTAGCCCCGTAGCTGCGCGGCGAAGCGCATACGGATCTTTATTGCCGCTTGGAACTTTATTGATGCTAAAAAGCCCCAGGAGCGTTTCAAATTTCATCGCCACAGCGATTACGCCACTAAATACACCGCTTGGCAGCTCGCTATCCTCGCCACTAGGCAGATATTGCTCGCGTATCGCGCGGCATACATGATCTGCCAGTCCAGCGTGTGCGGCATAGTAGCTGCCCATAATGCCTTGAAGCTCGCTAAATTCGCCCACCATCGTGCTGCTAAGATCTGCTTTACTAAACATTACGGCATTTTCCACATCCCGCGCAAAATCCTTTTTGCCGATCTCCGCCTCAATCTGCGTAGCATAATCCGCGCTCAGTGCCCTTGCTACCGCTAGCTCGCGCACTTGCTTATCATAAACCGAGCCAAGGGCTTGCATATAGGAGATTTGCTTAAGTTTTTCAGGGCTAAATTCCGCTTGCAAATCGCTTTTCCAAAAAAACATAGCATCGCTTAGGCGCGCGCGTAAAACTTTTTCATTACCGCGTACTACAAGCTCGTCATCATCGGTGATCGCATTACTAACGACAATGAAGTGATTGCTTAAGCTTTTACCCTCGAAAACGGGAAAATAGCGCTGATTCTCCTTCATCGAAGTGATAATGACCTCTTTTGGTACGCTTAAAAAATCTCGCTCAAAGCTGCCTAACAGCGCCGTCGGATACTCAGTGATAGCCGTTACTTCATCCAGCAACGCAGGATCGACCTCGATCTTAAAGCCATGCTTTTTCTCGAGATTTGCAAACTCGCTTAGAATTTTATCCTTTCTTTTTTGCTCGCTTAAAATTACACCGTTACGCTCCAGCAGTGCGAAATAATCTGCGGCGTCTTTAAATTTAATCGCTTCGTAGCCAAATTTTCGGTGCGGGAAAAATGCAGCCGCGCTTCGCACGCCATAAATTTCAAAATCTACGTTTTGACCGCCCAAAACGCAGGCTATGCTTCTTATCGGACGGATAAACTCAAACTTGCCGCTACCCCAGCGCATCGCGCGTCCAAAATTTAGCGATCGTAAAAACTCCTCTATCATTTCGCCTAGGATTTCACGACTATCACGCCCCTTTTGTACCGCAGCGTGGTAGAGCACCTCTTTGCCGCCTATCTGCCGAAATTTCAGCTCGCTTTCGCTTATGCCGCATTTTTTAGCAAAACTTAGTGCGGCAGGGCTCCACGCGCCGTCTTTGAGCGCGACGGATTTTGGTGCGCCCGTGCTTATGATCTGCGCATCATTGCCACGTTGCGGAAAATCCTCGTGAAATAGCACAAATCTACGCGGGCTAAATTCAAAGCGAAAGTCGCTATTTATACGGTTGGCCTCAAGCACCGCGCGCCATTTTGGCGCGATATTCGCACGCTCTTTTAAAAACGGGATCGCAGGCAGCTCCTCAACCCCAATCTCAATGAGTAGTTCCATCTTTATCCTTTTTTCGTTGATTTCGTTTTTCGTTTTTCTCCATCATTTCGCGGTTAAATCCTACGATCATAAATATCATAAAAAGCACAAAAAGTGCGGTTATAACGGCGTGTATCATTCTACTATAAATTCCTTTTGCCCTTTATAAATCGTAAAATAGGCATTTTTAAATTCTAAATTTTTGCCGTTTTGTACAGGAGCACTTTTGCGAAAAATTCTAAACTCGCCCGCGCTTTTTAGATCAATTATGCCGTCTTTAACGTCGCCTTTAATCGTGCTTATCACATCTCCTGCGCGCAGCTGCCGCACCGATGCGCTAGGCAAAACGTATGGCGCGATAGAGCCTACGTTGCCGCTTCTAGATACGATCTCAAAATCGTCGATCTCAAAGCTTTGCTTATAAAATTTCGTCTTTTTTACTAGCAAATCGAGTTTATCGCCTAACCGCAGCCCGCTGCCGCCGTAGACAAAAACTCCGCTTCCATCTTGGGAGATCGCAAAGCCGTGGCGGTTTGTAAAGCTCACGACTGCGCCTTTTATCAGCACAGGCTCGCTTATAATGCGCCCGTAAAGCTCCTCTATCGTGACGGTCTTTGCGAAGCTAGCGGTATTTTTAGCTAAAAATTCTTGCTTTTTTGGCATAGATTTTAAAGCGCCTTCGTCCGTCAGAATGAAGCTAATCGGAAAATGATCGGAAGCGGTGGAGGATTTAGCAACCGTGAAGCTGTCCTTTTTATATCCTGGCTCGCTACTAAAAAAATCGTCGCTAAGCAAGATATGATCGAGCACCGCGCCACTTTCATGAGACTCACAAGAGCTAAAATGCTTTAACTGCGAGCAGGGATGCAGCGCCCACAAATCACTAAATCCATCGCGCTCGATAAGCTCGTTTAGCAAAGAATTTCGCCCGAAATTCGTATTAAAATCTCCCGCCATGATAGCGCGTTGGTGCCCTTGCAAAACTTCGCGTAAAAAAGCGAAATTGCGCTTGCGCTCGCTTAGCGGATTGCGCGCAGAGAGCACATGTACGACATAAAAGCTAAAATCAGCGCTGCCAAGCGCGAAATCAGTGCGCAAAATATCTCGTGTTTTAAGCTCTATCGGGCGGTAGGTTTTTTGAAATTTTATCGGTATGCGCGACATCACTGCCACACCCGCAGGTGCAGTCTGCGCGCGCGAAAAAGCGTAGAATTTATAGCCTGCCTTCTGCGCAAGCGCTTTTAGCACCGCTTCGTTTTCGATCTCTTGCAGCCCCAAAATATCGGCATTAAGCGCGCTTATCTCGTCCGCTATCTCTTGCAGCTTGCGCTCGTATTTTTGCTCGCTCCATGAGCCGCGCCCGATCTCAAAATCCGCGTACTCCGTGCCGTCGTCCTTGCCATCGAATAAATTTTGCACGTTAAACGATGCGATTTTCAGCTCCGCCGCACTTGCGCCGCAGAAAAACATCGCAAAAAGTAGCGCTAAAACTCGCAAACCGCGCTCCTAAAGTCAAATTTATCGATGTTTTGGCGGATCGCTTCGTAGGTTACGATGCCCACGCTGGTGGCTAAATTTAAACTGCGCCCCGCCCCGCTCATCGGGATCGTGATGCAGTTTTCGCGGTTTGTGCGCATGATCTCAAGCGGCAGCCCGTGCCCCTCCGAGCCGAAAATCAAAAAATCGCCCGGCTGAAATTTCGCCTCGTAGTAGAGCTTGTTCGTCTTCGTCGTCGCAAAAAAGAAGCGCTGCTTAAATTTATCGTTCGCCGCCATAAACTCGTCCCAATTTTCCCAAATTTTAAGATCCAAGTTCGTCCAGTAATCAAGCCCCGCACGGCGCAGATGCTTATCGTCGATGATAAATCCGAGCGGCTTGATCAGATGCAAAGGACACCCCGCATTGACGCACATGCGCCCGATGGAACCGGTGTTTGTGTGGATCTGCGGATATACTAACACGATATTAAACATCAAAAACCGCCGATTTTGCACAATCATAATTTTGCGATTTAAAATTCCGCGAGGCAAAGTTTTGAGATTTAAAATTTCGAAAAGCTAAATTACGCGGCTTGGGATTTCGCGCAGTAAAGCCTTGCAAATTTGAATGGGCAAAATTCCATAATTTGAAATTCTGCGAAATAAAATTTAGGTCCGTGATTTTGCGATACTGTAGGACGTCAGATCTCTCCCTGTAGCGACACGGCTCTTGCATTTTTTTGTGGTGCGGCGAGGCAACTACTCCCATAGCACAGGACGCGCAATACGGCTCGCTAAATTTTGCTTTAATGCGTTTAATATGACGCAGGCTGTGAGATTTTGTGCCAAGATGTCCTAATCCGCAAAATTTCATCTCGCTGCAATGCGAGCCGTGAAATTCCGTCTCGTTGCTGCACGGCTCGTATAATTTCTCGCCGCAGCGATGTGATCTGCGAAATTCGCTCGATCCATAAAACTTCGCCTCGTGGATTTTCTCCGTGTGGCGGCACGACGGATGGAATTTTAATAGGTAAAATTCTGCGTCGTGAAATCCTACCGAGCTAAGCTTTGCACTATGAAATTTTACGCCGCAAAAATTTAAATTTCGCTCGTCGCAAAAGATAAAATTTCGCGCAGCAAAAATCACGAGATTTTGCCTACGATCAAAGCAAAAAGCGCATTTTTGCAAAGGCGAAGCATTCTTGCAAAACGCGTAAATTTCGTCGCGACGATAGAATTTTTTCATAAAACTAGCTCCTAAATAAAACGGCGATTTTACAAAAATCTCTCTAAATTTACGCTTTTAAAGCCGTTACAAACGCCCTAATCTCCGCTTCTTGCAGCCTCTCGATCTCCTTGCCGATCGCAGCGCCGCGCAGATTGCGAGCGACATCCGCGGCGCAAACCAAGCTTTTAAATTTCTTATCCCAAATCCCAAGCCGCTTTGATGCTTGCACCCTACCTTTACAATATAGCCCGAGCCACTGCTTAAGCGGCATTTTTAGAGCGATTTTACATAGTCGCTCGTCGCTCACCCGCTTAAAAAACGGCTCGCTAAGTAGCCTTTTATAAAAAGAATTTAGCCCTAAATTCTTTAAAATTTTATCTTTATCTAATCCTAAAAAATTCAAAAACGCATATAAAAAAAACATTTCATTTCTCACGAAAGATTCGCCGTGCTCTATGAATTGCATCAGACGCTCGTGCGTGCGCGGATCAATCTGCAATCCAAAAACCCGCTCATAAAGCCCTAGCTCTTGCATTAGCGTCATCCCATATCGGTGCGCAGGTGCACGAAAAAATTTAATCAGCTCTGCTTTAATGCGCTCGCAACTAAGATCGCTAACGTCGATACTACGCATGAGCTCTAAGGTGCGCGGCTCGGCGCGAAGCTCAAATCTCGCAGCAAACTGTACCGCGCGATACACGCGCAAGCTATCCTCCACGAAAGTGTGCGGATCAACCACTCGCAAAATCCTCGCATGCAAATCCGCAAGCCCGCCGTAAAAATCGAGAACTTTACCGCTTATAGCGTTTATCATCATCGCATTGATTGTAAAATCGCGTCGCCTGCTAGCCTCATGTTCGTCCGTAGCCAAAGCGACACTGAAGCCCTTGTGTCCGATGCCCGTCTTGCTCTCGGTGCGCGGCAGCGAAACATCGAAATTTTTATATTTATAGACGAAGTAACTCTTGCCGACGCCCTGTGCGCCGAAGTTTTGCATAATTTGCTCGAAGCGGTGCGGATCCACATCGTAAAGCTCCACATCCACATCAGCGCTCGCCCGCCCCAAAAAATGATCGCGCACGCAACCGCCTACTAGATAGATACGCGAGCTAAATTTTTTAAGATAATCTAAAAGCGCGATGAAATCGTTATTTTGATAGATTTTCAAGTCGGTTTTCGATACTTGCAAGCAAAAATTCCATAAATTTTAAATTTAGCTCCACACGCGCGTTCAAATCGCCCTTCTCAAAAGCGTTCAGCCCCTCAAAAAGCACTAAAATTCGCTCTTTTATCGCGCTCAAAAACTCCGCTTCGCTTGAAATTTTAAAATCTGCATTTGCGAGATATTTTGATTTGCCACCCGCTTGAGGTTGTCTCGCAGCCCCGAAATGTCGCACTGCTTCAGGATGGCACGTGGCGGAATTTTTAGCACCAGAAGAAACAAAACTTCCCGCTTGCATATCCTGCGCGGCAGAATTACAAAGCTGCGGCGTGGCGAGCTCATCGTCTCGCGCCTCAGGCATAGTAAAATTCTGTGGCTGTGAAACGAAATTTTGCTGCTGCGCGGCAGCATTGCGGATATTTAGTGCGGCGGAATTTTGAGCTTGAAGCGACGCAAAATCCTGCTTTTTAGAATGCGCTGTGCTGAAACAATCGTCAGCTTCGCTTTCTTTGAAATCAGAGCCAGGCCCAAAATCGTCATTGCTTAGCTCCTTAAAATGCGCGCCTAAAATACGAGGCGTCAAATCTTGCTCGCTTTGAGAGTCATCATCCGTAGAATTTAGCGCTAATTCAAAATCTTTACTTTTGATAGAGCTTTGCGCTATGTTTGCGTCCCTGCTTTGCGACGAAATAAACCCATTCATATCGCTGCCTAGACTATCGTAAATTTCGCCTGCGATGCCCGATAAATCACGAAAGCTTTCGTCAAATTTTGCGGTGGAGCTTTTTAAAATTTCATCGTTTGTTAAGGTAGTATTTGCGGAATCTTTGCCACTTGCAGAAGTGGAATTTATAAAATTTCCTCCATTTAAAGAGACGGAAACCACGGAATTTTCACTGCTTGTAAGATCAGAGTTTTTAAAATTCTCCTCGCCTGAAAAAGTAAAATTTTCATCTTTTACGGCAGATTTTTTTAAAGTAGCGTCCGCTGCAAATTTCACGCTGCTAGACGCAGAGCTCTTACTCGCCATGGAACTTGAACGATAACGATCTAGGACGGAATTTAAAGCGTCCGATGAAACAAAGCGCGAAGTGGAATTTTTAGTATCTGAGGAAGTGAAATTTTGCGCATTTGATGAAGCGATATTCGGTGCAGATGTAGAATTTAAGGCATCAGGTGCAATGGGATCTGGCGTAAAAGAAGCGGGGCTTAAAGCATCCTGCGCTTCTGCTTCAGCGCTGTTTGCATTTGCAGCCCCCTCTTGCTGCGCCACCAAATCTTGCGCGCGCCTTTGTGCTTTCATCTCATTGACTGCTTCGATGATATCTTCTAGTTCATTTTCATACATCAATTAGCCACCTCTTAAATTCTGCTTGTTTACGTGCATCGACGCTTAAAAAGCGCTCCAGCATCGCCATATTGACGCCAGAGCTTACTCGATGATTTAAATTTAGCCGCGCAAAAAGCACTGCCGCATCGCCATCTTGCAGATTATCGCGTAAAATACCGCGACAAATCCGCATTGCGCCGTAGATATCGCCTTTTTTCTCAAGCTCCATAGCGTATGCTAGCGCACCATTCAAGGCTAGCTCCTAAGCCTTAGCCGCGTAATCTGCGATGATCGAGCCGATCTCTGCAGTCGAGCAAATTTCTTTGGCATCGTACTGCGCGATGTCCTTGGTGCGGTATCCGTCGCGAAGCACGGCTCGTACGGCAAGCTCGATCGCTTCTGCCGCTTCATTCTCGCCGAATGCGTATTTCAGCATCATTGCAGCACTTAAGATCGTAGCGATCGGATTTGCGATCCCCTGCCCCGCGATGTCGGGCGCGCTGCCGTGGATCGGCTCGTAAATTCCTACCTTACCGCCGATACTTGCACTCGGAAGCAGCCCGATCGAGCCGCAGATCATGCTCGCCTCATCGCTTAAAATATCGCCGAACAAATTCTCCGTTAAAATCACGTCAAACTGCGCGGGCGCCCGCACGAGCTGCATAGCGGCGTTATCAACGTACATAAACTCCAAATTTATCCCCGCATAATTTTTGGCTAGCTCGCTTACGACCTCGCGCCACAGCTGGCTTGTTTCAAGCACGTTAGCTTTATCCACGAGCGTTATCTTTTTATTTCGCAAAAGCGCAGCCTCAAAGGCAACTTTTGCGACGCGCTCGATCTCAGAGACGTTGTAATACATCGTATTTAGCGCATCCTTTTCGTTTTTTGCGCGCGGCTGTCCGAAATAAATCCCGCCCGTAAGCTCGCGCACCACCATTATATCGACGCCTTTGATGATCTCCGGTTTTAGCGTCGAAGCGTTTATCAGCTCATCAAAAATCATCGCAGGACGCAGATTTGCAAAAACTCCAAGCTCTTTGCGAATTTTCAGTAGCCCGCTTTCGGGGCGCAGTTCGCGCGGCAGGCCGTCCCATTTCGCGCCACCGATCGCACCGAAAAGCACCGCGTCGCTTGATTTAGCGGCATTTAGCGTCTCATCCGGAAGCGGAACGCCCATAATATCGATCGCCGCGCCGCCCATCAAGCGGTAGTCAAAATTTAGCTCGAAATTAAATTTATGGCTTACGGCATCAAGCACTTTTATCGCCTCTTCAATGATCTCGGGGCCGATTCCATCGCCTTTTATCACGCATACATCGTATTTTTTCATCCAAATTCCTTACAAATTTATCTTTGTTTTTGCATAATTTATCGCTCCGCCGGCATCGAGGAGCTTTTGCATAAACTCGGGGATTGCGCCGAATTTATACTCAGTTTTTTGAGTTAAATTTTTAATTACGCCGCCCTTTAGATCAATGCTAAGCTCGTCGCCCTGCGCGATCTTATCCGTCTCGTCGCATTCGAGGATCAAAAAGCCCGTGTTGAAGCTGTTTCGATAAAAAATCCTAGCGAAATTCTTTGCGATCACGCATGAAATTCCGGCGGCCTTAAGCGCCATCGGAGCGTGCTCGCGCGAGCTGCCGCAGCCGAAATTTTTTCCCGCTACGATGATGTCGCCGCGAGCTATTTTGGACGAAAAATCCTTGTCCGCATCCTCCATAATGTGCGTCGCAAGCACCGCCGCATCGGAGGTATTTAGGTAGCGCGCCGCGATAATAATGTCGGTGTCGATATCATCGCCGAATTTCCATACTTTTGCCATATTTCCGCCTTCAATTTTAAAATAGATGCGCGATTTTACCGACAAATTTATTAAAATCCGCTCAATCGCTCCGATATGAGGACGGAATTCCTCGTTTGAAATTTAGGGCTAAATTTAAACGCAAAAGCTCAGAGATAGGAAGTGGGGAGGCGTTAAATTTTAAAGCAGCAGCGCAAAGGAAGCGGGTTTCGGCACGTCGGTTTTACGTCTTGCGAACGCAGAATTTTAGCGAGCAGCCTTAAATTTAGCTAAAAATATAACCTAAATTTTAAAATTTAGCCTAATTTCTAGGATTTGGAAAATTATTAAATTTAGATAGTTTACGCCGTATATAAGCAAAAATAAAGAGCGTTTCGGTATAATCCGATTTTCCAGAACCAAATACACAACGACACAAGGAGATTTTATGGCGAGCCCAAAAGACGCCTTAAGCCCCATCGAGCAATTTTTCGACGACAATCAAAAAAGCTACATCACCTACGAAAGACTGATAAAATTTTTCGACAAAGCCCCCACCGCGACGGCCGTTAAGAAAGTCGAAGCGCTTACGAAAAAATTTGACGTCGAGCTGATCTCCGCCGCAGAAATCTCCAAAATCAAAAATTTAGAGGACGCGAAACTCAAAGAAGCCACGCAAAAAAAGCTACTGGACGAGGGCTGGGACGAGGAGTTTGATCTATCCAGCGACGTCGAGCTTTTGGAGTGGAGCCGTTCGGACAGCCCGGTGCGGATGTATCTGCGCGAAATGGGGCAGATCCCGCTATTGACCAAAGAAGAGGAGATCGAGATCAGCAAAAAAATCGAGCTCGGCGAGGATATCATCATCGACGCGTTTTGCTCGGTGCCATACTTAATAGACTTCATTTTAGACTATAAAGAGCCGCTTATCAACCGCGAGCGCCGCGTAAAGGAGCTTTTCAAGAGCTTTGACGACAGCGACGAAGAGGGTGAAGAGGAGGACGAAGAGGAACTATCGGAGGAGGATTACGACGACGAGGAGGATGAGGAAAGCGCGGACGAGGCGAAGCAAAGGCGATCCAAAAAGAACGATAAGCGCGCTCTAAAGGTCATCGAAAGCTTCAAGGCTCTTGAAAAAGCAAAAAAAGACTGGATGAAATTTGCCGAGAAAAACGCCGAGGCGATTAAGCAGAGCAAGGGAATTTTATCGAAGCTAAACTTGGCGTTTAAAAAGAAAATTTTAAAAGAAAAGCTCATGGATCTAGGCCCTACGAGCAAGCTCATCACCGAGATCGTAAAATCGATGGAGACCGCGCTAAAAAGCGACGAAGGCTTCGAAAAGGAGCTCAAGCGTCTGGAATACAAGCTACCGATGTTTAGCGCCGAACTGCGCGAAAATCATAAAAAAATCCTAAAAGAGATCACGAGGCTTAGCAAAGACGACATCATCGCGCGCGTGCCGGAAGCTACGATGGTCTCGACCTACGTCGATATAAAAAAGCTCTTTTTGACAAAAGAAGCGAGCAAAAAAAGCTTCAACCTCGAGCCCGAGCGGCTGAAAGAAATTTTAGAGCAGATCAAGCGCGGCAAGCGCATCAGCGATAACGCAAAAGCGCGCATGGCGAAGTCCAACCTGCGCCTGGTCGTCTCCATCGCTAAGCGCTACACCAACCGCGGGCTGCCGTTTTTGGACCTCATCCAAGAGGGCAACATCGGGCTTATGAAGGCGGTGGATAAATTTGAATACAAGCGCGGATATAAATTTTCGACATACGCGACGTGGTGGATCCGCCAGGCGATCAGCCGCGCCATCGCCGATCAAGCGCGCACGATCCGCATCCCGATCCATATGATCGAGACGATAAATCGAATTAATAAAATCACGCGCAAATATATGCAAGAAGGCGGCAAGGAGCCCGACATCAACGTCATCGCGCAAGAAGTAGGCCTTAGCGTCGATAAAGTAAAGCAAGTCATCAAAATCACAAAGGAGCCAATCAGCCTAGAAGCGCCGATCGGAAACGAGGATGACGGCAAATTCGGCGATTTCGTCGAGGACAAAAGCTCAGTTTCGCCGATCGAGCAAATTTTAAAATCCGACCTAAAAGAGCAGATCGATGATATCTTGGAACAGCTCAACGACCGCGAGCGCACGGTAATCCGCATGCGATTCGGACTGCTTGACGACGAGAGCGACCGCACGCTTGAAGAGATCGGCAAGGAGCTCAACATCACTCGCGAGCGTGTCCGCCAGATCGAAAGCTCGGCGATCAAAAAGCTAAAACACCCAAAGATCGGCCGCAAACTAAAAACTTATATCGAGAGCTAGAACAAAACGCCGATATAATTTACTCTTTGAACGCCCGGCAAATTTAAAATTCATTAGATAGCTGGGCTTTGGCGTCGGTATGATTGATTTTAAAAACACGACAAAAATTTAAATCCGCTAATATCCAAGCTGGAATCGTCAATAATGTATTTTTCAGCCTAAATTTTATCAGGCGGAGCACAAATCATGGCATAGTAAAATGTAGCAGTGCTTTGAATACCGATTTTGAGATGCTTAAGGTTTAAAGTCCGTAAGTTTCAAACTCCAACAGAGTAAATTTACACATTGCCGAATGGACGCACTCCATGGGTGATAGCCAGTTTCAAACCTCATCGGAGATAATTTACACTTTGCTTGGCAGATAAGCTCAAGCAATTTTTTTTCATCTGAGTTTCAAACTCCAGTGGAGGGAATTTACACGTTATTTCGATTTTGCTGATGCTTTTATTTACGATGGTTTCAAACTCCAGTGGAGAGAATTTACTCGCTCCTCAAGGAGTGCGTAGATGTGGGGGATCGAGTTTCAAACTCCAGCGGAGGAAATTTACACCCAAGCTTTCATTAAAGCTAGAGCAACTTTACGAGTGTTTCAAACTCCAACGGAGAAATTTACACGGTGAAGCTTTTGCTCAAACTAATAATCCAACTTGTTTCAAACTCCAACGGAGAAATTTACACATGGCTAGAATGAATAGATGGTTCTTAGGTGTTCCGTTTCAAACTCCAACGGAGAAATTTACACATAGAATAGAGCCCCGAAATATCAAAAGCCTTACGGTTTCAAACTCCAACGGAGAAATTTACACCAAACCCGCCTTTTAGCCTAGCAAAGGAATTTATCTGTTTCAAACTCCAACGGAGAAATTTACACTCACAAACATTTACAGTATCACCAGACTCAACTAAGTTTCAAACTCCAACGGAGAAATTTACACTACGATGTCTATGTGAATTATCTTAACTCAAACTGTTTCAAACTCCAACGGAGAAATTTACACTATGTTCGGATAGCATAGATAGCAAAATTTACAGCTCCGTTTCAAACTCCAACGGAGAAATTTACACAGATCATTCTAAGCGTCTTTACTCGCACCGACAAGTTTCAAACTCCAACGGAGAAATTTACACACGCCTATAACGCTTCGACGTATGCGAGGTAGAAAAGTTTCAAACTCCAACGGAGAAATTTACACAGCGTTAGAAATTCTATTTTTCCAGGCTATGAATATTGAAGTTTATATTCCTGCTCCTTAAATTTAGATAAATGGCAAAAGCAGTTTAAAATAAAACGCCGTATTTGCGGTGTTTTGCAAATCTTAGCCAAAGCTTCATCTGCGTATTTATAAAATTCCGACTAAAACCAGGTAGCACGATTTAACGGCACAAAAGCCGCCGCTGTTTCGGCGTGCAATCATTCCGCCTCGCACCATCTAGCTGGTTTACTGCGCGCCGACAAACCGGCACTCGGTACCGGCAAGCTTTGGCACACGCTCAATCGCATCCCGCCGCCATACTGCCGTACTCGCAATCGCAGCACCCATAAATTTGCCGCATTGCTGCGCTGGCAACCGCAACACTATCTAAATTTACTGCTTCGCCGTGCCGTCCCGCTCTTAAAATTTACCTTCTGTAGCCAAGGGTGCGCTGAATAACACGACGTCAGTATTTTTGTCTTGCTCTAAATTTACCTTCCGCCGTACCGCTAAATTTAGCCGCGTCGCAAGCTGCGCTTTTTAAGATAGCTATAAAACCAAGCTCCGAGCAACAAAACCGCCGCGAGGCAATACATGTAAAAGGCCGCGCCGTTTTCATACTCCGCGTCCTGCGCGCTAAAGACCTGCTGCGACATTTCTGGGTTTCGCGCCGCCTCGTCCGCGACCTGCGCCATCACCTCATCATCATGCACCTCAAGCGTGATCTTTCGCAGCTCGATGAAATTTGTCCGCTTCTCTAGATGCCTGCCGCTGCGGCCCGTGACGTAAACGCTATGCGAGTAGAAATTTAGATAGTAAAATCCAGCGTCGTCCTTAAAAAGCTTCTCCGAGATCTGCCGCACGGCACCTTTAAACGGATTGTCGCCCGCCCTTTTTAGCGCGCTTAGCTTACCGCCCTCCCCGCCAAATTTATAATAAACGTACCAAAGCGCGTCTTTTATCCAGCCCTCGATGCCGCTAGCGCGCGGACGATTTAAAATTTTATCCTTGCTTAGATAAAATATTCCGTTTTTGCTCGCAAACAGCATGTATTCCTGATGGCCGCTCTGAAAATTTAGCGGCGTATAGGGCTCGTTTGCAGCATCAAATCTCTCGCCGTTCATAAACACCGCGCCCGTCGCAGGATCAAAAAGAAACTCTATACCGGCGTTTGGCTCCACGAGATACATCTGCTCGCTAGGCGTGAAATTTAGCCTCTCACCGCCCTTATAAACGCTGCGTCCGTCGCTCAGCCACCGATCGACCGGGCGAAAGTGTGCGGGCAGCTCGGGGCCGTCTTCGTATATGATTTTTCGCCTTATCTGTTTTATATTTTTTGCGTCGGCTCCCGCTAAAATTTTACCCTCGTAAAATACCCGCTCGCCGTCGGTTGCGACGTAAGGGCTCTCGGTCAGAGGCGAGATGGGCGCGCTAGTATCCAGCCTCGCGTAGGGGTAGTTGTACTCCTGCGGCCACTTTGAGAGCCCAAAGGCGTGGAAAAACACCTTATAAATGTAACTTATCGCGCCGCCCATGCGCCGCGTAACGTCCGAGCAGAAGTAGCTCACGCGCCCGTCGCTGTAGTATCGCGCACCGATCTTTTGCGTGCGCGCGGGATCCAGCCCCGACATCTTGCGAGCGCCGCAAAATACGCGGTTAGCGTCCATACCGACGTTTGTGTAGGAGTATCTGCCGGTATCAAGCGCGCGAAAACTCGCCGCGTCCGCGCCGCCCTCTAGCTCGTAGGGGGCGAGATTCCAAGAGCGTAGGTAAATTTTGCCGCCGATGTTGAAATAATCGCTGTGGCCGATCTTTTGCGCGTCCGCAGGCAGCTCGCGCGAGCGGTCATACACCGATAGCTCATAGATGAAAACGAGCGAGACGAAGAGCGGCACGAAAAGTACCGCAAAGAGCAGCTTTAGCGCCTTTTTATCAAATTTGCTTAAATTATTCGCCTTTTTCATAAGGCAATTATATATCTTGCTAGTTTAAAACGTTAGAAATTTAAAAGCGTTTGCGGGGAAATTTTAAAATTTAGGTGCGGTAAATTTGGCGGCGAAAGCTGCGGGTAAATTTGACGACGACGCTCAAATTTACCCGCATTTGCGCGAAACTACGCAAGCTCCGCGCGAATTTAACTCAGTACCCGTCAAAATGCTTGGTCTTTGGCAGCACCAAATTTAGCGTAATGCCGATAATCGCGCCAAGTCCCACGCCGCTAAAGCTCATAGCGCCAAAGTCCAGCACCATGCCGCCGATCGCGCAGACGAAGATAAGCGCGACGATGATCATATTGCGCGGCTCGGCCAGATCTACGCTGTTTTTTATGAGCGTTTCCATGCCCACGCTAGCGATGATACCGAAAAGCAACAACATAATGCCGCCGATGACGGGAGCGGGGATCGTGGAGAGCGCGGCGCCGAGCTTACCCACAAAAGCTAGCAGTATCGCTGTAAGCGCGGCAAAGGTCATGATGGCGGGATTGTAGGCCTTCGTGATGCT